>PLXK01000145.1 GCA_003151415.1 Bacteroidota bacterium
TTTGGAGTTGTTAAGGACTAACTAATTAACTCAGGAGTTTCGGGTGCCGAAGGAAGGGGGATTTCTCAATGAGGCAAAAAAGAAGATTCTCTCTTCGGCCTGCTGATCCTGACCTCATTAAATCGAACTCTTTTTTCTCCACAATTCTTTCTTCTGCATCGATTCCCGGATATCATTCAGATCGCCTTTGGGGATGGCTTCGATCAGTTTCCGTGTGTAATCGGTTTGCGGATTGTTGTAAATATCGTCGGCATCGCCCATCTCTTCGACTTTGCCCTTGTTCATGACAACCATCCGGTCGCTCATGAATTTGACAACACTCAGATCATGTGAAATGAAAATGTAGGTGAACTGAAATTCCTTTTTCAATTCGTTGAGCAGATTGAGGACCTGGGCCTGAACGGAAACATCCAGCGCCGAAACCGACTCGTCGCAAATGATAAACTGGGGGTTGAGCGCGAGTACCCGGGCAATACAGATTCGTTGTCTTTGCCCGCCCGAAAACTCATGCGGGTATCGGTAAAAATGCTGGTCGCTCATATTGACCCGGTGAAGAAGTTCGATGACCCTTTCTTTACGCTGCTTTTGGTTTTCAAGAATGCCATGAACGAACATCGGTTCCATGATGGCCTCGCCGATGGTGATTCTGGGGTTGAGTGACGAATAAGGATCCTGGAAAATAATCTGCACATCCTTTCTCAGGGTGCGCATTTGTTTTAACGGAAGACCGGTGATGTCGCGCGATTTGAAGTAAATGCTGCCGGAGGTGGGTTCGATGAGCCTGAGAATGGTTCGTCCGAGCGTCGTTTTTCCGCAGCCCGATTCGCCGACAAGACCAAGTGTTTCTCCCGGATAAACATTGAAACTGACATCGTCAACGGCTTTGACATATCCTTCTGTTTTACCGAAAATGCCTTTTCGGATAGGGAAATAGGTTTTGAGATTTCGAAGTTCAAGAATGGGTTTGCGATCGTAGAGTTCCTTGTGTGTTGATTTTCTTTCTTCGGAAGTAATCGAAAGACTGGTTGTTACCTGCTCCACCGATTTGTCACTTTCCGTCATATTGCCATCGGTGTCGGTGTTCATGAAGTCGGACACTGTAGGCAACCAGCGAAGGCGTTTGTTGAGCGGCGGACGGCATGCCAGAAGACCTTTGGTATAAGGGTGTTGCGGGTTTGCAAAAATATCCCAGACAGAACCCTGCTCGACAATTTTGCCTTTGTACATGACAATGACCTTGTCGGCAAGTTCGGCGATTACACCCAGGTCATGGGTAATGAACAGAATCCCCATGTCGTGATCGCGCTGGAGTTTTTCCATCAGGGCAAGAATGGTGGCCTGAACCGTTACATCCAGTGCCGTGGTCGGTTCGTCGGCAATAAGCAGGGCGGGTTTGCAGGACATGGCCATGGCAATCATGACACGCTGCTTTTGTCCACCCGATAACTGATGAGGATAGGAATCGAATATGATTTCGGGCCGGGGCAGCTGCACTTCACGAAACAGCTCAATGGTGCGTGCTTTGGCGTCTTTCTTAAACAGTTTCTGATGCAGGATGAGGGCCTCCATCACCTGGTTTCCGCAGCTGTAAACAGGGTTGAGCGAGGTCATGGGCTCCTGAAAAATCATGCCGATTTCATTGCCCCGGTAATGCCTCATTTCCTTTTCGGAGATTTTGGCCAGATCAACCCGGTTGTTTGACTTGGAATGGAAAATCATTTCACCCGAAGCTATTTTGCCCGGAGGATCTGAAATCAGTCGCATGATGGACAGGGAAGTCACCGATTTGCCAGACCCCGATTCCCCTACAATACCAATCGTTTCTCCTTTATGAAGGGTGAAGGTAATGTCGTTGACAGCCTTGACAGTTTCGTCTTCGGTTCGGAATTCAGTAGTCAGGTTCTTGATTTCGAGAAGAACTTCTTTATTCACAAGCCGGGCCGGTTAGATGAGTTTTTTGCTCCTGTATAAGGAGAGGCAAAATTAGGTGTATTGTACGTAAATACAAGAAAGGATGTTTCTTTTAGCCCCAAGTTCTGTGCAACAAGCTAATGCATAGAGGGTTGTATTGCCGCAAGGGATCCAATAATCCCTCGTTCACACCTTGTCCGAGCTGTTTTATCAATCTTTGAAACAACCGCGATGGCAAAATCAGGGTTTTGCTTCTTTCTCACCCGGATCGACTTCCGATTGGAAAGGGAAAATGGTGATTGTCAGCTTGCCATACCCGTAATCCCTGCTTTCATCGGCAAGACTGATTTCGGCGCCTTCTTTTCCCTGATCTTTTACATACCAGATCAACAGTTGGTTATCGATCTTTGGAGGGCCGTATTTTTTTGTGAAATAATTTTTGAAGTCAATGAACAGCCAGTCACAATCCTTGCTCTTCTCCCTGAAAATATCGACCCCGATTTCATCCAGCCCTTTTTCAAAATTGTAATAAATATTCCCCTGCAGGGAGTCCTTGAAACCAAAGCTGTAGGACAAATAGTTCTCCGCTTCTTCATCGGGTTTCTGATCGTTTTCGATGCCTTTGATTTCCTTAAGTCCCATGCCGATGTCAGCCCCGCGAAACAAACCCTTGTCCGATTTGATGATTCTTTTCAATACCTGGCCATATTCCTCCACCTTTGCCCCGGGTTCTTTTTTGGCACCACAAGCCAAGCAAGCAGAAAGAACAAGAAAAAGAATGAATTGGCGGTATAAAAACATACGGGTAAAATTAAACAGAATTCTTCGCCTTATCGAACAAGCCTTCAGATATTTTGATTTTTTGCTGCTTCATCGGACATCTTCATCGGTTTGTTGCATGCGTTTAAATAACAGGTTTTTCTTCGGCCACGGAAACCTGTTCGGGTGTCATCATTGGTTTTCCCTGCATCCGGAGAAGAATCTGGGCAACGGTGAGCACATCCTTCTGGCAATACCGGATGATGCGGTTGAGGTTTTTTTCATCCCAGTAAACCTGGCAAACCATGCTTCCGTCAATATCATCCTTGGGAGTGGGAATTTCAAACAGCGCAGCAAGTAAGGTAAGCGAGGTATAGCTCTTGTAATCCCCGAATTTCCAAAGCTCCATGGTATCCAGCAGATGAACCTCCCAGGGTTTTTTGCCGGCCAGATCCAGAATGGGGGGAATCGGTAATCCGTGGATGAGCATTCTGCGCCCGATAAACGGGAAATCAAATTCTTTGCCGTTGTGTGCGCAGAGCAGGCTGTCTTTTTTATTGAAATACCTCACGGCAAGTTTTGAAAAGTCGCTCAGAATGACCTTTTCATCGTGTCCGGCGAAGGATTTTATCCGGAACTGGTTTCCCCTGAGGTATCCTACAGAAATACAAATGATCTTTCCGAATTCGGCATAGATACCCGCACTGCGGTAAACTTCAGCAGGGCTATCGCTTTCTTTCTCCTTGCGGATGAATTTGGATTTGTGATCCCATAGTTTTTTAAAGTGCTGGGGCACACTTTTGTAATCGGGGTAAGCAGGGACCGTTTCGATATCCAGAAAGAGAATGCTTTCTGTTTTTATGGTACTTAGCATTTTGGATTCAGGTTATATTCGTTCATTTCAAAAAGCCAGTCATCCAGGGGGAAGAGCTCAGACAAATCCCGATAGCTATCGGGAGCCTCAATCTCTCATCCAAGAAAAAAGACATTCGAGAATTCTATTTAATCAAAACGCCCCGTTTGTTGATGACCGGGATCTGAATACAATTGGTTTCGCAGATGCTTTCGGCAAGAAAGATGTATTGCTTGTCGTACATCACTTTGTGGAGGTAAAAGCTCAGCCAGAACTCATTGCTCAATCCAAAGACTTCCTCCTGGATCGGTTCTATTCTGGCAAAGGAATGCGCTTCAACGGTATCCAGAAAATGCCGCAGTGTGGATGTTTTCCGGGCTTCTCCATGCAGCTCGCCATAACCCGTGGAGGTGACAAGCACGCCTTCGATGGCTTCGTTTTTGAAATTGATGAGGTATACGTTCCATTCGTCTCCGCCCTCCTGATTTTTCTCCTTAACTACGGCAACACCTACATCTTCAACAGTGGGCAGAATAATGTCCTTTTTCATAATCAGAAAGCGATTGAATCTGTTTTTAAAGTCACAAAGATACGAATGATTGGAATTGTTCTCCAAGCCGCAGCTTCAGGAAATCGGTCTTTTGACGCCGGCAGGGCTGTTGCATCATTTGGCCATTTCCAGTCCGGCATCGATGTAATCAAAGAGATCCACCGGATGATCGTGTTTTTTCTCCGCTTCCCTTTTCTTGCCCAGGCGCACAATCACCATTTTCTGGTCGGGGATAACAATGATGTATTGTCCCAGAATGCCCCGCGCATAGAAAATAAAATGTCCCCTGTATTCAGGCAGAATCCACCAGCTGTATCCGTAGCGGAGATTGGCCGATCCGTCATCGTCTTTCAGTCCGGCAAGCTGAATGGATTTCAGCACATAGTCCTGCGGAACAAGCTGTGTTCCCTTCCAGCGTCCGCTGTCGAGATACAATTGGCCGAAACGGGCAAAATCGCGGGCGTTGGAATTGAAACAGCAATACGCCTTTTCCAGCCCGTCTTTGTGATCCAGGCTCCAGTAGGCAGGCATTTTTGCCCCCATCGGTTTCCAGAGTTTTTCCGAAGCATATTCGCTGATGTGTTTGCCCGTGGCTTTCTCCAGCACCATGCCGAGAATGGCCGTATTGCCACTCAAATATTTGAAAATCTTTCCGGGCTCTTCGGTGACCTTGTATTTGAAAAGAAGCTTTTTTAAATCCGTTCCGTAATAGGCCTGTGCCGGAAAGGCAAGCGGATTGCTGTAATCCTCATCGAAGTTGATTCCTGAACTCATGGTCAGCAAATGACGGATAGTGAGTCTGGCATTTTCTCCCGTGCTGAATTCCGGAATAAAATCACCGACGGGTTGATCCACACTTTTAATTTTTCCTTCAGCCACGGCAATACCGGTGAGGATGCTCACAAAAGTTTTCCCCATCGAAAACGAATTTGTCAGTGAACTGTCACCAAAGCCGTCCCAATACTGCTCAAAGCGGACACTGTCATTTTTGATGACCAGAAAGGCCACCGTTTCCAGTTTTTTGTTTTTCTCCAGGTATTTTTGAGGCAGCGGATTTTTGTTGTATTTTCTTGCAGAAGGCCATTCCTGCGGGACCCCGTTTTCTACTTTTCTGTTTTCGAAAATGGCGTATTCGTCAATGCCCGGAACAGTCCTTCCCCGCAGATAGGTGTTGGCAATGCCTTTGTACAAATAGGTGCGGCCGGTAATCAGGATGAAGAGATTGGCGACCACAAGCAGGCCGAGAATAAACAGAATCAGTCCCCGGAAAAAATTACGGATTTTTTTCATGGCTCCTTAGTTGAAGGTAAATGTTTTGGATGTTTGCAACAGGGAGTCTGATTCTGAACTCAGGCTGTCGGAGATGATTTTGAAATGGCGGTCATCCACACGAACGACACGGTGTATCAAAAAATCAGGATCTTCCCAGAGCTTGTTCAGATTGATATCTCCGGTACCCATGAGAATCCATTTTCCGTTTTTTATTCCATAAACGGAAAGCAAATGCCAGACACTGGTCATCCATTCAGGGACAAAAGCAAGTTCAACAAATCCGTCGTGATTGAGATCGCCCACAGGGCCCATCGTTTCTCCGATACCTATTACGGGATAGATGTCGGGCAGGTTACAACTAAAACGGATCCGGCAGTAACAGCTGTCGTGAAGACATCCCACCATTTGATCGGAAGGTCTGATAAACCGTGGCGGATAAATGGTCGCCGTATCCGGTGTTCCATCTCCGTTTATATCGCCCAGAGGTACTTTGACAATGCGTTTGCGGAAATCTTCTTCGACGGAGTCGGTACCGATGACGATGGGTGTTTTCACCAGAAGAACAGAATCCTTTTTAACCGCCGCGGTTTTCTCCTGAACTTTGCCGGACCCGCAGGCCACGAATAGGACTGAGATGAATGCGGTCAGAGCGAATGAAAAGTGTTTTGGGAAGACAGGCATAGGATTTAACAACTAGGCAAAAACAAAAACTCAAATCTCTTCAACAATGCATTCGAACAAATCCTCAAAATGTTTCCGCACTTTCTCTTTCACCTGATCCATGTCCACCTTTTGCCCCAGTTCTTTCTCCAGTGAGGTGACCGCTTTATCGGTGATTCCGCAGGGAACAATATTGCCAAAGTAAGCCAGATCCGGATGTACATTGAAAGCGAACCCGTGCATGGTTACCCAGCGGCTGCTGCGCACACCGATAGCACAGATTTTCCGTGCGCGAAGGGCAATGGTGGGTTCCAGCCAAACACCGGTAAAACCCGGGTAGCGGTCGCCTTTCAAACCGTATTCGGCAAGGGTGCGGATGATGGCTTCCTCCAGAAAACGAAGGTATTTGTGAATATCGGTAAAGAAATTGTCGAGATCAAGAATGGGATAACCCACCAGCTGGCCCGGGCCGTGGTAAGTGATATCGCCCCCGCGGTTGATTTTGTAAAAGCTGGCCGATTTGTCTTTGAGCTGCTGTTCGTTGAGCAGCAGATGGTCCTCATCGCCGCTTTTGCCAAGGGTATAGACGTGCGGGTGTTCGCAAAAAAGCAGGTGGTTTTTTGTCTTGTTGAAACTGTTTGAGTGAGAAGGGTTCTCGTTTTGTTCTGTTAAACCGGGAGTCAGGGTGACCAGTGCGGCCTTTCTGTTGGCTATCTTTTCTTCAACAATTTCATTGAATAGTTTTTCCTGAAAGTCCCATGCTTCCTTGTAATCGATCAGGCCGAGATCATGGAAGAGTACTTTGTTCATTGACCCAAGCGGTTAAGCATATGTATATATCAGACTTTTGAAAGTTTGGATTTCAGGTCGATGATCACATTGATTTCGGTAGCATCCACTCCTCTTTTTTCGGCCAGGTCAACAGAAATCCAATCGCCCAGATGAATGAAGTAAATGACCTTTTCGATCATGGTTTTGCCTTTTGACCAGATTTCGGTAATGTTCGAGGTGTATTTACCGATCACCGCCTTGTTGATTTCGATGCGCACATTGTTGCGTTCATACTCATCGGTGTCGCGGAACAAAATAACGGAAATGTTGTCGTTCTTTTCTCTCCAGCCCACAAGCTCGTTGTGGTTCATTTCGGGAATGACCTGGTGCCAGCAAAGGACTTTGGCGTTCTCGTTCAGTTGCTGACGAAAACGAATGGCAATGCCTTCGAAAAATGTGGTGGCATAGATAACGGGCAGTTTCCCGTCTAATGCAGAGCATATGGTTGCCGCTTCTTTACGGATGTTTTGTTCTTCGGTATCAATGAGCTTGATGGCATCATCCAGTTGAGCAATGCTTGTCTTGGTGATGAGTCTGTTAAAAGACAAAATATGGATCAGTTGCACCAGCGAGTAGCCGATACAGGCCCGGGGAGGCATGCCGCCAGGAACAAGAATGAGATCCAGATTGTTTGCTTTTGCCATTTCGGCCACCTTACCGCCGGAAGTGACACAAACGATTTTGGCCTTTTTGGCAAGCGCCTGTTCAAAACACTGAAGCGTTTCTTCGGTGTTTCCGCTGTAAGAGGAAATGATGACAAGTGTATTTTCTGAAACGAAAGCGGGAATAAAATAGCCTTTTGCCACATGAAAAGGAACTTTGGCATCCAAAGCAACAAGTTCGCTGACGATATTTCCTCCGATACCCGATCCTCCAAGACCGCAAACCAGGATGTTGGAAATCTCTTTGGAAGAAGCAGAGAGTTTTGCTTTTTTAGCTATTTCTACAGATTCTGCGAGTTGTTTGGAAAAGTTGGCGACCAGGTTTTTCATACGATGGGTTTAAGGAAGGTAAAGGTAGCATTTTTTTCTAACTCAGCAGGGCGAATGGAGCATGGCAAAATGTCTTTCTTTACCCCCAGATCCCTTGAACTTAAAGGAACAGAGCTTGTATTTAAGCGCAAAAAGGGCTGAGGTTGGATTCTGTGATTCAAAAAGGAACAGGAATAATTAGATGAGTCTGTTGTGAACGGCATAATAGGTCAGTTCAGCATTGGTTGACATGCCCATCTTTTCGAGAATACGGGCCCGGTAAGTGCTGATTGCCGGAACGCTCAATGAAAGTCCTCCTCCAATTTTGGAAATTGTTTTCCCTTTCGCAATAAGAAGAAGAGTTTGATACTCCCGATTTGATAATTTCTCATGAGGCGAACCTTCATTTGCTTTTAATAAGCTCATCACAAGCAGATCGGATCCGCGTCGGGCGCATCCTTCGAAAGATACCCCGAAACTCCTGAAAATATTGCCCGAACAGCAATTTGTTCTTCAGGATGGTGGCTGAACATCAGCACTTTCGTTAGTTCGAAGCTCCATGGCAGGTGTACCAGATTCAGATCGGGCAGGGCCGTAGACTAATCCTTTGTCTGATCTGCCGGTTTATCTGTATCTGAATGAAAATAATCAAACACAATCTTCCCCTTGGCCTTTCCAATTGTTTCAGAAAGCTGCTCTTGTGTGCACTCTTTAATCTGTTTGACTGATTTGAATTTGCTGAGCAAAGTCTGGGCTGTGACTGTGCTGATGCCTTTAATGGCGGTGAGTTCTGTCTTGATAGTTCCTTTTTCCCTTCGCTTGCGGTGATGGGTAATGCCAAAGCGGTGCGCCTCATCGCGGATTTGCTGAATGATGCGCAGGGTTTCTGATTTCTTGTCGAGATACATGGGCAGGGAATCGCCCGGATAATAAATTTCTTCGAGTCTTTTGGCAATGCCAATGATTCCGATCTTGCCGCGAAGACCCAGTTTTTCAAGACTGTTCAGCGCCGCACTGAGCTGTCCTTTACCGCCATCGACAACAATGAGCTGGGGCATTTCCTGGTTCTCGTCGAGCATGCGTTTGTAGCGGCGGTAGATCACTTCTTCCATCGATGCAAAATCGTCGGGACCTTCCACCGTTTTGATGTTGAAATGCCGGTAGTCTTTTTTGCTGGGGCGGGTATCCTTAAAAACAGTCATGGCCGCAACAGGATAGGCTCCCTGTATGTTTGAGTTGTCAAAACATTCGATGTGCCGGGGTTCTTCTTTGAGCCGAAGATCCTTCATCATGGTTTGAAGAATGCGTTTGGTATGGCGTTCGGGATCGACAAGGGCTTGCTGTCTGGCCCTTTCCTTGCGGTAGTATTCGACATTCCGTTCTGACAAGTCAAGCAGTTTTTTCTTGTCGCCGCGCTGAGGAACCAGAAACACGACGCCCGGCATTTCTATTTCAGGCGCTTCCTGCACGACAATTTCTCCGGCATCACTTTGAAAACGCTGGCGGAACTCGGTGATGGCCATGAGCAACAGCTCTTCCTTGGTTTCATCGAGTTTTCTTTTCATCTCAATGGTATGACCCAGTACAATGGCGCCGTTCATCACCTTGAAAAAATTGATAAAGGCAACATCTTCTTCCATGGCAATGCAATAGACTTCCACATTGCTGATGGTGGGACTGACCACTGTCGATTTGCTCTGGTAGTTTTCGAGTGAAGCTATTTTTTCCTTGATGATGTGCGCCTTTTCGTATTGCATCTTTTCGGCGAAGTCTTCCATTTCCTGCTTCATGTGTTTGATGGCAGAACTGAAATTTCCCCGGATGATCTCCTCGATGGCGGCCACGGATCGGTTGTAATCTTCTTCGGTCTGGAATGCCTGGCAGGGACCTTTGCAATTGCCGATGTGGTATTCCAGGCAAACCTTGTATTTTCCTTTGCGTATGTTTTCTTCGCTGAGGTTGAGATTGCAGTTGCGCGTGGGATACAGGGTATGAATCAATTCGAGCAGATTGTGCATCATCTTCACATTCGCATAGGGTCCGAAATACCGCGAACCGTCTTTGATCAGTCGGCGTGTGGCAAAGACACGGGGGAAACGCTCGTTTTTGATACAGATCCAGGGAAAGGTTTTATCGTCTTTCAGCGAAACGTTGTAGCGGGGCTGATATTTTTTGATGAGGTTGTTTTCAAGAAGCAAGGCATCCAGTTCGGTATCAACGATGATGAATTTGATATCGGCAATGCGGCGCACCAGCATGGCAGTCTTGGCCCGGTCATGTTCCTTGACAAAATAAGAGAATACGCGTTTCTTTAAATTTTTTGCTTTGCCTACATAGAGGATTTTCCCTTCGGCATCAAAATACTGATACACCCCCGGATTTTCGGGAATTGTTTTGAGCAGATCCCTGATCGTTTCTCCAACTTGGTCTTTAGAACTCATCCGGTACAAAATTATTCATTTATGCCGGATTCCACTGGGTTTTGGGCAAACAATTACGATCAGTTTTCTTTGCCTTTGCCAACTGCCAACAACCAGCTGCACGCTGCCAACTTCTTTTCTCAGAAGGCCGGGCATATAACCGGACGGTAATGCGGTTTGTGTTTTTTGCAGGTGAAGCCCATGGCAAAAGACACTTCATGCGCACCGGCAGTGGTATTGGTTAAGCGGGAAACGGTGATGTCGTAGCTGTAACCCACACGGATGTTCCCTTTATCGATACCCACGAGCATAATGAAGGAATCTCGGTTTCTGTACCACAGACCGCAGACAAGCACTTCTTTTTTCAGATACAGGCCCAGATTGAGTTCCTGGAAATCCTGTTGTTTTTGCCAGATGATGTTGGGCGAAATCAGCACATCGGGATTTCTGAAATCGCCGATTGGAATATTGGCTCCTCCATGGAGTGTATATTTCATGGGCAATGTACTTGTGCCGCTTGTCAATAAAGATTCATTGGGTTGGGTGAGATGATGGGCAGCAAATCCGAAAAAATAATAATCGCTGAAACCGACAATGCCCGCCGACACATCCAGGTTTGATTTGGAAGGGGGACCGGGTGTTTCACCGGTTTGATACACAAACCCGCGGGAAGGATCGATCATGTCTCCAAAATTGACTTTGCTCCAATCCAGCGATTTTTGCGTGAATGTGGCCTGCATGGCTGCGGCAATGGTAAAGGTACGGCTGATGGGCTGGTGGTATGAATAGATTCCGCTTATCGTTGTTGTCTTGATGGTTCCCTGTCCGGCCTGATCGGTTGTGGCCAGCAAACCGATACCGCCATGAAGATCATAGACCATTTTGTCGAACGAGGCGCTGGTGGTGGCAAAGGTTCCGCTGATGCCGGGCCACTGATTGCGGTAATTGACACACACCCTCGGGCAGAGCTTGCTTCCGGCAAGGGCCGGATTGAGGTAAAGCGGGTTGGCATAAAACTGAGTGAACTGAGGATCCTGAGCAAATGTGCTTTTTGGAAAAAACAAATAACTCACAATCGAGACGAAGAGCAGTAGGGCTTTTTTCATGGAAAGCAGGATATGAAATGCAATTCTATGATAAAGACGCAGGGAGGCCTGAAAGGTTGCCTTGGTTAGCCGTTAAAAAAACACCGCTTTCAGCAACAAGGGCCGGGAAAAATTCAAAAAGAGAACAGAAGAGATCTCCCGGAACAAGCATTGCAGCAAAACAATATCAGAATGCAGCAGAGTAAGTGCTGTTTGTTACAAAGTGAATTGCTTTTGCAACAAAAGCGATTCACTTTGTAACAAACGCAAATGGAATGCAACAATCATAAGTAAGAATGTAACATAATGAATCACTTTTGCAACAAAATGAATCGCTTTTGTGTCAAAATGAATGGCAATTGTGTCAAAAACATATCCGATTGTAACAGCCACAAACAGGAATGTCACAAAATGAATCGCTTTTGTGACAAAATGAATCGCTTTTGCAGCAAAGTCAATTCAAAACGTCATTTTGGCGTTTGGCCTTTACTAAGTTGGAGATTAAAACGGGTAGATATATTGATGTTGGTCTGGAGCCAGAGGGGAAGATGACTGTTTTTTTAACAATCAGCACAATGCGATGTACGAAAAAAGCTATTTCTGATTCTGAATATTCATAGTTCTGCTTGCATTTGCCGCCCGGAAATTCGAATTGGAATAAACAAAATAAGCCAGCAGAACGAGAAAAGGAATCAGCAATACCAATGATCTGCTTTGCTTAAGGAAATAGCAAACAAGACTGGCGCTCAGAAACAGGAAAAACAACAGAGCCCGCATTCCGCCCAACTCAAAATAGTTAAACACACAAAGTGCCAGGAATATTCCAATCACAAGAGATAAATATTTTTTATCCGCATTGGAAATAAAAGAAGCCGACAACACAGCAAGCGGCGCAATGAGAAACATCCAATGCCGGTCCTGCATATAGATGATCCCCATTTTGGGAGTATGGAAAATGACAAGAAGCTGTACGAGCATGAGTGCGGCATATGCGGCCATGTATGTCTTGACCGAACTCCACTTTTCTTTAAGAGATGAAACAAACGCCGGGATTGAAAAAACAAGCAGGAATACATAAGCCAGGTTATGGTTTAACCAGATGAGGACATTCGAAGAATTGACATCGGTGATGCTTTTTGACATATCGGCATCCAGTATGCGGTATTGCAGCAGGTCGCTGATGGCCCGGATGCGGTAAAATGGATCGCCGGTAAGCCGGTAATAAAAACCAAGGAGCAGCAGCACAGAAAGAATTGAAAAACCCAATGTCCATTTCCAGAACAAGTGATGTTTTTTCTGAACGAGATCGACAATCAGTACCAGCAAAAGGAAGGGGCCTAAAAGAACAATGGTTTCTTTGGTTAGAAAGCCCAGAACAAGAATCAGCTGCAGAAGAATGGCAGGTCCTGCTTTTCTTTCAGACCGCTCGCGTCCATAATACAAGGTCAGGACAGCGGCAATGGCATAAAAGGAAACAATCAGATCGGGATAGAGTTCCAGCGAATAAGCTACCTGCTGAATGTTTACAGCAACAAGAAAAGCGGCAAGGGCGGCAATGTATGTACCTGCTGTTTTTTTCAAAAAAAGAAAAACAAGAGCGATGGTCATCAGGCTGGCAAGCAGCGGCCAGAGACTGGTTGTATATGGATTCTCGCCAAAGAGACGAAAGATCAGGCTCACTGGAACAAAAACCCCGAAACGGTTGGGGTAAGGCAGGTAGTCGGAATGGTAGTTGTGATTGATCAGCGCCCTGGCGTTGAAGGCGTATTGAAAGGGATCGTCGCTGGGGCCATTGGGAGCAATGGGTTTTAAGCAGATCCAGGCAGCAATGTGTAGGAGCAAAATGAGGCTGAGCAGAACATAAGGATTCTTGAATGCAAACGCCTTGCCTGTCATTTTATCCTTTGTTGCCGGGTGCGGGTTCCTTGTAAAAACGCCTGATATCCACTTCGGGATTCAGCATTACTCCTTCTTGCAGATGAGCGATAAAATGATCTGCAAATAGCGGGGCAATCATCACTCCTTTGCTGCCCATACCATTGAACATGCACAATGCCGGATGTTTGGGATGAACACCGATAAGCGGACGGCGGTTAATCACCGTTGGCCGGATTCCCGCCCTGTGATCCATGATTTCATAAGGAAGCTTCAATACCTTTTCCAGCCGTTGGATCAGATCGGCTTTTCCGGCTTCGGTAGGCAATTCATCGAGTTTGTCCCAGGCGAAGGTGGAACCAACACGATAGAGCCCGTTTCCAAGCGGTAAAATAAAAATGCCTTTGTTTACGACTTTGTCCACCGTATAGCCGGGTATCTTCACGGTGAGCACTTCGCCTTTGGCCAGGTTGAAAGGCATCCAGCTGAACCAGGGGTTTGAGGCCGCAAGATGGCCTTCGCAAAAAAGAATCCGTTTGGCCCCGAGCGAACGGTATGTAACCATCTCATCAGAAAAGGTTAAAAGAGCATGATTGAATTTTTCATGAAGAATAAGATTTTGTGCCAGAAAATAGTTCCGCGAAAGTTCCAGAAAAAGAGGCACGTCCAGATAACCGGCGCAACTGACAAAGGCATAGCCCTGCTCTGCATGAATAGAATCGCCCACCGCCGATCCTGCTTGTATTGCAGAAAGATAGGTACTGAGTTCGGCGCTTCTTTTTTTCTCCCAGAGTGTTTTTTCCTGTTCCTCGGCAAAAATTTTGACAAGCTCTTTTTTATAAAAAAAACGGGCCTTCAAAAGGACTTCCATCTTTGGATAAAAATCTTCGGCAAAATGGAGCTGCTCTTCGGCCATCCAGCTTTTAACCAGTCTTTTAAACACAACGGGGTTGAACAAACCGGCTGCTACTTTGGAACTTGATGAAAGCGAGGGCTCGTCGATGATGCAGATTTTCCTGCCCCGCTCCAGAAGCAAATGCGCAATCACCGTTCCGGCCAATCCCTGACCGGCAATAAGATAATCGTATTTGTTTTGGACCGCTGTCTTCATGGAAAGATGGGGTTAAATTAGCAAAACAAGGACGAACATGGGCAATTGTCTTCGGGAATATTTTTTATCTTTAGAAGCTGTTTTAATTATCAGACATTTGAAAAAGCAAAGACCCAAAAATCTTATTGGAAGGCGCGAGCAAGTTGATTTTCCTGATCTGGGTCTGTTTGACATTACGGCCAAAATAGATACGGGCGCTTACACAACGGCCGTGCATTGCCAGGATATCCTCGAAAAGGACGGCGTTCTTCATTTCAAATTGCTTGACCCCCTTCGGCCCGAATACAGCGAACAGGATCATACAGCCAAAGAATTCAGCCAAAAAGACATCAAAAATTCCTTCGGGGAAATTGAACGCCGCTACCTGGTTAAAACCCGGGTGCAGATGGGAGGGCGTATTGTTAAATGTATAATTTCGCTCACCAACAGAGGCACCATGCGCTATCCGGTACTGATTGGCAGAAAATTTTTAAAAAACCGTTTTGTGGTGGATGTTTCTAAATTGAATCTGGCCCCGCTGGATATACTTGCCCATCCCGATCATTCTTTATAACCATACTCATTTATGAAAATAGCCATTCTTTCGCGCAATCCCAATTTGTATTCGACACGCCGGCTGCTTGAAGCCGGAAAGAAAAAGGGACATGAAATGCTGGTGATCGACCACCAGAAATGTGTTCTGATCATCGAAAAAAGCAGACCGCACATTTTTTACAAAGACAAGGAAATAACCGGTGTCAATGCCATCATCCCCCGTATCGGTGCTTCCGTTACATTTTACGGGGCCGCCGTTGTCAGACAGTTCGAACAGATGAAGGTGTTTTCCGCTGTTGAGTCTCAGGCTCTTGTCAGATCCAGGGATAAACTGCGCAGTTTGCAATTGCTCGCCAAGGCCGGGGTGGATATGCCCAAGACGGCATTTGCTGCCAGCCCAAAAGACATCGACAATGTGATCAAACAAGTCGGCGGAGCTCCTGCGATTATCAAATTACTTGAAGGAACACAAGGTATCGGAGTCATTCTTGCCGAGACGTATAATTCCGCCAAGTCGGTTATCGAAGCCTTTCTGGGTGTGGAGGTAAACATTCTTGTGCAGGAATTTATTGCAGAGGCAAAAGGAGCGGACATACGTGCTTTTATTGTTGACGGACAAGTGGTGGGTGCCATGAGAAGGCAAGGGGCTGAAGGGGATTTTCGTTCCAATCTTCACCGGGGCGGAAAGGCAACGGTCATCACCTTGTCAAAAGAAGAAAAGACTACGGCCATTAAAGCCGTGAAAAAACTGGGCCTGGCCATAGCCGGGGTGGATATGCTTCAAAGTAAAAGGGGACCGCTGGTCATGGAAGTGAATTCTTCTCCCGGACTGGAAGGTATCGAAGGAGCCACCGGTGTGGATATTGCAGGCCGGATTATTGAATACGTGGAACGCAATGAGTTTCATGAATCGCAATAGCATGTGAATTTGAAGACATCATAACCTACCAGAAGGCACGCTGGCCAGGAAGGAGCACGGATATTGATAGCAAGTCAATATTCTTTATACCAACAATCTTTTTTTTTCTAAAATAATTTTCTCCGTGTTTTTCTCCATGCTCTCCGTGCCTCCGTCGTAAATTTGTTGTTTCAACACAAAGAGGATTTGTTTTTACTGAGAAGGTTACTAAACACATTTAATCGCATAGTTCTGTATGTCCAAACAAATAATCATCAATCGTCAGATCATCAATCCGGGCGAAACGAAGGAAGTGAACATGAATGTGTACCGCCTGCCTACGCGTACCATTATGGAAATACCGGTTCATGTTTACCGTTCGCTTGAAGAGGGTCCTGTGGTGCTGCTCAGTGCCGGGATGCACGGAGATGAAACCAATGGCATAGAAATCCTGCGTCAGGTATTGCGTGGCGGGCATTTGAGCAAGCTCAAAAAAGGATCTGTCATGGTTATGCCCATCATCAACATCATTTCTTTTCTGAATCATTCGCGCGATCTGCCCGATGGCAAGGACCTGAACCGTTGCTTTCCGGGCTCTCAGTCGGGCTCACTGGGAAGCCGGATTGCTTACGACATCATGAAGGAAATTACTCCGCAGATCGATCTGGGAGTCGATTTTCATACCGGTGGCGCCAAAATTAACAACTACCCGCAGATGCGCTGTCTTTTCAAAGATCAGAAAAGCCTGGAGATAGCAAAAATGTTCGGCGCTCCTTTCATACTCAATTCGGGCTACCGCGAAAAATCTTTCCGGCACGAAGCTGCCCGTACCGGCAAATCAATACTTGTGTACGAAGCCGGAGAATCCATGCGTTTCAATGAAAAGGCAATCACCGAAGGAATCAACGGATGTCTGCGGCTTTTGAGGAATCTGGGAATGATCGATATCGAACTGCAGGATGGTGAAACCAAAACACTCAACGATACAACCTGGGTCAGAGCCGGTGTTTCGGGTTTGTTCCGCACCACAAAAAAATACGGTTCATTCATCAAAAAAAACGAAGTCATCGGAAACATTTCCGATCCATACGGCGAAATGGAAGAAGCCCTGAAGTCGCCCGTGAATGGTTTTATTATCGGAATCAACAACCAGCCCGTGATCAATGAAGGCGACGCGCTGATTCATATCGGCATGGAGTAAACGATTTTTTTTGGAATCTTTTGATGCAGAAACAGAGGAGGCATCCAATTCCTGTCGCCAAAAAAGTTCAAAAGAAAGCGCCCCCTGTAAAACAGAGGGCGCTTTCGGTTTATGGTCCGTTGTTGTCGGGAAGAAGCAATTCCCGGATATCCACATCCAATACTTCAGCAATTTTTCTCAGAGTGAGAATGCTGGGCTGGCTTTTGTTGTTGCAATAATTCGTTACAACAACATAGCTTTTCCCAATTTGGTCAGATAACCAGACTTGCGATCTTCCCTGAGCCATCAAGATTTTCTTGATGCAGTTCATTTCGCCTCCGTTTGTGTTATGCTTAATGAAATATCAAATAACATACCAAAAACCATTCATGGCAGTATAGATTCTCTTCCATTTGCAGAAAAGAGCCTCTGGAATTTCAAAGCTGTTGCTCTACGATATGAAAGGATGTTAAAGCTGGATAAAGGACAATTTATTTAGACAAAAAGTCATGCAGGATGACAGCAATCTTTTCTCCTTCAATTAAAAACCCATCGTGACCGTAGGTGGAATCAATTTCATGGAATCCGGAATTGGGGAGGTGTTGTGCGATAAAGCGTTGTTCTTCGGTGGGACAAAGCTGATCGCTGCCGATACCGATAATCAGAGCCGGTGTTTTGATTTGAGAAAGGGTTTTTTCCAGAGAATCCCTGCCTCTGCCCATTTGATGGGAGTCCATGGCCCGGGTAAGCAGATGGTAGCTTTGTGCATTGAACCGTTTCACCAATTTATCGCCCTGGTAGTGAATATAGGATTCTGCCCTGTAATTGCCCAGTTGATGGGTTTTGTCGCTTTGGGCGGCTACAAAGGCTTTGTAATTTCTGTAGGTCAGCATTCCGATGGCTCTGGCGGCTTTTAATCCTTTTGCTCCGGCCTGCAGATCGTCATTGCGCCAGCTTGGGTCGGCTTCAATGGCCAGGCGCTGGGCCGTGTGAATGGCAATGCCCCAGGCTGATTCGGCTGCTGAGGTGGCAATGAGAAAAATGCTGTTCAACACATGCTGCTCTTCAAGGGCCCATTCCAGAACCTGATAACCACCCATGGAACCACCCAGGCAGAGTTTGATGCTGTCTATGCCCAGGTGTTTGCGCAAAAGGATATGTGCCTGAACCATGTCGCGGATGGTGATCACCGGAAAAGATGCATAATAGGGTTTCCCTGTTTGGGGATTGGTGCTGGCCGGTCCGGATGAACCATAACAGGAAGCCAGGATATTTGCGCAGACAATGAAGTCGCTTTCGGGGTCAAAAATTTTTCCCGCTCCGACAAGGCCCGGCCACCATTGAGCCACATCCGAATTTGCCGTCAATGCGTGACACACCCAGATGACATTGCTTTTTGCGGGGTTGAGTTTTCCATAGGTGTGGTAGGCGATTTCCAGACCCGGCAAAATGACGCCGCTTTCGGTTTGAAACGGGAAAGGATGTATATACTGTTTGGCCTGCATGATTCTTGTGCGGAAAAATATAGTGACGGATAGCCTCGGCTAAACCGTTTTTTTCTTCTTTTAGTGTTTTATTCAGGTAAAACTACTAACAAACCGTTTAAATTGCCTAATAATGATTGCAAAATTGTCCCAATAACTATCCCGAGGGCTTCTGAAAAACAGGCCATTTATGTATATTTGAAATCTTCAAACCGGAACAGAAAATGAAAATCGAATTGCGGCGCGTGGATGATGCCTTCAATATGGAAGCCGTGGATTCGGATGGCCATGTTGTTTCAATGGATGCCGGGGAGGCCATCGGAGGAAAAAACCGCGGAGTAAGGCCCATGCAAATGCTTTTGATGGGACTGGGCGGTTGCAGCGCGATAGATATTTTGCTGATATTGAAAAAGCAAAAACAGCTGGTGAGCGATTTTCGTATCAGTATCGCAGGTGAAAGAGAACCCGGAAAAGAACCTTCGCTGTGGCAAAGCATTGAATTGGTTTTTCATTTCACAGGCGAAGTGGATAAGGATAAGGCGCAAAGGGCAGTCGATCTGAGCATGAAAAAATACTGCTCTGTTTCAGCAACCCTCGAAAAGGCCGGAGCAAAAATCAACTACAGAGTTAGAGTGAACGAGAACTGACACGTTTGCGGTACCCCTGATGTATTGGCTTAACCGGGAAGGACAGCGGGACCGAGCAGGAGTCCTTTGAAAAGAAATTATATTCACATGAAATGAAACCCGAAACACAGGCCATCCGGATTCAGACCGAACAAACATCTCAGAAGGAACATTCCACCCCGCTATATCTCACTTCCAGTTTTACATTCGACGATGCCGAGCAGATGCGGGCGGCATTCGCCGACGAATCGGATGACAATATCTACAGCCGGTTTTCAAATCCCAATTCCCAGGAATTGATTGACAAAATGTGCGCCCTGGAAGGCGCAGCCGATGGTTATGTCACGGCTTCGGGTATGTCTGCCGTTTTTGCAAGCTTCATGGCCCTGCTCAAAAGCGGGGATCATATTCTGTCCTCGGGTTCTGTCTTCGGATCGACGCATACTGTGATCGCAAAATTTTTACCCCGCTGGGGAATCACCCACACCTATGCCGACATGAACAAACCGGAGGAATGGGAAAGGCTGATTCAGAAAAACACGAAAATGATTTTTGTGGAAACCCCCTCCAATCCCGGCCTGGATATCATCGATCTCGCCTGGCTGGGGACCCTTGCGAAGAAGCATTCGGTCATACTCAATGTCGACAATTGTTTTGCAACACCCGCACTTCAAACCCCGATTGCTTGGGGAGCCGATCTGGTGACACATTCGGCAACCAAATACATTGATGGCCAGGGAAGGGTTCTGGGTGGAATTGTTGTCGGACGAAAAGATCTGATTCAGGAGATCTATACCTTTTGCCGAAGTACAGGCCCGGCGCTTTCTCCCTTCAATGCCTGGGTGCTTTCAAAAAGCCTTGAAACGCTCTCTTTGAGAATGGAAAAGCATTCTGAAAATGCATTGAAACTGGCTGAAAGGCTTCAGCACAACAAAGAACTGGATTGGCTGAAATACCCGATGCTTCCATCCCATCCGCAGTTTGAAATTGCAAAAAAACAAATGCGTATGGGCGGAGGAGTGATCACCTTTCAGCTAAAAGGAGGCATTGAACGGGGAAGAAAATTTCTGAACGCCCTGAAAATGGCATCCCTAACGGCCAATCTGGGTGATACACGGACAATCGCAACGCATCCGGCATCGACAACACATGCCAAACTGACCGATGCAGAACGCATGGCCACCGGCATCACTCCCGGACTGGTACGCATTTCGGTGGGACTTGAAAACAGCACAGATATCCTGGCGGATATCGAACAGGCCATACATCATTCAAAATAATCAGCAGAGAAAACCGGCAGATTTTTAAGCACACCACATTCAGTAAAACCGATTCTTCAAAGACAGGAAAATAATTTCAAATGCGCACCCGGTTTTTTTGCTTCATTCTTTTTTTTCTATGCCTGGGGAAAGTCTTTGCTCAGCAAAAAGCAGTGCTCGACAGCCTGAAAAAACTTGTTCCTGCTCAAAGGGATACGGTCAGGGCCACCGCATTGATCAGTGTTTCCCGCGAATTGGTTAGAAACAATCCGGCAGAAGCCAAAAAATACATCGACGAAGCTCTCTCTATTTCAAACGAGTTCAACTACGTGAAAGGCCAGGCAACCTGTTACCTGGGGTATGGTCTTGCGGCCTATTACTCGGGTGATTTTGAAACGGCAGAAAAAAATTATTACAAGGCCATGGTTCTGGCAGGAAGGATTCACAATGTGGGCATTCAGGCACGCTGCTTCATCAACCTTGGAGTGGTTAATGACGACCGGGGCAATTATGAAAAGGCCATCGCATTTTATTTTAAGGGTCTTGACCTTTCTGAAAAAATCCATGACGAGAACAATGCTTCTCACGCACTGAACAACATCGGCATTATTTATGAAAATGAAAACAAACCTGAACTGGCTCTTCTCTATTACCGCCGCTCTCTGGAAAAGATGAAACAGCTGGGAAACAAATGGGGTGTTGCGTCTTCGCTGACCAATATAGGACTGGTTTTCAAAAAACGCAATCAGATGGATTCGAGCCTTATTTACTATAACCAGGCTCTTGAGTTGCGGGAAGAATTGGCAGATACCAAAGGACTTGCTTTGGTGCTGAACAACATCGGAAGCGTTTATCTGGCCATTGGAAAGTATGGAGCCGCTTTGCCTTATTTCGAAAAAGCCCTGGCCCTGAGCCGTGAGGCCGAGGACAAACATTTGCTTTGTATTGTCCTGAACAACATGAGCGATTGCAGCCTCAATCGCAAAGACTTCAGTAAAAGTATTGCCTACCTGGATACCGCTTATGCATTGGCCGGTAAAATCGAGTCGAAAGACATGCTGATGGGAAGCTGTCAGCGATATTGCAATGTATTCAAGGCGATGAAAAAATTTGATTTGGCGCTGCAGTATGAAGTCCAATACTCCGGCCTGAAAGATTCCGTTTTCAATGCGACCAATCAAAAAGCCATTTTTGAAATGCAACAACGATACGAATCTGAAAAAAAAGAAAGAGAGATCGACTCGCGGAATGCCGATTCGACCATAGCGGCAACACGGCTGAAACATGACCGCGCCTTGGTTCTGAGTCTGGGATCGGGAGTGTTGTTGTTTTTTCTTTTTGTGGGACTGATTTACAACCGGGGGGGGGTCAAGAAAAAATCAAACACTTTGCTGGAAGCCCAGAATGAACTCATCCGCATTCAAAAAGAAGAAATTACCGACAGTATTTCCTATGCGCTGAATATTCAGAAAGCCATGTTCCCTTCCGAAGAGCTTCTGACTTCCGTTTTTTCGGAGCACTTCATTCTTCATCAGCCCAAGGATATAGTGAGCGGCGATTTCTATTTTGTTGAAAGGGCAGAAGATTACATTGTTTTTTCGGCTATTGACTGCACAGGCCACGGTGTTCCGGGCGCATTCCTGTCTTTTCTGGGAATGGATATTTTACAGGATGCCGTACACAGGAAGGGCCTTTTGAAACCGGCAGATATCCTGGCGCACCTGGATACCGAAATCAACATTCGCCTGCGTCAGTCCAGCGGCAAAGAAAGCATTCATGACGGGATGGATCTGGCTCTCTGCACACTAAACCTCAAAACAAAGGAACTTCAATATGCCGGGGCCTTCAACCCGCTTTACTGTGTTTCCTCGGGGGTATTTACAGAAATTAAGGCAGACAAGCATGCCATAGGTGCAAACCGGGACGGGAAGCCGGTATCCTATACCAACCATGTGTTGAACCTGAAAACAGGAGATTGTATCTATGTGCTGAGCGATGGCTATGCAGATCAATTCGGTGGGGCTTCCGGGAAAAAATTCAAATACAAGCCTTTGAAGGAACTCATCCTGAAATTGAACCCGTTGCCGATGAATGAACAAAAGGCCGTTCTGAACAAAACATTTCAGGATTGGAAAGGAGATCTGTTCCAGGTCGATGACATTCTTATACTGGGACTGAGAATTTGAAAGCCATGAAAAAGTCTGACCGCATGCGTATTCTTTTATTCACCCTTCTGCTGCTTGCCGGGGGAAGGATGCTGCATGCAGATACGCCGTTTTCAAAATTAGATTCGCTCAGCAAACAGCTTTCAGAGACAAAAACAGATTCGGCAAAGGTGCGGATCATGATCAGCATGATCACGGAAACTCAATACAGCAATCCCGGTGAAGCTTACAGCATTGCACGGAAAATGCTGGGACTTGATCTCAGGTCCACCAGCAAGAAGATGCTGGCCAGTGCTTACAATACAACAAGCATTGTATGCCGCCAAATCGGCGATTTTGACAAAGCCATTGAGCTGGGTTATAAAAGCCTGAGCCTTTATGAGGGATTGAACGATACGGCAAACCAGGCGGGATGTTACCTCAATATTTCCACTGCTTTCAAAGCCAAATCTGAATTTCCCAAGGCTCTTGAATTGCTGAATCAGGCCCTGGGATTTTTCGAAAAAATAAAAAACAAAAAAGGAATCGCCTATGCCTACAACAACATGGCAACCATTTACAGGGAGCAGGGAAAGCCGGAGGAAGCACTGGGATATTTTCAGAAATCGCTTTCATATAAAATGGCGCTGAAGGACAAGCGGGGCATGGCCGGTGCCTATATGAACATCGGAATTGCACTTCAGGATTTGAAGAAATACGACTCTGCTGTGATCAGTTACCGGAAGGCACTGGGTATGAACAGAGACCTCAATAGCAGAATAGGCATTGCCGATGTGTATACAAATCTGGGTGATCTCAATACGGAAACGGGAAATTACAAACTTGCAAAAATCATGCTCGATTCGGCCATGCTCCTGGCCAGTCAGATGAGTGAAATGGAGACTCTGGAGGGAGTGTACAGGGCTACGTGGAAATTATACAACCATACCGGGGAAGAGGAAAAGGCATTGAATTATTTTGATAAGTATCTTGTTCTGAAAGACTCCACGCTCAACGAAAGCAGCGCGAAACAGGTTGCCGAGATGGGGGTGAGGTACGACACGGAGAAAAAGGATAAACTGATCGAACTCCAGAAAAAGAAAGCTGAAATCGACCTGTTGAAAATCAAAAAAGACAAACTGCTTATTGGAGGCCTGATTGCCGGATTTTCCGGTCTTCTTCTCCTTTCCTTTTTGCTCTATAACCGTTTTCGTTTCCGGAAACAAGTCAATGCCAGCCTGTCTGTGGTGAATACGCAAATCAATGAGCAGAAAAAAGAAATTACAGACAGCATTTACTATGCCCGGCGGATTCAGGATTCTATCCTGTTGCGCCCTGATAAAATTCAGGAAATGCTCCCCCGCAGTTTTCTGCTTTATAAACCTAAACAAATCGTCAGTGGCGACTTTTACTGGGCTGGCAAAACAGGTGATGAGGTGATCGTGGCTGTTTTTGACAATGCACTGCACGGAGTTCCGGGGGCTTTTATTTCGCTGGTGGGAATAAACCTGCTGAACCGGGCCATTCAGGATGAAGAGATTCATGACCTGAAGCCTCTGATCAGCTATATGAGTGAAGGAATTCTGGCCACCTTGAAACAGGTAAGAAATTCGGAGGACGCATTTGCTGGGTTCAAATATTCAGTTTGTAAGATCAACACGGTGACCAGCCAAATGGAATGCATCAGCGCCGGCACTTCCATTTACACAATCGGCGATTCGGGTGTGCAGGAATTAAAGGGGGGAAGCAATGAAGAGCCTGCCTTTCATAAAGCGACATTGAACAAAACCGATTTGGTTTATCTTTTTACCGATGGCTATGTGAATCAGCTTGGAGGAACGGATGGAAAAAAATTCATGATTAAAAAGCTGGAAGAAACCATTCTTTCCTTCTCAAATCAACCCCTGCCTTCCCAAAGGCAAAATCTGGAAGAAGTACTTGTCAATTGGCAGGGAGGGCTTCAGCAGGAGGACGACATCGTTGTTCTTGGATTTGGAGTTTGAAATACACGGTGATGTGTCAGGTTCCTGACAATTGGAAAATGAATCGTGAAGAATAGATGGAGCCCGCCTTCCGGCCCTCAATCAAGCAATACCATGCCGGATAAAAAATAAAAAGAGTCTTCATGACCTGGCACGAAGACTCTTTTTATTTTCTTATTGAAATCAATAGCTGTTACTGTTTGTCCCAATGATCATCGCTCGATTTGCTTCCGTTGAGATCGGGCGTGACAGTGACAGGAGCTGTCGCCGAAACCGATCCACCCAACACTTTATTCAATTGCTTTTCTTCCATTTTTTGAAAAGAATCCATCCGGCCTCTTTTCGCATTCTTCTTAAACAGGTTTGAAACGTTCATGGCTTTGTTTTTTAAGGTGGTTAAACAAGGTTTTCGATTTTAAAAGTACAACGGAATGCCTCCGTTTTTAAGCAGATTGAGCAGAGGGCAAGGATAATTGTGCAGATTGTCAGTTAGGACGGATGGATTGCAAGACCTTTTTTCGGCAGAACGGCCAGAACCCCATGTTCTGAACTGAAAAGAAGATAGCAGGCAAGGGTCATGAAAAAGAATAAACGGTCATGAATTTTCGTGTTTTCCGATCACAAAAGATGCCGAAACAATGCAACACCTTGATGGACTATATGTTGGGTTCATTAAGGAGGAATTCCTTGTTCCTGCTCACGGCGAAGTATCCTTCTGGAAATGTGGAATTTACAATAAATCCCTTGTTTTCTGCAACTGGAAAGGGATTCACTACGTAGAAGGATATAAGTTTTATTCCCGAGTATATTTCATATTGCAGATAGAAAGGAGAGAGCGATGGATTCTTCATACTCAAAAAAACAAATATGCATTGTATTTATTTTAGCGTTCATCCAAAGTCAGGTTTTGACATATGCCTGTACTGAAGATGAGCCCTGTGTCAGACTGAAACAACTGGTTGGCAACCGCTATGAAATTTCCCTGACTCTTCCTGTTCCCCGCAATGCGCCCGAATTCGAAAAAACGGCTACACTCCATCTCACTTCCCAGCTTCATGTTTACTCTCAGGAGATGACCCTGACCGAGCAGGACTCCTCTGTAAATCTGATGTATGCCGGGATTTTTTCGATTCCAGATCAGTATACGGATTTGAAAATTGACTATTCCTTTCTCCGTCAAACCGTCCCGAACTATTATTCCTTTTCTTACGACCTGGCTGACCTGATGAAGGCAGGAAGTAATGGACTTAAAATATCTTGCCTGCCCCTAACCGCTACCTATGAAGATCTGCTGGAAGAAGCCAAGGGAAGAAAAATTCCCGGCAGCGATTTGCCGGGTTATGTGGCCTACCGCATGCACATGAACAGCGAGATGCTTCACGGAAACTGGAACAAAAAAATTCCAGGCTTGCCGCATGCCGCCACTGCTTCGTGTACAAATGTTGATTTTGAAGATGGAAACCTCAATGGCTGGACTGGAACAACAGGAATGAACCCGGGCTGTTGTCTCACACCTGGATTTATTGCCGGTCGGCAAACGATTACTTCAGGAGGCGGCCTGGATGCCTGTGGTGGTTTTCCGGTTGTTTGTCCCGGAGGATCCTATTCCTTACAACTGGGAGCCAACGTTTCGGGAGGATTGGCTGAACAGCTGATCCAGACATTTACGGTGTCGGCAGCCTCTACTAATTTCACCTATAAATATGCTGTGGTTCTTGAAGATCCGGGCCATTCCCTGGCACAGCAACCCTTTTTCAAAGTAGAAATGATCGACCAGAACGGAAACCCGATACCCTGTTCATACTATTTTGTTGCAGCAGGACAAAACATTCCCGGATTCATGAATTCGGCTACCTGTCCCGGTGTCGTTTACAAACCCTGGAGTACAGTCAGTGTGGATCTGAGTGCCTATGTGGGCCAGCAGGTGACGATTCGTTTCACCGCTGCTGATTGTACCCTTGGCGGACACTTTGGTTACGCATACGTCGATGGCACCTGTTTGCCTTTGGCCCTGAGTTCGAGTGGCGATGTTTGTACCGGAAATACAGTGACTCTCACAGCGCCGGCCGGAAGTCAGAGTTATCTCTGGTCTCCAGGAGGACAGACAACGCAATCCATTACCGTGAATAAAGGCGGAACCTATTCCTGTACGCTTACTTCCGTGCAGGGTTGCAACATTGTACTCAGTATTCCTGTCAAAATATATCCGGCGCCACTCGTTCAATTCAGCAGTGCTTCTGGCCCCTGCTCTTCGGCTTTCAATTTCACAAACAATTCTTCCTGCCCGGGTGACACCATCAGCAGTGTGGTTTGGAATTTCGGAAATGCGGGATCGGCAGACAGTTCTCAAAACCCTTCTCATACTTATCCTGCGCCGGGCAATTACACCGTTTCACTCCAGGTAAGTACCATTCACGGATGCAGCAATTCAGCAAGCCAGGTTGTTGTTGCTCTGGCCAGGCCGGTTCTTCTTCTTAAGCCAACAGACGTTTCCTGTTTTGGAGGAAGCAACGGAACAGCAGTCGCTTCGGTAACCGGAGGGCAATTGCCGCTTACCTTTGTCTGGTCTAACGGCGCAAACACAACGCTGAATCCGGGTTTGGATACGGGTACGTATACTTGCACCGTTACGGATGCAAAGGGGTGTCAGGTCGTTGACTCTGTTCATATCAATGGACCCTCCAGGCCTCTTTCCATAGCGACAACCCAGGTTCCTGCCACCTGCTTCAATGTGGCGGATGGATCGTCTTCCGCCCTTGTTTCGGGAGGTACCCCCGGATATACCTATGTATGGAACACGAATCCGGTGCAAACCACATCCCTGGTGCAGCACCTTTCTTCAGGAACATATTCGGTTACTGTGACCGATAAAAATGGATGTGTGGCTTCCGTTCCAATTGTCATCTCTCAGCCACAAGCTATAAACGTAAGCAGTACAATTCAAAACGTTTCCTGTTTTGGTGGACGGGACGGTTCTCTTGCTGTCTCGGCAAGCGGAGGCACCGGTCCTTACAACTATACGTGGAATACAACTCCGGTTCAGTCGGCTGCCGTTTTATTAAATCTGACTGCGGGCGCCTACAGTTTAACCCTGAGTGACGCAAACGGATGTGTTGCCCAGCTCAACGAAACAGTAACCGAACCTTCTGCGGTTAATGCAACAATCATTTCAAGTATAGATCCGGTCTGCTTCGGCGATTTAAATGGTCGGATTAATTCAGGTTCAAGCGGAGGCACACCTCCTTATCAATATAGCTGGAACACGGTTCCCATGCAGCAGACTCCCTCGGCGATGAATCTGGGAGCAGGCAATTATTTGCTCACCGTAACGGATGCCAAGGGCTGCATTTCGACAATTGCTGCAGCACTCAAACAGCCACTCGCATTGACAACGCAGGCCACAGCCGAAAATCTGAATTGTTACGGGGACAAGAACGGCTGGATTTCTTCCACTGTTTCCGGAGGCACTCTGCCTTACAGTTACTTATGGAACACGGGCGCTTCCCAGACATCAACGATAACAGGTCTTTCCGCCGGATCCTATGTGCTTACCGTGACCGATTCGAGAGGTTGTACGTCTTCGGCCACAACCCTGATCACCCAACCGATGCAGCTTCTGGCCAACATAAATACGAGCGATGAAACATGCAACGGAGGAAATAATGGCTGGCTGTCATCTTCGGTCAGCGGAGGCACCACTCCTTACAGCTACTCCTGGAATACAGCAATTCCTGCAAGCAATGCAACGATAATCGGACTCAAAGCCGGATCCTATATGCTTACCGTTACCGACAATAAAGGATGTGCGGTTTCGCTCTCCGCCACAATCCATGAGCCAACTCCGATTCTGTTGAGCGCCTATGGCTCGATGACTATATGTGCCGGACAAAGCGCATCGCTTTATGCACTGGCCACCGGTGGTAATGGTTCCTACAACTACAAATGGAATCAAGGCATTGGTGCAGGTGCTTCTCAGGTTGTGACTCCGAAAACAAGTACCAGTTATGTGGTCACCGTTACAGACAATGCAGGGTGTAAGGGTCCTTCGGATACCGTCAATATACAGGTGACCGTGATGGATTCATCGAATCTGGTGATGAGTCCGGCCAGAAATTTGTGCCCGGGCCAGAGCACGGAAATTTCTGCGAGCGTTAACGGAAATACAGGTACTGTGACTTACAGCTGGAGCAATAACCTGGGGACTAGTCCCGGTCCTTTCAGTGTGAGCCCGACAA
The DNA here is from genome assembly GCA_003151415.1 of Bacteroidota bacterium. Lineage (GTDB taxonomy): Bacteria > Bacteroidota > Bacteroidia > Palsa-965 > Palsa-965 > Palsa-965. The sequence continues at coordinate 28,641 of PLXK01000145.1, forward strand.
CTACAACTACTTACACGGTGTATGTGTTAAATTCATGCGGTGTGCGCGTATCGGGAAGCGTATCGGTTCATGTAAACCCATTCCCTTTAATTTCCATTGTGCCTCAGAATGCGGCAGGATGTGGAACAATTTCTCTGGCATTTGCCAACAATGCAACGAATCCGGGGGCCAGCTTTTTGTGGGATTTCGGTGACGGAAATACATCGCAGCTTGCTTCGCCGGAACATGTGTATTTGCAAACAGGGATTTATACCGTAACGCTGAACGTGGTATCGGCGGCGGGTTGTTTAAAGTCGGGTGCGGTCACCGATTCTGTAATCGTTTACGCACCTACGATAGCCTCTTTTGTCTCTCCCGATCAGGTTTCGGAACTTGCACCGGTTATACAGTTTACAAATACATCGGTCAATGACATCTCCTGGAGCTGGGATTTTGGAGACCACACAGGGTCAAATGCAGTGAACCCCATTCATACCTATAAAGAAAAAGGGACCTATCTGGTTACCCTGAGAACAGTGAGTCCGAACGGATGTTTGGATTCGGTTTCAAAACCCATAGAAGTGATTCCGGAGTTTAGTTTTTATGTTCCCAATGCCTTTACCCCGGATGCCGATGGCAGGAATGATATTTTCAATGGCAAAGGAGAAGAAATAAAAGATTTCAAAATGACCATTTTTGACCGCTGGGGAGAGATGATCTATTCAACAACTGACAAGGAAAAAGGTTGGGATGGAAGAGCAAATAACGGAACGGAGATTGCCCAGATAGGCGTGTATGTTTATATGATCTCGCTCCATGATTTCAGTGGTAAACAGCACGACTACGAAGGCAAGGTCACGCTTTTGAAATGAAAGAGGCATAAAAAAACTCCCCGGTTTTTCGGGGAGTTTTTTTTAAACCTGATTTATCTTTTTTGCCAGATCGTCTTTGTATGATCCTCCGATAGGGATGGGCTTTTTTTCATCCTCAAGAATAAGATTGGGTTGTTCAATGGCAACAATCTTATCAAGCCGTACAATGAATGAGCGGTGAACGCGGATAAACTCGTTTGGAGAAAGTTTACGCTCAATGTCTTTCATTGTTGAGTGAATGGTATAGCGGGCATTGGAAGTGTTGATGACTACATAATCCTTCAGGGCCTCAACAAAGTAAATGTCTTTGGTGCGGACTTTAACCAGTCTGGAATTTGATTTTACGAAAATGATATCTTTTGCGTCCTTGTTCTCAACAATTGAATAAAGGAAATCGCGTTCCTTCTTGACTTCGTCTTCTTTCTGATGCTTGTACAAAGCCATTTCGATGGTTGTGCGCAGATCAATTTCCTTGAATGGCTTGATGATATAGCCATAAGGTTCTGTGATTTTGGCTTTGCTCAGGGTACTTTCATCGGCATAAGCGGTGAGAAAGATGATCGGAATATTGAGTCTTTTCCGGATCTGGTCAGCCGCATCGATTCCACTCATATCACCTTTCAGCATGATGTCCATCAAAACGATATCTGGTCTGTGTTCTTCGGCAGTTCGAATGGCATCTTCCCCGTTATTGCAAATGCCGGTTACATTGTAACCAAGCTTTTTGAGGCTCATCTGAATGTCTTTAGCTACAATACTCTCATCTTCCGTGATAAGGATGTTAATCTTTGACATATTAATGGTTTTTGATTGAATTTATAAATACGATCGTAAATTTAGTTCCTTTTAACCGATCTAGCTTAATAGTGCCGCCTAATTGATCGACTAAAGTTACAACTAGTTGTAAACCAAGAGACTCTGTGTTTCTGTAATCGATATGAGAAGGCAATCCGACTCCATTATCTTTGATGACAAGTGTAATTTCCTGGTCTTTGATGGAAAGGCGAATATTGATTTTCCCTTTTTGATTTTTTGGAAACGCATATTTCAGCGCGTTGGATAGAATTTCATTGATAATCAATCCGCAGGGTATGGCAATATCGAGGTTGAGATAAACATCCTGAATTTTCAGTTCAAGTTCAACCTGCCCTTCAAAACTCTGATAGGAGTGAACCAGATTATTGGCCAGACTGCTTACATATTCCGTAAAATTGATGTTCGAGAAGTCTTTTGTCTGATAAAGGCTTTCGTGGATAAAGGCCATGGATTTAATCCGGTTTTGGCTTTCACGAAGGATTTCGAGCGTTTTTTTATCTTTTACATAGGAAGATTGCAGGTTCAGGATGCTGGAAATGACCTGGAGGTTGTTTTTTACCCGGTGGTGCACTTCTTTGAGAAGCACTTCTTTTTCCTTGAGGGATTGTTTGATTTTTTCCTCAGACAATTTTTTCTCGGTGATGTCATGGCCGATGCCGGAAATCTCGTTGACTTTCCTGTCAACACCATAGATTGGATTCAGGTGTACCTCCATCCATTTTGTTTCGCCGGTTGACTCAATATAAAACGAGGTTTCGAATTGTTGCGGAATTCCTTTAAAGGCTGCAAGGCATTTGATGGTCCAGAAATCATTGTGTTCGGAGGAGGAAACAAACTGTCCCTTGAAAAGATTGGTCCCCAATTCTACAGGTGCGCCATAACGCTCTTCGATCATCTTGGAGTAATTCAGGTTAAACGAGGTCACCTGCAGTTCCCTGTCGAAAGTCCAGATATAGTGGGTGGAGGTTTCGATGATGGAATTGAGTTTGGATGCCTGCAGGGCGATTTGCTCCTCGGTTTTTTTAATTTCGGTGATGTCTCGCGAAACACCCATGGCTCCAATGGTTTCACCCGACTCATCCTTGAGAACACTTGCCGAAAGAAAAGAAACAAAGAGTTCTCCGTCCTTTTTACGGTTAATAATTTCTCCGGCGAAAAAACCGGAACCATGCATAAGCTCGTTATTGATCTGAAGTCTCTGTTCAGGGTGAGCGTACAGGAAACCGACAAATTCTCCAATGACTTCGTCTGATGTATAGCCAAAGGTTTTTTGAGCGGCCTGGTTGAATTCCGTCAGTCTTCCTTCTCCGTCTGTTGCGCAGATCATGTCCAGCGAACTGTCAATGAGTCGGCCGGTATATTTTTGGGTGGCCTGCAGTTTACGTTCTGTGTTTTGTCTTTGTTCAATCTCGCGCTGGAGTTTTTTATTGGCCTCCTCCGCCATCTGGGCCCGGACTTGTTCTTTTTCAAGTCGTCTCTGAAAAGTGATATCCCGGCAGAACACAAGAACAGAAAGATTTCCGAAATAATTGAACAAAATCGGTTTCGATTCGACTTCAACAAAACTGCCGTCGGGCCTTCTGATTTTTGTTTCAATGAAAGGAAGGTCTTTCCCTTCAAAGAGATGGCGTTTGCGTTTCCTGTAAACCTCAAGGTCTTCAGGCAATGAGTAGTCGTAAATGGATTTGACCCCAAAATCATCCATGGAATCAACCCCCAGCATTTTAAGCACACTCGGGTTGGCGAAAGAAACATTTCCTTTCGTGTCATGGATAAAAATACCATCCGGAGATGATTCGATCAGATTCTTATAACTTTCTCTGCTGCTTTCCAGTTCGAACTCGTGTTGTTTTCTGGAAGTGATATCGGAAATAAAGCCTTCCAGGGAGATGAGGTTTCCTTGTTCATCAAAAACACCTTCTCCTTTTTCCCAGACCCATTTTATTTTCTGGTCAGCACAGATGATTCTGTATTGGAGCTCAAAAGGGCTCTTGTTTTTGACGGCCGTTTCCACACTTTGTCTGACATCGTCTTTGTCTTCGTGATGGATAAGTTCGGCAAACGAAACCTTTCGGTTGTTCAGCAGATCTTCCGGGGGGTATCCAGTAAGTTCAAGACAGCCGTTGTTTACAAACAGCATTGTCCAGTTCGGATCGGAGGCCGCTCGAAAGGCCATTCCCGGAAGATTTCCAAGCAGGGTGGATAAGGCCCGCTCGCTTTCTTTCAGCGCATTCTCGGCAAGTTTGCGCTGGGTGATGTCGTTGATTGCGGTGATCCGGATGTTTTTTCCGTTGTAAGGAATATTTTGTCCGCGTGCTTCAACAAAAAACTCGGTACCATCATTTTTCCGGCAAACAATTTCAAAAGAATGAAACGGGCCTTCGCTGCTCATCCGGTTTGCGATGAAATTTTTGCTGTCGCGGATAATGAAACTCCGGATCGGTTTTCCGATAGCCTGTTCGCGGTGTTGGAATCCGAAAATTTCAAGAAAACGTTCATTCACATCGATGACCATTCCCCGGTCGCTGAGTACGATACCTTCTATGGATGCATTGGAAAGAATGCGAAACCGGTCTTCACTGTCACGCAGCGCTTCTTCATCTTTTCTGGATTGGGTGATGTCACGCGAAATGCCTTCGATGGCAACAAGATTTCCGTTCTCGTCAAAGACCGGAAGATTCCGTGTTTCCGTCCATACAATGGCCCCGTCTTTTCTCACCCAGCGCAGGGTAACAGAATTCTGGATGACAGAACTGATGTGTTTGTTCTCTTTCAGGGCAGCTTCTGTATCATTCAGCAGATACATATCCTCTTTGTGAGTGATTTTGAAACTGAGAAAGGGATTTGCGTAAAACTCTTCCGGAGTATATCCGGTGATCTGATAAATGGAAGGGCTCACATATTCGTAATGGGGTTCTGGGTTGAGAGAAAATTTAAAAATCACATCCTGCGCATTCTCAGCAAGCATCCTGAATTTTTCTTCGTTTACCTTCAGAGCCAGCTCGGCTTCTTTGATTTCTGTAATGTCCCGTGTGACACCAAAATTGGCAATGAAATTTCCTTCCGAATCATATTTGGGAAAAACCCGTTCTTCGATCCAGATGTATTTGCCCGTTTTTTTGTGACGGAAACGGTAGTTATAAAGAGCAGGCTTTTTGTCGTTTTTTGCTTTGTGCTGAAGGGTCCTGAGCTGATCCAGGTCTTCGGGATGTATGTATTCCAGAAAGTTGCCCGAATAGGAGCTGTACTCTTGTTTTGTGAAACCGACAATCTCCTCAATATTATTGCTCACAAATTTCAGGTTTCGTTCGCTGTTGCTGAAGTTCATGTAATACACCACTTCGTCAATGCTGTTGAGCACCATGCTGAGCAGGGCTTCGCTCTCCTTGAGTTTTGACTCGTAGTTGACCCGGTCTGTAACTATGCGCATAATTCCGAGGTTTGCGATGTGCTCGCCCCGTTCATTGAGCTGCGGAAGAATGCGTTCTTCAAGCCAGATATAGTCGTTCGAATTTTTTCTCCTGAACCGGTAAATAAACTCCTTGGGTGTTTTGTCCTTTTTGAGCTGTTCGGCCACCTCGAATATTTTGGGCAGGTCATCCGGATGGCATTGTGACAAAAGCTGGTCTGTACCTGCAATGTATTCTTCAGGCGTTATCAGAAGAATCCGTTCGATGGCAGCGCTGATATAGCGAATCTGTTTGTTCGAACCATCGGCATTAAATTCGATAAAGTAAACCAGCTCATCAATGCTGTCAAGCACCATGGAAACCCTGGCGTCGCCTTTTTTCTTTTCTTCCTCAATCCGCTTGGCCTGTGTAATGTCAATAAATATGGTTTGCACGGCGGGTGTTCCGTTGAAAAAAATCGCACTGGATTTGGCCTGAATATCGGCAAATGAGCCGTCCAGTAATTTCAACCGCAATTCAAAAAAATCGAGCAGGGTATCGCCGAGCAGCAGACGCTGGTAGCGTTGCTTTAATTTTTCATGGTATTCGGGCAAGATGTAATTGAATATGTCCAGATCAAGATCGGCGGGAACTCCCGAATCGGGAAGGCCAAAAAGTGCGGCAACAAAATGATTGATATAGATGACCTGAAAGCTGAGGTCATAGATAATGACACCCACCGGAAGATTTTGAAGCAAATCCTTGTAATTCGTTCCGACGGACTTCAGGTTTGCTGAATTTTGCAATTCGTGGACCTGCAATTCGAGTTTACGGATCTTTTCCAGAAGGTCTTGAGGATGCGTAGGGGTATTTTCCATCATTGATTCTGCGGGGCCGGCGAAGGATTGGGAGAAGGATCTTTTGAGGAGGCATCCAGTTTAATTTTGAAACCATCGAATTTCACCTCAATATCATCTTTGTATGTTATGGTCAGAATCAGCAAGCCTTCTTCGTCGTAGTATTTCCAGTCACCCTCTCTTCGTCCGAAAATATATTTACCTTCCATCCTTACCTTTCCGCTTTCATAGTAATAAACATGTTTTCCATCGGGTTGTCCGTCGGTGTAGTTTCCTTCGAAACGGGTTTTTCCATTTGTTGTATAGATGTGTTTCCATGGGCCCTCGCGTTTGTCGCCTTTGTAATTACCCTCTTCCCGATAATCCGTCATTTCAAAGAACCAGGGTCCTTCTTTCTGGCTGTCAACCAGATCTCCTTTTGTGATGATCTTGGATGTGGAATCATCGGCATATTCAATCATTGTTCCATTGACCAGTCCGTCGATATAGGTTTCTTCCCGCAGCAACCGGCCGTCTTCGTAATACCACTTCCATTCCCCCTGGGGTTGTCCTTTCTTGTCGTATTTTCCTTTTTGTTCGATTTTCCCATTGGGGTGATAAAACAACCAGGGGCCGATTTTCTGGCCATTGAGATATTCTCCTTCAGCCCGAAGCGCTCCGTTGGGATGGTATTCTTTCCAATGGCCCTGTTCATACCCCCCCTCGGCAAAGATTCCTTCTCCGACCAAAACCCCTTCGTTGTAAATCCGTGAATTGATGATGTGTCCGGCGGTATCATATTCCCTGGCTACACCTTCAGGTACGCCGTCTTTGTAGTTTCCGACAAATTTCCGTACCCCGTTGGGGTAGTAATCCACCTGAACATCCATTTTTGCAAGTTCAGGTGCGTTTTTTATCAGCTTGCCGAATTCATACTTTGATGTGTTGACCAGATTTCCTTTGGTATCGTAATCTTTGAAATAGCCGTTTTTCAGATCGTCCGTATAACGCCCTTCTGTTTTGACTTTTCCTTCGGAATAAAAATCCTTCCAGATTCCCTGTTTCAACCCGTTGGCATCTTTTCGGTTTATTCTTTCCTGGTTCCGGATAAAACCGGCTTTGTATTCGATCAAGGTAATTAAGGTGCCATCGGGGGCATATTCATAAGCCATTCCCTCTTCACGGCCTTTGACAAAAGGTATTTTTTTCGAGAGCGGACCTTCCTTGTAATAGTAGTTTGTATATCCTTGTTTGATATCATCGGTATACGATTCTTCCGATTCCAGTTTGCCGTCCTTTGTGAATGATTTCTTAAAGCCGTTCTTTTTTCCGTTTTTGTAGCTGAATTCCAATGATGTTTTACCATCTTCCGTATAAAATTTCCATATGCTGTCCAGTTGAAAATCCTTGCGGTTGCCTTCAGATTTTAGCTTTCCGGTTTCATAAAAGGTCTTCCAGTATCCATCCGGTTTTCCGTCAACCATATTCCCTTCGCTGGATACTTTCCCATTGGGATAATAATACCTGTTAAAGCCATTTGGATTTATCTCGCCTTTAGGCTGGGCCTGAGAGTAGATTGCGGGAAGAAATAAGAGGCAGAAAAAGAAATTTTTCATAGGATACTGACCGAAAACCATTTCGAATTTATCAACCGCGTTCAGGCGCAGAGAGCAATATTAAGATAACCAGCCGGGGACCGTTCGCCGCTTATCAAAGGTATATAAAAAAGATGAAATGTCCTTGCTCCAAGAGGCAGATATAAATCAATCGGGAATGCGCCGGAAGGACAAAAAAAGGATGATTCCGTATAGAATTTGAAATCACCGGCAGGTTCAAGCAGCTGGAAAATTCTCAGAGAAGGATATACCCCGTACCCTTGGCTTTTATTCTGAACCGGCCAGGATCAGACACGTTTACAGCCCCTCCGTGTAAAATGGTGTGGAAGAAGGTGAAAAGAGAAGGATGTTCGTGAAGCAACTGGAGTATTAAAAAGTAGTTGTGTTTTGTTAAAGCCAACTGGCCCACATCGATGTATAGGGCATTTGTTGCAAGCGGTTTTTTTAACTGGCATCCCAATAATTTTTTTCCAAAAAGCAATGAAGCCCCTCTGAGTGTTTTGTCTTTCCTGTTGTAAAGCACATAGATCTGATTCTGAAAGCAGAGTTTTTCCAGCCATTTGTTGTGTCTTTTCACCGGAACGCAGGCAGCATTGAGAATGATATTGTCAACAAAAGATTTGTCAAGATCAGTCTTGCCATATTTTTCAATTGCATTTTTCAATACAGCATTTCCCATACTGTGGCAAAACAAGGAAAGATGGCTAATGTTCTGAGGGTAAGTGGATTTGTATGTCTGTAGAAGTACCAAGAAACTGTGGTATTGTTGCGCTACGGCCCGGGTGTTCCTCACCGTGTTGCGCACATTTTTTGCTCCGCCTGCCTCGGGTAAACGCGATGGCCAGTCAAACATGATAACACCCACCTCATACAACCGGCTTACGCGTGTGCTGCGGTCAATGTTGTCAGGAAATGTTTTCCCGTCGCCTTCCGAATAAACAACAAAATCGCTCGGCGCTTTGCCTGAATTCATCGCTGCGGTAAAAGTGCTTCGGGGGGCGGCTTTCCATGAATTGCCATGGAAGTAAATCGTAAAAAAACGAAGTGTGCTGTCTGATGAGACATCATTTCCCAAAAATTCCTTTTTGTATGGTTTAAACGATCGGGTGGTCACAAAAACAAGAAACGAATCCGCACTTTGAAAAGAGGAGTCAACCAGTGTTATTTCGTCCCAGGTGCATTGCGTATACCCCTCCGGGACTAAATTGGCCTGTGACCAGGAGCATAGAGAAGAGAGAAGCAAAGCACACAGCAACAGGATCCGCATCGTTCCGTTTTTTTGCGGTGCAGCAAATTCAGTGCGATGGCCTTGCATTTGCGGCAATCAATATTCTTTTTCGCTTTCAATACCAAAGAGCTTTCCTTTTTTCCAAAGGGCCTTTTCTTCATTCAGGGCTTTTTTGCTTCTAATGGTCAGCGCCTTTGGATCGAGATCGCCAAGCTCGGGTTTACCCGCATTGACCCATGCCGTGTACCAGAAGCTGGATGTCATTTCAATAGCATTTTGCAATTGTTTTTCCACCATGCCTTTCAGCATCTCATGATACAGTTTGGAATATTCAAGGGTGTGGATGGGCTGGTTGTATTTGTTTTTTATCTGCACACCTTTGTCATCCTTTTGATAAACCTTGTCTGTTCCGATTTTTTCTTTCAGTTTCTTATCTGCCAGGAGTAAAGTGTCTTTCAAATGATGCGAGGCGGCGATAAATCTCCAGACCTCTTTGTGCAGATCTGCAATGTAATGGGCTTCGGGAGTGTGGTAGCTGTAATCTTTGCCGAATAACTCCGGAAGCTGGGATTCAAAAAAAGAATGAATGCCCTTTTGATCGGTCATCTGTCCGTCGTGGTTGGAAGAGGTGTGAAGCGGCATGTGCGCATCCCCGATATAGTGGCCCAGATCGGCAGCAAGAAAAAGGATTTCGGTTTTGTGTTTTTCCTTGAAGGCTTTTGTCAGTTGGTCCATCTGGTCGAGGATATACCAGGGCAAAATGCCGTTTTGCTGAAGAAACTTTTCATCGTAACGCGCTTTAGCATCAGTCATTGTCAGGGGAAGGCTGTCTATTCCACCGAAATTTTCAAGATCGATGTAATGTCTGGGGTTTTCTGCCTTGTCATGCAAGGTGTATTTGCGGACATCGGGAACGGTGGATTCCTGGGTCATGAAATCGACGTGATTGTAAAAGAAAGGCTGGATAGGGTCGGGAAGTGCCATAACAGCTGCACGGTTGATGTGCTCGTGACCGAATATGCCCCAGGCCAGAAAAACGGGGGCAAGACAAAGGATGCAGAAAAAAAGTGCTTTCGAAAATAAAACGGTTTTGTTTTTCATATTGCAAGAGGATTTGAACCGGGACAAAAGTATAAGAAACCCTTTAAGAAATGCTCAAAAATGAAATTTCTATGCGCTTCCATGTCAGGATCAGGAAAGAAAGGAATGTAAACCGAATCGGGAATAAATTTCAGGAATTGGAATACAGGGCCATTTTATTGCCTTCCAGATCGAGAAAGGAAGCATAATATCCGACAGAATCATCGATGAGGGTTTTTGGAATGATTGTTCTGCCGTCTGCCATTTCGTTTTTGATGATCGTTTTTTCCCGGAGCATGGTTCCTCCAAGGAGTTTGATTCTGCGAATGGTTTCAGACATGTCGTTGACCCGGAAGAAAAGTACTGTCCCCTGATTGGAAACGGTTTTTTCTTTCACCTTGACAATAGCGCCCGAGGATCCCATTTCTTTGGCATTGATAATACCATAGAATACCGCACCCATTTCCCGGCACTCGATTTTAATTCCGAAGATCAGCGAATAAAAATTGACCGCCTTATCAAAATCATATGCAGGTATTTCAAACCAGGTGAGAAAGTGCGATTGCATGAGGCTTTGTTAAAAAGAATGATTCGTGGTTGCTTGATTTGAAAACAACGGGAGAAGCCTGCGGCCCTGTTCGCTGATATTCAGCAACAAATCTAGGCCTAATTACCGGATTAAAGTTTAACCGGTCATTAAATTAATGCATCGATGATACGGATTATCAGTAAGTTGAATGCTGCAAGGAAGAAGGCAAGAAGGTAAAAATTAATTGTTAAATAGCTTGCAGGGACTGGATTTTGTATTATGTTTGTGTAAATATTGGATTAAGAAGCGCTTAAGAGTGTATTATACTAGTAAAGACACCCTTTAACGCTTTTGTAATTTTATATCTTTGCGGTGTCAAGTGATTATCCTATAAGAATCCCGAGCCCTCGGGACAATCCGAAACCACTTTTCAGCATTAAACCTTATTTATTAATAAACCAATTTAACCTTTCATTCAGATGAAAAAAAATCTACTATTAATTGCGGCAATGGCTGTTACGGGACTGGCGTCTGCCCAGTGTTCGGAGCTGTTCTTTTCCATGTATGTGTGTGGTTCCGGCGAGAACAAAGCGGTTGAAATTTACAATCCAACAAGCTCTGCTATTGTTTTGACAAACAATTACCAGGTTTCCATGTATGACAATGGTGCTACAAAACCATCTGTTTCTCACCCGCTTATTGGAACAATAGGTGCTTACTCGACCTGGATTTTCACAGGCGGACAAGTTACTGTAGATTCTGTACACCCTGCTACCGGAGCACCTTATGCTACGCCTCCTGTTGACACGGCTCTGATCAGAGTTGCCAACCAGCTGGATTCAGCACACTTTTATGCTTTCAGTTATTTCAATGGTGACGATGCACTGTCTCTTGATAAATTTAACTCAGCTGCAGGTGTTTATCTGCCAGTTGACATCTTCGCTTGTATCGGCGAATACCCTGTCAGCGCTACAGGTTCTCACGTAGGATGGTGGAACATTTCCCCTTATAACAATGCACCGACAAACAAATCCTGGACCAAATACCATACCCTGATCAGAAAATACAATGTAACAGGTGGTGTTATGCAAAATCCAAATCCAGGTACATGGAACCCATCGGTACAGTGGGATTCTCTTCCTGGGCCTCATACCGGTCTTCCAAACCAAGCCTATCCTAAACCCAATGCAAGTTCTACACTCAACAACACACACTTCTGTTCTTGCCTGGCCAATGGTATTCAGGAATACGCGGACAACGCACACGTAAATGTGTTCCCGAATCCATCAAACACCGGAATGATCAATGTTGTTGCAAGCAAATCCATTGAAATGGTTCAGGTTCTTAACCTCGTTGGACAAGTTGTTTACGAAGAAAAAATAAGCAGCTCCACTCCATGGGTCACATTCAGCACATCCACCCTTTCTGCCGGTACTTACCTGGTGAAATCTTCCTTCGGTGGAAATGAAGCTCATGTTTCTAAAATCGTAGTTCAGTAATTATTTTCAAAACTGATGAAACGCCGGAACCCTTTAGTTCCGGCGTTTTAACTCAATCTAATTTCCTTAATCCGGGTGCATCTTGCTGCGCAATTGGCTGTGAATGCCCCCGACTGTCTTCTGACCTTTTTTAAAACATACACGAATGAAAACAATTAAAATTCTTTGCTTTTTCCTGTTCATCTTTTCTGCGGCTTCAGCGCAGACCGGAATTAAAGGAACAATTAAGGATGCAGCAAGTGGCGATCCGTTAATTGGAGTAAACATCGTTCTTGACAATGGGAAGGGGACAGTTACGGATACGAGTGGAAACTTTTTTATTGCTGCCGATAGCGGAANNTTTTTATTGCTGCCGATAGCGGAAACTATGCCGTGCAGATAACCTATATCGGTTACCTCACTCAAACGGCCAAAGTAAAAGTTGGCGGAAAGAAACCCGCAGTACTGAAACTCAATATGGAGTCAAGAACCCTGACTGCCGTTGAGGTTGTTGCCGATATTGCAAAAACAAGGGAGACGCCTGTAGCCTTTGCAAATATTGATGCCAAGAGAATTGAAGAAGAACTTGCTTCCAGAGACATTCCGATGCTGCTGACTTCCACCCCGGGCGTTTATGCCACTATGGGCGGAGGCGGACAAGGAGATGGACGCGTCACTATTCGTGGATTCGATCAGTCCAATATTGGAATTTTGGTTGATGGCATTCCGACAAATGACATGGAAAGCGGAGTTGTTTACTGGTCAGACTGGGCCGGTTTGGGAGATATCACCCGCAATATTCAGGTTCAGCGCGGACTTGGTGCATCGAAGCTGGCCATCGCTTCTGTGGGTGGAACGATTAATATCATTACCAAAGGTCTTGAAGCAAATAAATCAATCAGCTATGCACAAGAGTATGGCAGTGACATGATGCTCAAGGAAACCCTTTGTCTCACGACCGGTCGTTTGAAAGGCGATTGGGGAATCACCGCTTCAGGAACCCGGAAAACAGGTGACGGTTGGGTTGCGGCAACCCCCTTTGATCAGTGGTCTTATTTTATCAAGGCAGAAAAAAGAATTAAGAACCATACCATTTCTGTTTCCGCGAATTCGGCCCCGCAAACTCACGGTCAACGCGGTTACAACCAGCTGATTGGGGTCTACGATAAAGCCTACGCCGAAAAAATGGGAATAAACTACAATCCGACCTATCCGGCATCGACTTCACCAAGCCCTGCGGGTAATTTCGGAACCAATTACAACCAGCAGTGGGGTGTACTCGACCGCTGGGAGGGGAGCAGACACGATACAACCTCGCACAGTGTTTCCAATGTCAATACCCGGGTCAACTTTTTTAACAAGCCGCTTTATAATCTGAATGATTACTGGACCATCAACGATAAATTGTATTTATCTACTGTGCTATACGCTTCAACAGGTTCTGGAGGCGGAACAAATCTGTGGGTGGCACCGGGTGCCAATCTGCTTTCCAACGGACAAACCAATCTGCAGACAATTTACAACGACAATAAAACCAATTATTTCGGAATTACCACCCTGGCCCCGGGACATAAATCCAGCAATTTCATTTATGCAGCCATGAACGATCACCAGTGGTTCGGAATGCTGTCGACATTGACTTATAATTTAACCAAAGACATTACCGTTACCGTTGGTCCGGATCTGCGCTGGTACAGAGGTCACCATTACGATAAAGTGTATGACCTGCTGGGCGGCGATTATTATGCTGATTTTGCGAACCCGAATCAAACATCGCCGGTGAAACGGGTGGGTGACACATTTGCCAAGGATTACGACAGCTATATCAACTACGGCGGCGGATTTTTGCAAACAGAATATGTGAAAAACAAAGTGAGTGCATTTGCAACAGTAACAGGTGTGCAAACCAGTTATCAGCGGGTGGACAATTTTGACACCACCAAACAATTTCACAAAAGCCCGTTGATGGAGTATTACGGTTACGGATTAAAAGCCGGATCGAATTACAATTTCAATGAGCACCACAACCTGTTTTTCAATACGGGCTATATGGTTAAAGCCCCCACATTTGGAAGTGTTTTCGACTACAACAACATCCCTTCGACCGATGTTAAGAACCAGCAAATCACCTCCGTTGAAATGGGGTATGGTTACAAAACGCGGATGTTTGCAGCCAATGTGAATGCATATTACACCGACTGGCAAAACAGACCACAGCAATATCCGATTGCCGTTACTTCCGGAAACAACACGTTTTATGCTATGGTCAACGGAATGAATGCACTCCACAAAGGCGTTGAGATGGACCTTCAGTTTAAACCCATTCAGAAGGTGACCGTTGGCGGAATCGTTTCAATTGCAGACTGGAGATGGACGTCAAATGGCAGATCCACCGTTACCGATGCCAACGGCAATTTTGTTGAATCGGTCAGTTTTACGGCAAAGAACATGCACGTGGGCAATGCGCCTCAATCTCAATTCGGACTGAATGTCAGATATGAGCCCTTTAAGAATTTTTATGTAAAAGCGCAGTGGACTTACTTTGCAAGAATCTATGCACAGTTCGACCCGACAACGATGAATACAACCGATCCTACGCAGACCAATTATAACCTCTATCTGGTGAACCACCCAGGTATTGATGCCTGGAGGTTGCCCGATTATCAGCTTGTCGATATTCATGCCGGTTACAAATTCACCCTTTACAGGTTTGACATTGTTATGGCCGCCCACGTTATCAATTTATTCAACACCGAGTACATTTCCGAAGCCACAAACGGAGGATCTTTCGATGCGTCCACTTCGATGGTCTATTTCGGCCAGGGAAGAAGCTTCCTGCTTTCGATGAAAGTGCTCTTCAAATAGTAATTTGAGTCAAAATATTCGTATATTGCTATAGAATAGGGTTTGTGCACGCAAACCCTATTTTGTATTCAGCCACAATTCAGCCACAAAAAAATGAAATCATTACTTAAACCGGCAACACTGAAAGGAACATTCTTTTTGGTTCTTGCGGCGGCCCTGAGCCTGCCAGGATCAACGCTTTTTGCACAGACAAAGCCTGTTGCAAATGCGAAACAAATTATTATTTCCGAAGGCGACGAAGAAGGAGAAAGACCCGATCGTGCCGCAAATTGTGGTGGCGTTGAGCGCTGGGGTCAGAAAGTTCTTGTTGATACCGCTACAAACAGCATCAATTGGACACCCGATACGATTTCGGTTTCCAAATTCGATTCGTTGATCACGTATCCTCCCAATTCCAATGCACCGCGGACTGCTCCCATTGAATTCAGAACATTCGCAATCCATTGCCGTGTTGTGGCAAAAAGAGATGAGACTGATTCGGATTACCATTTGCAAATGTATGACGGCGTTTTGAATGGGATCGCAGAAATTCCCGATCCTTCCTGTGCCGGAGCGGCGACGTCGGCCTGGGTCAATAATTTTATCGAAGCCCGTAATTTTGCCGATAAATACATGGGTGTAGGTACCAATTACAGTGTAAGTATTGGAAGGGTTATCATTACAGGTGTTGCCTTTGTTGACCCTCCGCACGGTCAGACCGGGGTTGCCCAAAACAATCTGGAATTGCACCCCGTAACCAACCTGGTTTTTGAAAATCCTTCAGATGGGGTTAAAGAACTTTACAATACGCTCGATGTAAGCATGGGACCTAACCCCTTCAGCGTTTCAACGGAATTTCAGCTAAACTCAAAGCTGCATAATCTGAACAATGTTACTCTCACACTGTTTGATATGTTGGGTCAGGAACTCGTTACACACAACATACCTGTTATCGGCAACAGTCAGATCGATTACATTCTCGAAAAAAACGATCTGAAACCTGGAATCTATTTTTACCGATTCAGAAACAACGGACCAATTCTGTACGAAGGACGCTTTATTGTGGAATAATATATTTAGTTGTCTTTTTCCTTCCCGTCCCGACAATGTCAGGACGGGATTTTTTATTTTCTGTTTGTTTGTCGAAAAAAGCCGGCTCTTTTGACTGAAATTGTCTTGTTAACTCAAAGTTAATGGGCTGATAGCATTGAATTTCCAGTCCTTTTTCATACATTTAGTACATTCGTGCGGTTCAATTATTGGACTCCATTACCGAATTTTTTTATTCAAAGAGTGACCACCCTACAGGCGAAGCAAATTATGTTGCATTCTCCGAAACCACTCCGTCAATTTATTCTATCAGGAGTTTTTGTGCCAAAAAAACAAATGTGTTTTTATTCGGAAGCAGAAAAAAGATTACAAATTTTGTTGGAGATGGAACATAACCTAAACAGGGAGACAATGATCATTCGTACACTTACAATTGCAGCCGAAACATTTAAAAAGAAATATTTTCAGCTTTCTTTTTTGATGTTCCTTATCCTTTTTCTCAATTTCAGGACGGCTTCCGCTCAGGTTGTTATCAATGAATTGGGTATCGCACCTGCATGTGCAAGCTGCAATGCGGCCGGTGGCGGGGAGTTTATTGAGCTCTTCAACAAGGGATGCAATACCGTGGATATAAGTTGCTATACAATTATCTGGACGGGGTTAAGCGGTGGCGGTAACCCAACGGGATGGACCGTTTCCATTCCTCCTTCAACAACACTGGCTCCCTGCACATATTATGTCATAGGGGGGTCCGGAAAATCGGGATCGAATTGGGCAAATACCAGTGGCAGCGGTAATCCGTGGAACAATCCGGCTGGACCTGTAACGCAACAGATCAATGCGAGTTTTTGTACATCGCTCCAAACCTGTGCTCCGGGAAATTTGGTGGACACACAGGGACAGGTAGACCTGCTCAACACTTCAGGAACTTCTGTTGCCTCTGTTTCCTATAACTGGGCAGATTTTTCAGGGAGCTATCCTGCTTCATCCAATGGCGGAGGCGGTTGCTCGGCATTGAACACGATCAATGCCCTGGCGCCATCGCCCAATAACGTAAACGGGGGCTGGAGCGCCGCTACCAGTCACGGCATTGAACTCAGCGCTGCCGGAACCTATGTGGCAACAACCACACTGACACCCGGTGCGGCAAATGCCACTGCCGGCCAGATTTCCTGTTCGGCCGGAGCGCCAACTGCATTGGCCACCACACCTGCCAACGCCAGTTGCGGTTTGAATACCGGAAGCGTCACCATTGGTGCAACGACCGGAGGAACCGGTCCGTTTACCTATAATTTCAACAGCCTTGGTTTTTCATCAACTACTTTTTACAACAACCTGGCCGCCGGTGTTTATTCGGTTGTCGTAAAAGATAGTCATGGCTGTACCTTTTCCACGACGGCAACCGTTGGAACAAACAGCGGACCGACGGCATTAGCTGCAACTCCGGCCAACACCAGTTGCGGAGGCAATACCGGAACAGTCACCGTTGGTGCCACCACCGGGGGAACGGGACCTTTTACGTATAACTTCAACAGCCTTGGATTTTCAGCCACTACCTCATACATCAATCTGGCTTCGGGTACATACACTGTTGTTGTCAAGGATTCGCACGGTTGTACATTCTCCACAACCGCTACCGTCGGAAACAATCCGGGACCAACCGCTCTGGCTGCAACACCTGCCAACACGAGTTGCGGAGGTAATACCGGAACAGTTACCTTGGGTGCAACCACAGGCGGAACAGGACCCTTTACCTATAATTTCAACAACCTTGGTTTTTCATCCACCACATCATACACGAACCTGGCTTCGGGAACATACACCGTTGTTGTAAAAGATGCTAACGGTTGTACATTCTCCACAACCTCTGTTGTCGGAAATAATGCAGGACCAACGGCACTGACAACCACTCCGGTCAATACAAACTGCGGCGCCAATACCGGAGCTGTGACCATTGGTGCCACCACCGGGGGAACGGGACCCTTTACATACAATTTCAACAGTTTGGGTTTCTCGGGCACAATGAGTTACAACAGTCTTGCTGCCGGAACCTACACCGTGATTGTGAAGGACGCTCACGGCTGTACTTTTTCAACCACCGCTTCTGTGGGCAATAACAGTGGCCCTTCTGCCCTGGCCACAACACCCGTCAATTCAAATTGCGGAACCAATACCGGTAGCGTGACAATTGGCGCCACAACCGGCGGAACAGCTCCTTACTCTTATAACTTCAACAGCCTTGGTTTTTCAGCCACCACCACATTCAATAATCTGGCTTCGGGAACATATACCGTTCTTGTTAAGGATGCAAACGGTTGTACATTCTCCACCACGGCCACTGTTGGCAATAATTCCGGTCCTACCGCCTTGGCTACCACCCCGGCAAAATCGAGTTGCGGCACAAATAACGGAAGCGTCAGCATAGGCGCTGTTACCGGTGGAACCGGTCCTTTTACCTACAACTTCAATAGTCTTGGTTTTTCAGCAGCCACCTCGTTCAACAGTCTTGCTGCAGGAACCTATACAGTCATTGTCAAGGACGCGAACGGATGTTCACTCTCCACCACAGCTATTGTGGGGAACAATGCGGGCCCTGCCATATCTTCCTCTGCCGGAACCAACGCCAAGTGCAATGCCGGATGTACAGGATCAGCCACGGTCACGCCGGTCGGCGGAAACGGTACACTTACCTATTCCTGGTCGCCTTCGGGAGGGACCCTGGCTACAACAAGCAACACTTTGTGTTCGGGTACCTATACCTGTACCGTAACAGATGCCTTGGGTTGTCTGATCACTCAAAAAGTAACGCTTACCGATCCTGCCGCAATAGTCATCAGCACCTCTTCTGTTACTGCTGCCACATGCAACGCCAATGACGGCGCAGCAGCGGTAAGCGTTGCCGGGGGGACAGGCACTTACACATACTCCTGGAGTCCGTCGGGCGGCACCGGCGCTTCTGCAAGCGGCCTTTCTGCAGGATCCTACAATGTGTTGGTGACCGATGCAAACAACTGTCCGCAAAATTCAACAATCAATATCTCAAACCTGGGCGGCCCCATGGCTGTGCTTGGAACGGTTTCCAATGTCACCTGCAATGCCAGTTGCAATGGTTCTGCCGGAGTGACGGCTTCAGGTGGTACAGGAACGATAACTTATTCCTGGTCGCCCAGTGGTGGAAGCTCGGCAACTGCAACATCACTTTGTGCCGGAAGTTACACCTGCAACATAAATGACGCAAACAATTGCAAAACCACCCAGGCCGTTGTTATTACCGAGCCGGGCGTTCTGGCCATTTCAGCCACGCAAATCAATGTGCTGTGCAATGCAAACGCAAGCGGATCGGCAACAGCAAATGTATCGGGAGGGACCTCGAATTATACTTATTCCTGGACACCCTCGGGCGGAACGGGATCTGTTGCCAGCGGTTTATCTGCCGGTGTGTATACCTGCTCCCTGAACGACGCGAACGGTTGTCTGGTTTCACAGACCTACACCATCACCCAGCCTCCTCTTCTGACTTCCTCGTCTGCCATAACAAATGCTACATGCGCCATCAGCAACGGGAAATCCACCGTGACCGCTGTTGGTGGATTAGCCGCCTACACCTATTCCTGGTCGCCTTCGGGGGCAACAACCGATTCAATAACCGGAGCAGGCCCCGGCACATATGTTTGTACAATTACCGACGCCAATGGCTGTACGAAAACAGACACATCGGTGATTGCCAATGTGGGTACGTCTGTAATTGCCGGCATTGTACACGCAACTCCGACAACATTTTGCCAGGGAGATAGCGTGATTCTTTCTGCAACAGGAGGAGGAACTTACAGCTGGAGTACGGGAGCAACAACAGATTCGCTCAAAGTCACCGCGGCGGGAACCTATTCGGTCACCGTTACAAACAGTTGTGGCAACGCAACAGCATCAGCAGTCGTTGTGATTTCACCTCTTCCGGTTGCCGTTATTACCGGTGCTGCAAATATCTGCAAGGGAGATTCTGTTCAGCTTACCGCATCGGGAGGCACCAGCTATCTTTGGAATCCCGGAGGTGCGGGTGCTTCGATTTATGTTTCCACCCAGGGAAATTATACCGTCACAGCACACAATGCCTGTGGCAACTCTTCGGCTGTTTCGACAATCAACGTGAATTCGGTGACTTCCCATTTCACGGCTGACAGCACGGCTGGCTATGCTTCTTTTTCAGTTAATTTTTTGAGCAACAGCTCAGCTACGGCAACAAGCTGGATCTGGAATTTTGGTGACGGCTCCACAGGCAGCGGTCAAACGCCTACGCATGTATATGGAACAGCAGGAACGTACACAGCCAGTCTGACAGTAACCGATGCCAATGGTTGCTCGGACACTTACAGCATTGTGATAACCGTCAGCGATTTGCCGTCCTGGATTCTTGTTCCAAACATTTTTACACCCAATGGCGACGGGACAAACGATCTGTTTCTGATCTCCTCGAAAGGACTGACTTCAATGGACTTGAAAATCTATGATCGCTGGGGAGTTCAGATGGCCAATATCACTTCGGTCAATGAAGGATGGGACGGACGGACCAAAGCCGGTGTGCCAGCATCGGATGGAACCTATTACTATGTGTTTGCTGCCAAGGGAGATGACAAAAAGGATTACAACCGCACCGGATATTTTCAACTCATTCATTAGGCCCAAGGAATCTGTTGGCGGTTGGACAAATGGTCACTATTAATTCCATGTAAAAGAAAAGTAAAGCAAAATATTATATCTTTGTTTCACAACGCATTTTGAAAATCCTGCACGCATCGGAAAACTATGGATAGATATTTTGGTTTGTTTGGAGTTCTGTTCATTTTCGGTTTGGCCTTCCTTTTATCCAACAATAGAAAAGCAATCAATTACAGACAAATTGGAGTCGGATTACTGATTCAGCTTGGTCTCGCATTTTTTATTCTGAAAGTTCCCGTTGGCCAGAAAATATTTCATCACCTGGGCGATTTTGTCACCAAAGTTCTAGGCTTTGCCGATCAGGGAGCGCATTTTGTTTTCGGTGTTCTGGTTGATAAAATGAAACTCACTGAAATTTTCGGAGGGCAGAACAGTTTTCTTTTTTACTTCCAGATCATTCCAACCATCATTTTTGTTTCGGCTCTGGTAACGGTGGCGTATCATATCGGCCTGATGCAGCTGGTTGTCTCTTTTTTGGCCAAAATTGTTTACAAGCTGATGAAAGTAAGCGGAAGCGAAGCCCTTTCGAATGTCGCCAGTACTTTTGTCGGGCAGGTTGAAGCGCAGATCATGATTAAGCCTTATCTCTCCGGGATGACCAAATCGGAACTTCTGGCTTCCATGAGCGGAAGCATGGCTTGTATTGCCGGCGGCATCATGGCTGTTTATATTTCCATGGGCATTCCTGCCAGTTATCTCATTGCTGCCAGTATTATGGCTGCCCCGGGGGCACTTGTCATTTCCAAAATCGTTTTTCCGGAAGTGGAGAAATCAGAGACTACCGGAGCAGTAAAACTGGAAATTAAAAAAACCCATGCCAACGTCATGGATGCCATCATGCATGGAGCAGGCGACGGAATGCGGGTGGGCGTAAATGTTGTGGCCATGCTGGTTGCGGTGATTGCCATTATCTATATGCTGGATGCGGGACTGGGAAAATTTGGCCGTGTGCTTTGCAATCACACATCCATTTCACCGCACTTTTTGACACTGGACATGACCCACCTGAGCATCAAAAACATTTTCGGTGCCATCTTTGCCCCCATTGCATACCTGATGGGAATTCCCTGGAACGAAGCACACATTGCCGGAAACATGATGGGAACAAAAATGGCTTTGAATGAATTCGTTGCGTATTCGGATCTTGTGCCGATGATTAAAGCCAAAGCGCTCTCCCCCAAGACCATCACCATTCTGAGTTTTGCATTGTGCGGTTTTGCCAATTTCAGTTCCATTGCTATCCAGGTAGGCGGAATTGGTGAACTTGCCCCCGAACGCCGCACAGACCTTGCGAAGCTGGGCCTGAAAGCCATGATTTGCGGAACAATGGCCTCATACCTGTCTGCCACAATCGCAGGCATCCTGTTGTAAAGCCACTGCGTATGAAATGGCCGTGACTCACGAATTCCCGTTAAAATCGTTGGCAACTCTCTTCTGATATTTAAAAACAAATTATATTCACATGAATGCCTGTGATTCATGAATCATAAAGAAGACGAACAGCATGGACATGTCCTGTAACCGATAAAAATAAAACAGATTCATATGAAATTTAAAAACGAAAAGGCACTCACCGGACACCTGATTAAGAATTCTGTGAAAGCCAGAAAAAAGGCTTACGCTCCCTATTCCAAACTGCATGTGGGAGCCTCTCTCATCACCGCGAAAGGGAATGTGTATTCGGGCTGCAATGTTGAAAATTCATCTTTCGGACTGACGAGTTGTGCCGAAAGAAATGCAATTTTTACTGCCATTCAGGAAGAAGGACCGGGGATGACAATCCTGTCCATTGCCGTTACAGCCGATTCTCCCCTGGCGATCTCTCCGTGCGGCGCCTGCCGGCAAGTCATTGCTGAATTCAGAAACAAAGGGAAGGAAGGAACGACCATCACTTTCAAATCGAAAGATGGGATGGTGAGTCGCAAAATTGAAAGTCTTTTGACGGACTCTTTTGAAATGAAGAAATAAAACCCGCGTGTTTGTTCGAGCGAATGCGCCTCTCCTGGGATTCAAGGCAATCAGGCAAACGAAGACGAGCCCCTGTCAGGATAGATCCTTTTGCAATGCCATTCAAAAGGCAACAACATTCGCTTTTCTTGCGCTGTCCTTTTGCTGTTCATTCAGTTTCCTTTCTTTGTAAAAGCATTTGTCCCAATCTCCGTACATCGGATTCGGGATAAGGATGAAGCGCTTTCCGAATTCTGTTTTGTATTTGTCCACGCTGTCGAGTCTGGCATCCGTCTGTCGGTTGTCAAATGCCGCAGATACGTCGCCCAGGTTATCGCCACAGAGCAAAACAATTTCATAGTTGATGTCAAGCAGATGTCGTCGCCGTGTTTCCTTGCTTGAATTTTTATCGGTCCTGAACAGCATATGTTCTTTATCGGCACAGGGGAAATTGAATTTCGCGAAATTCTTCAATGTTGAATCCATTTCATTTTCGGCCCTGTTTGAAATATAAAAAATTTCCACCTTTTTGCTTTTGGCATAATTCAGAAATTCCAGGCAGCCCGGCAAAGGTTTTGCACAGCCCTTGTTCAGCCATTCCTTCCAGACAGAAGGGGTGTATTCTATTCCGCTGAGTATCATGCGGCCTTCAAAAGGGCTGTTGTCGAGCAGGGTCTCGTCGATGTCCATAACCACGGCCTTTTGTTTTGTTGTTTTTTCTTTGCCTTTCAGGTTTTCATCCAAAGCAAACCGGGCCAGATTGTAAGCCTGATAATACAAGGCGCGCATTTCCCCCGAATGCTCATACCAAAGCACGGATTGAGTGAGGTATTCGCTTTTTGAATTTGTCGCTGTTTGCTGACCTCCGTCGGAATGATTCCCATGGAAAGAGAAGAGTATAAACGCGCTAACAAATAAACCGAGAGTCAGAAGGATTTTCATAGCATTTGCTGTTTTTCTAATGGGTTTTTAATTTCATTCGGGATAAAAAATGTAATTGGACCGGATTCTTTTCCGGATTCAAAAATAAACAATAAAGTAGCCCCATCCGGCCTGTTTGGGGCATCATAAATTATATTTTTATTCCTAAATTTGTCTGAATCCGTTCTTTTCCTGGAAGAGATTTACTCACAAACTGATCCTGTTTCAGTTGCCTGTGCTCACGTGGAAAAGACTAATGCAAATTTTATGAAACGGGGCGTGGTTAAGTTTTTCAATGCATCTCAGAAGTTTGGTTTTATCACCTCTGATGAAGATAAACAGGACTATTATGTACACATCAAAGACCTTCCCGGTCCTGTCAAACCAGGCGACCGGGTTTGTTTTGAGCTGGCCAGCTCCAAGCGCGGTTTCAAAGCGGTTAAAGTAGTTATGGAAATGTAAACGGCCTGAAATCCTATCTGAATTGAATGCGGTTTATCCCGCGAGCCGGCATCCTGCCTTTGTACGCATTCAAGTCCTTTTCCTCCCCCTAATAAAGACCTAAGGCATTCTTATTCAAACCATTATACCTATTGTATTAAATTGCAACGAACTGGTTTTTACCAAGTCATTATCTCTAAAGCGGCTGTTGTTTCATTCTGAAAATAAGGTACATTTGGGCCTGAAAGTGAATATCCTACAAGATTCCTGAGCCCTCGGGAGATTCCGAAACCACTTTCGATACCCAATAATCTCATTCATGAAATTCAAGTCTGCCCCAGATACGATGGTATTCGTTCAGGATGCAGAGCATTGTGATGATTAAAAAAGACAAGATCCTTTCAGGGGGGATTTTCAGGAACTGAAAAAAATAGAAATTATGCATTACATTCCACACACATTTATGCAGGTAAAAAACCGGGCACATTTTGGGGCATTGGTTCTTTGTTTGTTTTTTATGGGATTCGTTTCCAATCGTGTTCAGGCACAATGTGCAGGACCTGTCATTTCCACCTTCCCGTATACCGAAGGTTTCGAGGCTGGTCCGGCATGGACTACAGGCGGTACATCAAACGATTTCGCCTGGGGTGTTCCTTCGCACCCGACAATCAATACGGCAGGCGGGGGAACCAAATGCTGGTGTGTGGGTGGATTGAACGGGACCTTCTACAACTACGGTGAACGGTCTTACATTCAAAGCCCCTGTTTTGACTTTACAAATCTGAACTTTCCGTGGATCTCGTTGAAAATATTCTGGGAAGATGAATTCAAATACGATGGTATGCAGCTTCAGTCTTCCACCGATGGCGGAGTCACCTGGGTAACTGTTGGAAGCGCCTCCGATCCTGTGGATTGTATGAATGCAAACTGGTACAACCATACACCCATTACGAATCTGGTTTCGGGCACAACAAAAGATGGCTGGTGCGGCCGCATAGGGCCAACTGTTGGTTCCTGCCAGGGAGGAAACGGCAGCAAGCAGTGGGTTACAGCTACGCATTGCCTGGTTGGTCTTGCCAATCAGCCCAGTGTCATGTTTCGACTGGCGTTTGGTGCCGGTACAACATGCAATGGTTATGACGGGATTGCCATCGATGACATTTTAATTCAAAACGCACCTCCCAATGTGTCCAATTTCTCTTTCGCTTGTGCGGGCACAAACACCATTAATTTTACGAATCTTTCGACACCTTGCGCCAACGGATACTCTTGGAATTTCGGCGACCCCGGTTCGGGCGCGGCGAACACCTCCTCTTCCACAAATCCTTCGCATACCTATCCTGCCGGAGGAACATATACCGTGACACTTGTTGCCAGCGGTCCCTGCAATGCATCCGGTACAGTCAGCATTCCGGTTTCAATTACCTCTGCAAGTATTGCTTCAACAAAGGTGACCTGCAACGGCGCAAAGAATGGAACAGCCACGGCAAATTTGAGTGGCGGAACCGGACCTTTCACATATTCATGGACTCCAGGCGGGATGACCACCCAAACGGTGACCGGTCTGGCTCCCGGAACCTACACGGTGAGTGTTAAAGGAGCGGGAATTTGTCCAGTTACTTCAACCGTTATTATTTCACAGCCTGCAGCTCTTACCGCTTCGGCAGGGTCAACATCATCCACCTGCGGCGCAAGCAATGGTACCGCCACAGTAACTCCCGCCGGCGGTTCGGTTGCATATACCTATTCCTGGTCTCCTTCGGGCGGAACGGCAAGCACTGCTTCGGGTCTTGCTGCTGGAAGTTATACATGCACTGTCACCGATGCCCAGGGATGTACAACCTCCGCAACAACCACTGTCACACAGCCATCCACGCTTTCGGTGACTCCGGCAACGGCCAACCTCAAATGCAATGGAGGAACCAATGGTGCGGCGTCCGTTCTTGTAACCGGCGGTACGGCATCCTATACTTATTCCTGGTCGCCGGGCGGTGCTGTTACCGATACCATTAAGAATCTGGGTGCAGGCACTTATACCTGTCTTGTTCAGGATGCAGCAGGATGCTCATTCACCACAACTGCGACCGTCACTCAACCCAATGTTCTTTCTGCCTTGCCCGCGCAGCTGAACGTTCTATGCAATGGTGCTGCAACGGGATCTGCCTCGGCGGTTGTCTCGGGCGGTACAGCGGCTTACTCCTATTCATGGACGCCCGGCAACGCCACAACAGACACCATCAAGGGAATTGCTGCCGGAATCTATACCTGCGTCATTACGGATGCCAACGGCTGTACAAATACGATGAAGGATACGGTTATACAACCTCTGGCCCTTGCCGGAAGCATTACGCAAACCAATGTTGCCTGTCATGGGGCGAGCACTGGCTCGGCTGTTGTTGCTGTAACCGGAGGGACCTCTTCCTATACCTATTCCTGGACTTCCGGTTTGGGATCGAAGGATACCGCAAAACCTTTGTCCGCGGGTACTTATACCTGTATGGTGACTGATGCCCACAGTTGTACGTTCCCTGCGGTGGTCATTATTACCGAACCGGCTGCTCTTGCCGGTGCCGCAACCTCCACGTCAACTCCGTGCGCCGGAACAAGCGGAACGGCTACGGCACATCCTTCAGGCGGAACAGGCGCCTATACCTATTCCTGGAGTGGAGGTGGGGGAATCAAAGATACCGCCACCGCCTTAAGTCCGGGGACATACACCTGTACGATTACCGATGCCAATGGCTGTATGGCTACAACCAGCGCAACTGTGACTACTCCTTCAACACTTGCCGTGGTGCCAGCGCAGGTGAATGTGAATTGCAATGGCGGAAACACCGGCATGGCATCCGTTGCCGTAACCGGCGGTACTGCTGCATACACCTATTCCTGGATTCCTGGAGGAGCTACAACCGACACGATAACTGGACTGGCCGCAGGCACCTATACTTGTATAATTAAGGATGCAAACGGTTGTCTTTTCACTTCGGCAACAACAATCACGCAGCCCACCTTGCTTTCGGCTTCTGCAATTCCTACAAATGTAAGCTGCAACGGAAGCCATGACGGAAGTGTAACCGCATTGCCAACGGGAGGCTCGGCGGCTTATACTTTTTCCTGGAGCCCCGGTGGCGCAAATACTCCGGCAA
This sequence comes from Bacteroidota bacterium, assembly GCA_003151415.1. Lineage (GTDB taxonomy): Bacteria > Bacteroidota > Bacteroidia > Palsa-965 > Palsa-965 > Palsa-965. The sequence goes on from PLXK01000145.1 coordinate 55,526, forward strand.
TTTCAGGTTTGCTCCCCGGTAATGACACCTGTTTCGTTACCGATGCAAAAGGTTGTAAAACGAATTTCCCGGTTGTCATCACCCAGCCGGCCGTCCTTGCCTCATCGGCAACGCCAACTCCGGCAAGTTGTACGCTCAGCAATGGATCCATTGCAACAAACACAACAGGCGGAACTTCGCCATATACCTATTCCTGGTCACCTTCAGGCGGTACGGGAGCCAATGCCACGGGTATAGCTTCCGGAGTGTATACCTGCTTCATCACCGATGTGAGCGGGTGCACGCAAAACGATGTTGTTACGCTCACCAATGTTGGAACACCGCCGGTAGCGGCCATCACTTCTTCCTCAACCATTCCTTTTTGCCAGGGAACAAGTTCAACGCTTACAGCAACAGGCGGAACTGGTTTTGTATGGAGTCCCGGGGGAGCAACAACGCCTGCTATTTCTGTAAATGCGGCCGGCACCTATAAGGTGGTTGTTACCAATGCCTGCGGAAAAGACAGTACCACAGAAGTGGTTACCTTACTGCCTTTGCCGGTGGCTGTAATTACCGGGGCCACGAGCACTTGCCACGGAGATTCCATTGCCCTGACGGCCAGCGGCGGAACCACGTATACCTGGACTCCCGGCTCAAGCTCTTCCAACCCGTTCTATGCTTCGGCTTCAGGAACCTATACTGTTGTTGCAAAAAACACCTGCGGATCATCCACCTCAACGACCACAGTGGTTGTCCATCCGCCGATTACTGCCTTGTTTACTGCCGACACAACAAAAGGTGTACCCGGTGTGCTTATTATTTTCACAAATGCCAGCTCATCCAATGCAGTAAGCTGGAACTGGAATTTTGGAGATGGCACTACGGCCACCGGAGCCAGTCAGACGCATCCATATGCCGCTCCCGGAAACTACACGGCAGTTCTGACAGTGACCGATGCTTTCGGTTGCCAGAGCACTTACAGTATGGTCATCACGGTTATTGACGAGCCATCGTTTATCAATGTTCCCAACGTCTTTTCTCCAAACGGAGATGGCAAGAACGACTCCTTTTACGTCACGTCGCAGGGACTATCGGCCTTTGATATGAAAATATACGATCGCTGGGGTGTTTTGATGAGCGATGCCACCTCCGCCATTCAGGGTTGGGACGGCAGGACAAAAGGAGGGGTGCTTGCTACCGATGGAACCTATTACTACATTATCCATGCAAAGGGATTTGACGGCAAGGTCTATGATCTTAAGGGTTTCCTCCTGCTTGTGCGCTGATAAAGGGATCCGGTTGAAAATCCGGTTCTTAAATTGAATGCAAAAGTCTCCTGTATACAGGGGACTTTTTTCATTCCGCTTGTTTATTTGAAAGCCAGATGGCATAGTTTGCAGGCCTCCGGACAGATATCCCGGGAGCATTTCCTCAGAGAGCGAACTCATAGCCCATAAACGTCCAAATAAAATTTGGTCGATCCCCAGTTCCAAACCAACTGATTAAAGCTTCGGATGGTCGATGGACATTGGAAAAGAGCCGTGCAAAGAAAGGGACTGAATGCTTGAACTCGGAACATTATGGTTTGGTTGAGGGAGAAAGGGGGAGTACTATTGCAGGCAATGAGACTAAAATGTCTCCATCCTGAGTTCAGGGGCAGATTTAAACCCAATTAGAAAAACGAATCATGAAAAAGAACATCTACAAGAAATGCGTTTTGATTGAACCGATAATTTAATTCTCTATAAATTTCGTATTCAAGTCCAGCGCTATCGTAAACCGAATCGAACACGAATTTATCTCGCCTGAGTTTCGATCGTTTTTTCCACACTGCCTCAACAAAAGGTCCGGATAGACTATCTCGGGTACCCGATCTCAATGGTATATTTTGAGACCGATAATGCCAATCACAATAAGTGTCATAAACACGATGTTGGGAATGGAGATTGTTTCTTTCAAAACAAGCACATCCACAAGTTTAACTCCGATCAGGGCCACGGCCATCCAGGTTGCGAATGCGGCTGAAGCCGGAATGTGTTTCATCGCTTTTGAAAAGAAAATAATATTCCCCACACCGAAACCGATATAACCCAGCCCGGGTGTCAGCAGCAGAAAGTTTTCCCAGCTTACGAAAAGACGTGAAATCTTGAATGTCAGGAGCAGTTTCAAATTGAAATATTTCAAACTGTAGATCCATCCGATTTCGCAACAGGATGCAATGAGAATATAAATCCAGGAAATCATCGGGGTGTTTTCAGTTTTTCGGGTGTATTCTTTTCCGAGGCCTCAGGTTCATTTGCTGAAGACACTTGCTTTTCGGAATCCAAATGAAAATGTCTCATCAGTGCCGGTCTGAGTCCGTAATACCATTTCACATAATTTTTGTCAAGCAATTTATTTTCATCCACTTTTTTGAACAGGGCGACAAACTGAACAAAATAGTCTTTCGGGTAATCGTAGTACAACCCATATTTGGTGGGTTTTTCTTTTGGAAGATAGGCCGTGCCAAAAATCCAGTCCCAGATTGCAAATTTTGTGGAGTAATTGGCAAAGAAAACCTCGCTTTGGTCTGCATGGTGCCACAAGTGCATTTCGGGGCCGTTGATGAAATACTGAAGCTTCCCGGAGCGGACATTGATGTTGGAATGAATGTACATTCCCCAGACTCCGTCGATACACGCTTTTATCGGCACAACAACCGGGTCGGCGCCCAGCAGTACAATCGGAGTGAATTCGATGGTTTGGTTGATGATGATTTCAAGGGCATGCGATCTTGATCCGGCAATCCAATCGATTACCTTGTTGGAATGGTGCGCTTCGTGGGTACGCCAAAGTATTTTCGAATTGTGTTGCCAGCGGTGAAACCAATAGATATAAAAATCGTGCACAACCAGAAAAAACAAAATCTGCCAGATTACCGGCCAACCGCTCACCACATGAAGACGGGAGAGGTTAAAATTCAGATCGATTGGATGAATGATGAAGTCGAAAATGACAACTTTCAGGATGAAGTTCTGGAACAGCGAATACCAGACAAAATCCACCCATATCCCTTCCCGCAGAAAAGGCGTATCCTTCCTGTAAGGATACTTCCTTTCAAGCATAATCAGAACCACCATGCTGCATAGCAGGATGGCGAGGGTAATGAGATCAATCTCTTTTTCCGACAATTCGTAAATCGTTTTATTTCCCGTTCATCTGGTGCAGGGGCATCTTTCTAAGACGTTTCAGTGGTCCCAGTTCGCTGTCATACACCTTTTTTACTCCGTCTCCCAAAGCCGTTTCTGCCGATCGGATATCGCGTACAAGTTTTGCCATTCCCGGAACTTCAACCGAAGCGGCGTGATCGGATCCCCACATGGCCCGATCCAGTGTAAAGTGTCTTTCAACGAAACAGGCTCCGATTGCAACAGCAACAACAGTTGTGGCCAGTCCGGTTTCATGCCCCGAATATCCGATAGGAGTTTCCGGATACATTTCCTGAAGGGTGTTGATCATCCGAAGGTTCAGTTCTTCCGGGGGGCAAGGATAAGAAGAGGTGGAGTGGGCGATGAGCAGATTGTCCGTACCGATGGCCTTGACCGCGTCCACAATCTCATTCATGGTCGACATGCCGGTGGATAAAATCAGTGGTTTGCCGGTGGCTTTTGTCTTTTTGATCAGTGCATGATCGGTAAGCGAGGCCGATGCAAGCTTATAAAGCACCGGATTGAATTGTTCGATGAAATCAACAGACGGTTCATCCCAGCAGGAAGCGAACCAGGCAATGTCTTTCTGACGGCAGTATGCATCAATTTCCGTGTATTCGTCGATGCCGAATTCGGTTTTGCGTTTGTAATCGATGTAGGTCATTTGACCCCAGGGGGTTTCGCGCATAATGTTCCACTGGTCTTTGGGTACGCAAAGTTCCGGGGTTCTTTTTTGAAATTTGACGGCATCGCAATGGCATTCCACAGCGGCATCGATCAGTTTTTTTGTAATGTCCAGAGAGCCGTTGTGATTGATTCCAATTTCAGCAATGACATAGGCGGGCTGACCATCTCCTATTTTTTTCCCTTTTCCAATTTCGATTAGTCTCAAGTGATTTGTGTTTTAAGTGATAATGAACAGATTTCCTCTTCGTGTTCGGACGCGAAGGAAATTAGGATTTACTTTTAATGATGAATTCGGCGACTTCCCTGAAACAGCCTTCTCCGCCCTTAACGGTGCATCTGTAATGGATGGCATGGTCCAAAAGATCCATGCCATCAGAAGGAGAACAGGCCAGTCCGACAGCTTTCAGGATTTCCAGATCATTGACATCGTCACCGATGAAAGCCACTTCTTCCGGTTTCAGGCCTTTCCGCTGTAAAATGTCCGCCAGTCTCTCCAGCTTGTTGCTCACGCCCAGGTGCAGTTCGGTGATTTTCAGTTTCTCTGCACGGGTGGCTACCGAAGGAGACATTTCTCCGGTAATGATTCCTGTTTCGATCTGACAGATGGTGCGGAGGCGTTCCACCCCCATGCCGTCGCGGATGGAGAATCGTTTCATGACTTCACCGCTTGCGCCGTAATAAACTCCGTTGTCTGTCAGCACCCCGTCAGAGTCGGTGAGCAGCAGTTTTATTTTTTTTGCACGTTGTATAGCTTCGTCTGCAGTCATTGTTTCGTTATTAAATTGCCGTCCAGCCACCATCCACGACAAGGTTTGCACCCGTCATGTAAGAAGAAGCTTCACTGGAAAGAAAGATGAGGGCTCCTTTGTAATCTGTTGGATTGGCCATTCTGCCAAGCAGGGTCTTGCGTGTGTAGTTCGTCACAAAATAATCATCCTGATTGTTTTCAACGCCTCCGGGAGACAAGGTATTTACCCTCACTCCCCGGTGTCCCCAATAAGCTGCCAGGTATCTTGTAAAATTAATAACCGCACCTTTTGTGGCCGGGTAAGAGGGGGACTTGAAAAATTTTTGTTTTCCTTTTTTATCCAGATAGATCGACTGGTCAGGGCCAACCATTCCGTAAGTTGAAGCGATGTTGATGATGCTTCCGGAACCTTGCTCTGCCATGGGGGTTCCGAATACCTGAGAACAGAGAAACACTCCGGTCACATTCACATGAAGCGATTTTTCCCACATGTGCAGGGGGTAATTTTCGAACATGGATTGCTTGCCGGCCAATGCGGGGCTTTCAAACATATCATTGATGGCGGCATTGTTGACCAGGATGTCAATGTGTTTGTATTTGGTGATGATTTTTTCACGGGCCGTTTTCAAGGCCTGCACATCGGTGACGTCCACGCGAAGGCCCATGTGTTTTTTGCCAAGGGAAGAGGCATTCTCCCGGCATTTTTTTTCATCGATGTCGCATACAATCACATTGGCCCCTGCTTCAGCCAAGGCTTCACAATGTTTCATACCCAGCAAGCCATTGGCGCCGGTCACGATAGCTGTTTTGTTCTTCAGGGAAAATAAATCCATACTATTTTTTTACGGGATCAGCTTTTAACGGTCTTGGGTTTGATGTTGTAATTGCTCACTTTTCTGAATACGGTTTCCAGGGGTTCGCCTTTGAGCAGGGCAGCCACTTTGTTTTCCCGGACAGCCTCTTTCAGCAGGGGCAAAACTTCACGGTACGCTTTCAGGGTATAGGCAAGATCTTCCTCGCTGTGTGTGAAACACATGTTGTGGAATCCCGCCCACAAAACGCCTCTCTTAATCATTTCCTGTTGTACAAAAGATTTGAGCAGCAGCGGGTCTCCGGCAGAGGCGTCAAAAGTAACCATCGACCGGCAATTGTAACCCGTGCATTTGGTGTACGAGGCCATGCCCAGCTCTTCGGCAATTGTGTTGTATCCGTCTTTCAAAAAAGCTCCCTTTTTATCGAGTGCCGCAGATACATTTTTTTCTTTCATTTCGCTGATTGTGGCAATGGCAGCAGCCAGAGAAAGTGCCTCGCCGCCGAAAGTGGTAAAGAAAAAAACGTCTTTTTCGAAAAGCTGCATGACATCCTTTCTGCCTGTAAGCAGCGAAATGGGCATGCCATTGGCGAATGCTTTTGAATAAACCGCCAGGTCGGGTTTGATCTTGAAATATTCCTGTGCTCCGCCAAGGGCAATCCGGAATCCTGTCCACATTTCGTCAAAAATCAAAAGCGTTCCGTTTTTTTTGCACACCTCCTGAAGTTTCTGAAGAAAATTATCCTTGGGAGCTTCAAAGATGAACGGTTCCAGGATGACACAGGCTGTATCCGCATCAATGGACTGGATCACGGTTTCGATGTTGTTGTATTCGAATGTGTTTGTCAGATCTTTTACTTCTTCCGGAATTCCTTTGTCACGGCTGGTGATTCCAATGTACCAGTCGTGCCATCCGTGGTAACCGCAGCAAAGCACTTTTTTTCTGCCTGTGAAAGCGCGCGCTATCCTTATCGCTGCGCTGCAGACATCGGCGCCTGTTTTGCTGATCCGGATTGATTCGGCATTGGGAATGATCGAATGAACGAGTTCGGCCAGTTCCACTTCCAGTTCAGACATGAGCGAAAAAGTAATGCCGTCTTTCAGTTGGTTTGCGATTGCCGCATCCACGCGGTCATAACAATATCCCAGCGAAATGGGGCCGATACCCATGTTGTAGTCAATATATTCATTGCCGTCTACATCCCACACATGTGCATTTTTTCCTCTTTTCAGATATTTCGGTGCGACCCCTTTCATAAACTGCCCGGGTCCTTTGGCCAGAGTCTGGGTTACGGGATGCATGATTTTAACCGCCCGTGCATACAAATCATCTGAATTTGTGATGTTGGGGTAACCGGGATTGGATTCAATTTTGTTTGCCATGGTCAGGAACTGTTTAAGATTTGCTGAATTATTTACGTGTGCTTTATTTCTGCTCTTTTAAGTTTATGGATACTGTTTCTTGTGAACGGATTCCAATCTCCATAGGGTCAATCTTCATTTGCAGATATTATTTTCTATGGAAACGTTTGTTACGCTTTTGAAATTGTTTTTTTCGATAACTCTGCAATGACTTTTCCGGCAATTTTTACTCCGGTAAAGCCTTCGTGATCGAGTACTTCAGATAAAAGCGCCGGTTTAAACCATTTTTCGTTCAGCGCAAGCGGCAAGACATGAGCCGTTAAGCGGTGTCTGAGAAATGTTTCGGCAAGAATGGAAAGCAATCCACCGGTCAGAAAATGATCCTCGATGGTTACGAGCAGTTGTGAACCGGCAGCCGCTTCGCAAAGAACTTTTTCATCGACGGGTTTTAAAGAACGCATGTTGATCAGGCCGACAGAGAGTCCTTCTTTCTCCAGAATGAGTTTTGCCTTGAGTGTTTCTTCGAAAAGCATTCCATAAACCAGAAGCGTGACATCTGTGCCCTTGGAAATCACTTCCGCTTTCCCGATTTCGAAATCTGCGCTGTGCTGAAAATCGCATTTGCGTGTGTTGATCCGCACATACGAAGGAGAAGGGGAACCCCAGATCGCAGGTAAAGCAAGTACAAGATCCTGTTCATCGGCCGGGGCGAACACTTGCATACCGGGGATGCCGCGCATGAGAGAAACGTCTTCGATGGCCTGATGGGTCGGGCCATTGCCGTCGGATAAAAAACCCGGAATGAAACTGCTCAGTTTAACAGGCAGCCGGGCGATACCCACATCGGTCCTGATAAATTCAAAAGCGCGCATGGTCAGGAAAGAGGCCAGTGCATGCACCACCGGGATTCTGCCGCGCAGGGCAAGACCGGCAGCTGCGCCAATCATACATTGTTCTGTAATGCCCGTGTCGATAAACCGTTCCTTTAGCAAAGGCGGTAAATTGCGCACCAGGGCTCTGTTTTCGGCAGTCATGACCACGTATCGCTCATCGGCCATGGCCATTTCTTTTAAAAGGTCTTCGTAGCTCATTTTTCTGTTTATCTAACTGTAAGAGTTTCTGATTGTAAATCGGTTTTTCCCTGTCCGTGCAATTCTTTAAGCAGATCCTGGATTTCATCTTTATTGAAATTACAGAACCAGCGGTCTGCCCGGGCTTCGATACTTGGCAGGCCTTTGCCCCTTACCGTATCGGCAATGATGACACTTGGTTTTTCGGTATCGAAGGGCAGGGCGCGGAAGGCGGACTCAAGCTGGTTGAAATCATGCCCGTTGATTCTTTTCACGACACATCCGAACGCTTCGAATTTATCGGCAAGGGGTTCAAGTGGAATGAGATCTTCGGTGGCCACATTGGCCTGAAATTGGTTGCGGTCTACAACGAAAGTGAGGTTATTCATGTGTTTGGCGCTTGCCACAAGAACCGTTTCCCAAACAGTGCCCTCGTTCAGTTCTCCATCGCCGGTGATGACCATAACCTTGTTGGTCTGTTTCTTCATCTTGCAATCCAAAGCCACTCCCAGGGCAACGGCTGGCAAATGACCCAGAGATCCCGAATGGAATTCCACACCGGGAACATTTCTGTTGGGGTGCCAGTAAATGGAATCGGAAGTCTTCAGGTGATTTTTCAGGCGGTCCTTACCGATGAGCCCCAGCTCGGCAAATGTGCCATAGAGTGCAGGCACATCATGGCCCTTGGACAAGAACAAATAATCTCTTTGGGGGTCATTCAGATTGTCTTTGTGCAGATTCAGAAAGTCCGAATAGAGGTATACGATGAGGTCGGTGCAGGATAAGGAAGCGCCTGTGAAACAACCTCCGTCGGTCGATAGTTGAATAATGTGCTCCCTGACTTTGAGGGCAACGGCTTCGAGTTTTTTGATTTGTTCGGGCGTCATTTCGTCAGCTTGGTTTGTTCAGGTTTAATGGTTTTCAGTTCATCCAGGTGATTGCGGTACCAGTTCACACCGGCATAGCGGCTGTTCAGTTTGAGCAGATCCACTTTTTGTTCAAGTAAATTCAGAATATCATCCAGGCCAAAGAACGGATTGGCGGAATGGAGTTCCTCGTAAATTCGGCTGATAAACAGATAGTCTTCGGGATAGTCGATTGTCCAGCGATGTGTCATGGAATAATCTTTTCCCGAATCCCAGCTAAAATTACCAATTCTGAATACATCCGGGTTTTCCCAGAGATAAGGAGTGGTGTGTTCTCTTTCAAGTGGCCGGGTGGCTTCTTTCCAGGTTTTTTCGAGTGCGGCGAATGTCATGGCTTCCACATCATTTCCGTCAGGAAAGGAGGGCGGGTGGAGGTTGCTTACATAGTCGTATTGTCCGATGTTGTCAAGAAAAAACCGGATTGTGCGGTCAATGAGTGCAGAATCAATGAGAGGGCAGTCGGAAGGGATTTTCAGAACGACATCCGCTTTGTAGAGTAAAGCACACTGGTAATGTCTGTCGAGCAGGTCGGTGGCGTGGCCACGGAAGCAATGAATGTGTTCTCTTTGGCACAATTCCTCAATTTCATCGTCTTCGGAATGGGTTGTGGTGGCAATGACAACCGTTCCACACAGTTTTGAATGCAGGACACGTTCGGCCATGCGGATCAGCAACGGTTTTGAAGCAAGTGGCAGAAGCACCTTGCCGGGCAAGCGGCTTGAACCGCGCCTGGCCTGGATGACTGTGACAATATTAAGAGGCATTTGCGAGCATGAAAGGTTTGTCCTCCGTAAGCTGTTTTAAAAAGTTTGTTCCCGATCCTCTGTACTCAACAAAGCCCCTGGCTATAGCGGCAATATTTTGAGCAGAAATGCCACCGTTCTGAACCGGAACAAGACTGTTGAGCTCATCGAGATTGAAATAGGAATGCACTTTCTTGCCCAGTACAATACCTACATAAACGACCGTTGAAAACTGTGTGATCAGTTCGCTGCAATTGGCGATCATGTGATTTGTATTGCCTTCGGTGAGGATGAGTGTATCTGCCGGCGCGTTTTCTTTGATTTCGCGGATGGCCCGTTCTTTTATTTCATTCGGATGAAGCTTGAAGATAAGCTTTCGGCCATTGGCAATTTGTACGGCCTGCTGAATAAATTTAGGCCGGTCGTCCGAGCGGTAGCACTCGCGGATATCGGATGTGGCAACAAGTACAAAGTCTTGGTGCGGAAAGTCATTGTCCTGGTGCTGGCTGAGATTATCAAAGTTCGGAATTCCGGTAACCACGATTTTATCCCGTTGGGTGCCCATTTTCGAAAAATGATTTTTGTATCCTTCCGAGCCCGCACAATAGATGTCACACATGTCGGATGCGCCATTTAAGGAAGTGCCCAGGGCAAAATATCTGGGCAATTTGAAGAATTTGGTGATGCGGGCGGCAAGGGTCAGTTCGTCGATCATGCCTTCCTGAACCCAAATGGTTTTTGTCCCGTGAAAAATTTTCGGAACGATCATATCGGTGCAGGCAACAACCAGGTCATAGGTGTTGTTGTAGTTTTTGGCGGCGTAATCGTTTTTTAGGTTGTGTTCGGCCAGATACCGGTCGGCTTTTACCTTGAATTCTCCCGCCATAACGGTGTGATTCAAAAGGCCGAGCCAGACCGTGCCGCGGATCATGAAATGGTTGGCAAAAACCTGGCTGAAATAACAATCGTAATCGGCAGACAAATGCGTGGAAATCTGATGCATTTGGGTAGTCTGGTTGGGCGAACCGATAAGAAAAATAATTTTTTTTTTCGTCATTATTTTTAGCAAAAAATTCCGGACCAAAGGTATATAAATTTAAGCCAAAAAGGCCAGAATTGCGGCCTTGTAAAGAATTAACACAATGGCAACAATTTAAGTACTTTTGTGACATTCAAAAAGATATGAAAAAAAGTGCCGGATTGATATTTTTTCTTTTCTTTTTCAATCTCGTTGGGTTTGCCTGTTCTTACACCGAAGGCATGCTTACGGATACGGTAATTCCCAAAGACAGCACAAAAAAGTCACTGTATTCGAAGTTCACGACTATTTTTAAGGATAAAAGCTTTGTCATTGCTCCCGAAATCGGGGAAAAACCTGAAACGGGCTTCTCTGGTGGGATCTATTATCTCCAGGTATTTCAGCTTTCCAGAAATGCCGACTCTTCCACCCGAAAATCAAATACCGAATCCTATCTCGACTACACGGCAAAAAGGCAGATCCTGGCCCAGGTCAAAAACAACCTGATATTCAAGAATGAACGGTTTTTTATCAAGGGCGAAAACTTCTTCAATAAGTTCCCCGACTTATTCTGGGGTGTGGGAAACCAAACGACTCCGGAGATGCAGCAATCCATTTCCTACAACCTTTTAAGCATCAACCAGCGTTTCCTGGGCAGACTGGGTTCAAGGTATTTTGCCGGACTTGTTTATCAGTATGTCAATCTGAACACGGTGCAGTATCAGAAAGGGGGAACCCTTGATACCGGAAAGATTTCAGGAGCCGGGGGCAGTATCACTTCCGGGGTCGGATTTGACTTTCTGTACGATTCAAGAGACAACATTCTGAATGCATACAAAGGGTTGTATGTCGAGTTTTCGAGTTTGTATAATACTCCCAGCCTAGGCGGCAATCACTTCTTTACAAATTATACATTAGACATACGTGATTTTATCAATTTTGGAGGAAGACATGTTTTGGCTTTGCAGGGTCTGATCAATTACAACCAGGGCGATGTCCCTTTCAGGCAAATGGCTTCCATCGGAGGGGATATGATGATGCGGGGTTATTACTTTGGGCGGTTCAGGGACAAACTGATGCTGGCGGCACAGGCTGAGTACAGGTTTCCTGTCTGGAAAATGATCGGGCTGACAGCTTTTGTAGCCGTGGCTGAAGTGGCGCCCGATTTTGCGGGCCTGGATCTGTCTGATGTCCATTGGACCACAGGCCTGTGTTTGCGTGTGATGATCAGCAAAAAAGAAAGACTGAATATGGGAATAGATTCAGGAATTGGTTATAAAACTTCGGGATTGTATTTTAACTCCGGAGAAGCCTTTTAGAAGCAAGCCCCAAGCTTTGTCAAGCGGAAAATTCATTTTATCGGATTCAGCCTCATGCTCGCAGAACCCGGACAGGATTAAAAAACTTCGCCAAGGTTGATGAACAATCCGCCCGATCCGCCGGTTCCCCAGCCATAATCGATAGCCACATTGGTATTAGAATGTTTATTCACTTTCACGCGTATGCCAAGCCCGGCTCCGGGCAGAACAATATTGAAGTTGTTGCCGGGCCATTCTGAAACGCTTTGTGCATTGACAAAAACGACGCCGCCAAACAATCCGTTTCTGGTCATAACAAAACGGTATTCGCTTTCGGCGTACAGCAAGTTTCTTCCCCTGAATCTGCTCTGTATATATCCTCTGCCAATGTTGGAGTAGGTATCCCATGCGGTGCTTGGCAAGTCCAGATAAGGAGGGTTTCCGTCAAGCGTCAGCCAGGCATAGGTCCAGAACGCGAGCACACTGTTTTTGTAACCGGGCACTTTGAAATACTTCCTGTAGTCCACCAACAAAGATTGCCAATTCAGGTTGCTTCCCATAAACATGAAGTTGGGGCGGTAAACCACATTCAGATAGGAGCCCCGCAGCGGATAAATGGGATTTCGGCGGTTATCGAACAGCACATTCAGCGAAGGGCCGGTAGACACGGAGGTCAAATTTGGATATTTCGGTTGTGTTGCCTTGTTGTAGGTCTGGAAGTCGGTTGTTTCACCTGCAATGCCCGCCTCCTGAATGTTCCAGTGGTAATCCAGATTGTACCCCAGACCAACAAGCCAGTCATGCCCGATACTTCTGGAAACGGTCTGGTGAATTGTAATGTATTTGTAATTGAGCAAATCAGCATCGTCGCTGGTTGTATGTCCTCCCAAACCATAGGTATATTGGGGGTATGCATAAAACCGCCAATCCCCCATGAGGTTAAACTTGTTTCCTTTGGTCCAGATATTCGACTGGATAGGTAAAATGATTTGCTTGTTTTGGGTGTAACAGAAAAAGGCGTTGACTACCGAAAGATTTGAATGCTCGTCATTGTCGGTATAAAAAGCTCCGTTTGCGGCAATCACACCTGCAAATCTTGTTTGAAGCGTATAGCCTGCTCCTGGCAGCAGGGAGGTGTGAAGTTTCCCGGATTTGTGAAGGACCGCCGAATCTGTTTTTGGAACGGTATCCTCTTTAAAAATCTTGTGTTCGAGTTTTTTGTTTTTGGATAAGGCCAGCCGGACGTAATCCATCAGATCTTTCTGTTCGTCATCGATGTGTTTGACCAGAGGCGTTCTGGGAATGACAGGACCCTTGTATTTCAAAGGATCGGCATAAATAGTATCGATCTGGGCCTGCGAGAATCCGGAAAACAAAAAGGCATAAAAAAGCATCAGCAACACCTTGCCATTTCGGCCAAAGTGAATAAAATCAATGCCTTTAAAGGCCTTTTCTGCCATAATCATCAAGCTTCTATACGAAAGTAATGAAATAAAAAACACACGCAGTAAGCTCTGTTGTTGATTGCAAAATCGGTATAAAATTTGTTTTTCCCCGAATCAATAGCCCGCAATGGATTATTTAACGACCAAATGGCATTATTTGTCTGCCCGCAGGCGGACTGTCGTTCAGAAAAGGGAACATATTCCTTTTCCGCTTCTTTGAATAAGACGTAACAAATGATGGAGGGTTTAATAAACGGGACGTTTACCGAAAAAGAAACAGCATTCCAGTTTGGTGATTATTCTTTTTGTTTTCAGGTAACCTACAACAGACATTTTCGTAGAACCCTACTCATCCCTAATCCATCATCCATGAACGCTCACTACCCTCATCTGGCCTGTATTGAAAAAAGTATCATTGGCGGTTTGCATTTTCCCTTGCAGGATGTATTGAATTCGGCCGAAACCATTGACCAAAGAAGGGCCGATGCCGAGCGGGGGATGCTGCTTGGAAACAATTACAAGGGTAAGGTGAAAATCATTTTTGAAGACAACGAAGGAACCAAACAGGTAGAAACAACCATATGGAGTGTAACCGAAACCTGGGTGCTCCTGAAAACAGGTATGGGAATTCCTATCCGGCGGATATACGAAGTCAGGATATAAATCTTTTTTTCTGCGTTTCCTCCCGCTTTGACTTGTCTTGTAAAGCGCTCCCTGAAATTGATCCGGCAGGTTTGATGCGGATCTTCCCCTGTCTGATGCCGCGCGAAATTTACCTTGTCTTTTCTCCTTCCTTGCGTTTCTCTCAAATTTTAATTTGTTAATTTTAATTCGTGAAAGAATCATTTATAGTCAGACTGGCCGAAGAAAAGGACCACCAGGCGATCCTCGCCATTTATAGACCATTCATCACCGAAACGGCCATCACCTTCGAGTACGATGTGCCCGGACGGCCTGAATTTTCAAACAAAATACAGAGCACCCTGGAAGGTTTTCCCTGGCTTGTGTGCGAATTGGGGAACGAGGTGGTGGGGTATGCCTATGCCTCCAAACACCGCGACCGTGCAGCCTATCAATGGTCAACAGAATCTTCGGTGTACGTTCGCCCAGGCCTCCACAAAAAAGGAATTGGCAGGGCCTTGTACGCGGTTCTGTTTGAAATTCTGGGCATGCAGGGATTTGTGAATGTGTATGCGGGCATTACCCTTCCGAATGCGAAGAGTGAAAAATTTCACGAAGCCATTGGTTTCAGAATCGTCGGAGTTTATCCGGGCATCGGTTATAAGCTGGGAAGCTGGTACAGCGTAAAGTGGATGGAGCTTGCCCTTTCGGGCCGTCAAACAGAGCCTGCCGTTCCAATACCGTTCAGTGAACTCAGAAATACGGAAAAGTGCAGTTCCGCACTTGGAAGGGTGTTTCGGTAAGAGCAGGTGAACGTTCCGCTGATTGGGTCAATAATGATTTCCAAGAACGAATCCAAAAACAGCCTCGATGCCATAGCCCGTTACCTTGGACGCCCAGGGTGGATTTGCTGTTGCCGTGCTGCTGCTCGCGTTCCAGTTTCCGCTTAAAACATCGATGTGATAACTTGCCTTCACGCCAACGGAGATGGCCCCGAAATTAAATCTCGGATAAACGGTAAGCTGAGGAGCAAAATACGGTTTGGAGTAAACCGGATCGGCAGTGGTTACGCCCTGGGCTGTTGTTCTCAGCCGAAGCATGCCTCCCTGAAAACCGCCGCAGATCATCAGGTCAAAATTTACATTGTGCGGGAAAAGATCCATGCCGGCGCCAAATCCGGCGCCAAAACCGGAAAGTTTCGTGTTGATGCTGCTGGTAAAAGCAATCGACTGCGGAATCATGTAATTCAAATCCACATTGCAATCGAGGGCTCCGAATTTGCGGATGTGCAGCGGAAAATTGCCGGAGACTCCCGCCGAAAGAAGATTGTATTTGAACTCTTTGCCCGTGCTTGCATTCATGCTTTCATTCATGGTGCCCAGATCGGTTGACATCAATCCAAGGCGGAGTGAAAGGCTGGGGTAATATGTAACCGATCCTTTTTTATACAAGACATTCGGCACGGAACAGGGAATGCCCGCCGTCTTGGAAAGGGAATCGCCGGCCAACGGTTCGGCAGATAGTGAGCCGCTCAGAAAAAAAAGAGAACAGAGTCCGGAAAAAATAAATCTGGATGTCATAAGCCTGGATTTGTGTCAGCGTTTAATTTCAACCGGTATGCACAGGACAGTTCTGCAAATTCATTTGCCTGCAGAATGAGTCAGGTTCCGGAAAAAAGGATGTGTGTTGGATGTTGATGAATCAAATGTAATGAAAATTGTCTTTCGGAGTCAAAGACAAGGGGCTGATTGCGCCCTGAGGACAAATGACCGGCGGACGGGCAGCCATTTATTTTATCCAAGAAGTTCGAGAAGCTCTTTTTTCTTGTCACGGGAGACTTCAACGTTTGCTCCGTCGCACATGACCAAAATGCCTCCGACGCCTTTGATGTATTTCTCCACGTATTTCAGATTCACCAGGTGGGTATTGTGAACGCGAAAAAAATTATAGCCGGAAAGGGCCTGTTCATATTCTTTTAACGTTTTTGAGGAGGTCACCTTTTTTGCATTGAGCTGGTGGATGTCCGAGTAATTTCTGTCGGCCGAGATCCGGATGATATTGTCTATTTCCAGGTAAATGATTCCCTCCATGGAAGGCACTGCCAGTTTTTGCAGGTTGTTTTCTTTGACAAGATGGGCCAGAAAGGTTTCTATTTTTGACAGACCCGGTGTGCTGAGTTTTACTTTTTCTTCCACTCTTTGTATGGCCGTGACCAGTTCCTCTACGTCCACCGGTTTTAAAAGATAGTCGAGTGCATTGTGCTTGATTGCTTTGAGGGCATAATGATCATAGGCGGTGGTGAAAATGACAGAAAACGGAACATCGATGGTTTTGGCAAGAACATCAAAGCCATTTAAATGCGGCATTTCAATATCCAGAAATACAATATCGGGTTTGTGCTTTCTGATTTCCTCCTCCGCCTTGAGTGAATTGTTGATGACCGAAATTACATGAACGGATTTGCAATGCCGGCCCAGAGCCAACTGAAGTGTTTCAGCACAATTTACTTCATCGTCGATGATGATACAGTTCAACATAAATTTTTTGTTTTGAGGCTTTCCGAAAAATCTTTACCAAACCAATGAAAGAGATGAACCCTGAGCCCGGAGAAGCACCGGGTATCGCGAAGTTCACCTTCACGAGAACTTAGCGTTTTATGAATTGGATATCCCAATCATTTTATAATGTTCAAAGGTATAAATATTTCTACAGTAGTTCCTGCCCCCGTACCCTTATCGTCGTATTTGTCCTTCAGCTGAACACTTAGATTGCTCTGGTACAGTGCATTTAAATGTTCAAGTCTTTCTTTGGTTATCGAGAGTCCCACAGAGCGGTGTTTTTTGGCTCCTTTTATTTCCATCGATTTCTTTCTTCCGATACCGTTGTCATCAATAGTACATTTTAAAAAACCGTTTGATTTTGCAACCCGGATGACGAGTTCCCCTTGTTTGTCCTCCAGGTGCATCAGTCCGTGCCAGATGGCATTTTCCACATAGGGCTGGATGATCAGCGGAGGAACCTGTATGGATCCCGCATCGATGCCTTCTTCGAGAATAAATTTGTATTCGAATTTGGATGAAAAACGAAGGCGTTCCAGTTCTATGTAAAGACCCAGTGTCTGCATTTCCATTTCCAGTGTGATGTATTCATGGGTGGAATTGATCAGCACGTTTCGGATAAGTTTTGAAAATTTGGAGAGATAGCGGTCTGCCTCTTCCGGATTGTTTTTCCAGATAAAGTGCTGGATAGAGGCAATGCAATTGAATATAAAATGCGGATTCATCTGTGCCTTGAGCGCTTTCAGTTCCATTTCGGCAATTCTCCTGCTCACCTCGGCGCTCCTGATTGCGCTTTCTTTCAGAATTTGCAAGCGCTTGCGGATGATAACAACAATGAGGGTCAATGTCACTGCCGAAACAAGTCCGATGAACCAGCGCTCACTCCAAAAAGGCAAGGCAATGTAAAAATGGAGCAGGGCTGGTTTTATGCTTGTGCTTCCGTCATAACCGATGGCGTACACGATAAAGGTGTAGTTTCCATTCGGAAGGGTGGTGTATTGAATCGATAAATTTCGGGTGTAATTCCACGTCGAATCCAAACCCTTGAGCATGTATTTGTATTCCATGCCGGAATTTCTCTTGTATGAAAGGCCGATAAAACTTATCCGGATGTAATTTTCAAAATGCTTCAATTCGAAATGGTTGCGGATTTCCTTCTTGTCGTTGTTGATCGCCAGTTCGGTCAAATAAACCGGAGGCGGAGATTTCCTGAGTAAGGCATGGATGACGTTGAAAAAGACAATGCCCTGATTGGTTGCCGCCCACAAGTCATTTCCGGTTCTTACGACCTGGTTGATTTCATTTGAAAGCAAACCGTCGTTTGCCGAGTACGTTTCGCAAACATAATCGCCCCAGCTTTTTTCAATGAGCTTGCAGATGCCTTTATTGGTTCCCACCCAGATGATGCCTTGCTTGTCGATACAAATGGATTTACAGGTATTGCTTGAGAGGCCCTGTTTTTTGGTAATATTGACAACCTTGTTTTTTTTCCTGAGAATAAGACCGACGTCTTTGGTTGCGAACAGCCAGGTGCCATCAGGTGTTGTCTGAATATCTTCAATCCTGTTTTTGAACAGGGGCAGGCTGTCGCCCAGGTAACTGAGTGTTGAATCGCTGTATTTCCAGAGGCCATTTACACAACCCAGCCAGACATCGCCACGCAAGCTGCAGTACAGAGAAAGGATCCGGGATTTGATTTCTATTTTCTGAACCACCTTGCCTGTTTTTGTGTTGATGCGCATCAAATTCATGTAATTGCCGCCCCACAAATCACCCTTTGAATTGGATGCAAAACACTTCACTGCAATGGGATTGTTGCCCTCTGAAATATTCAGGGCTTTGTTCGGGTGATCCAAATTCAGGATGTCGGAAAAATTCGAGCCCACCAAAAATGAGTGGTCAGGCCCTCTGAGCAATTTGTAAATATAAGTTTGGGTAGGTTTTTTGTGGTAGGAAGAAAGCGGACTGATTTTTTCCTTGTCCACCACATCGATACTCCCAACCGCTGTGCCGGCGTAGATGCTTGATGAGTCGCGGGCAAGAATGGTTAAAACTTTATTGTCCTGCAATCCGTTTTCTTTGTCGAAATACAACAAACCTGTTGAAGAAAGATAATACACTCCATTCTCAAGTGTGGTAAACCAGAATCCGCCTTCGGTGTCCTGATGAATATTGGTAACGGAAAGTCCTTTTAAATAGTGGAGCGGTTTTTTTTGGAGAAGATCGCCGTGTTCATAAAAGAATACGCCGTTTTTGTTGTATCCCATCCAGATGCCGTTGTCTCTGTCTTCATAGACGGTAAGCGGATATAACGGAACGCTGAAACATTCGCGTTTGTCGTCTTTCAGAAAAACCACCTCTCTTTCTCCGGTAACAGCAAAGCCGCGTGTTTGTGTTCTCGTTATGACAGTCTGGGGCCTGAGAAAATCCGGCCCGGTTAGCGGGTGCAAGGGGCTTGTCTTTGAGCAAAGCATAAATGGCTTGTCTTGCTTCTCCTTTTTCTTTTCCAAATTCGTTCCCCAGATAAAACCTGTTCCGTCTACATCGAGAAGATAAGCGCTGCCATGGGTATTGCAGGCATACGTAAAGTTGGCGTCCAGATACGGAGGAGATATTTTGAAATACCCTTTCCCATGAATCAGTCCGCACCAAATCGTATCGCCCTTGTCCAGATAAATTGTACAGATAATGGAATTTTGCATGGCTTTTCCGATGGCTGTGTTGGCCTGGATTTCGATGATGCGGTCGTGATCCAGATAAGCCAGTTTGCCGGACATGCTGCGGAACCAGATTCGTCCCTTTTGGTCTTCAAAAGCGCCAAATACGGTATTGTCGGGAAGGCCGTTTTCGGCGGAATAGGTGCGAAAGGAATATCCATCATAACGGCATACGCCGGCATCTGTGCAAAACCACATGAAACCTTTGCTGTCCTGCATGACAGAATAAACTTCCGAACTGGGCAAGCCGTCTTTTACCTGAAAATTTCTGAATGCAGGCTGCTGAGCCCGAGCCGGCATCGGGGCAAACAGAAGGCACGTCATAAAAAAGAAAAGACGGATTTGAAAAGTCACTGAGTTTGAAAATTTGTTTCATCAAGTGCCCTTTCCTGATCAGGCGCCCGGAGGTCAATCGTTTTAAGCACAGTTCGGATATTCTGCCTGGGATATATCCTAGCAAGCCGCCAGGCAAACGCCTGGCATGTAAAAGAACCAAAATTAATGGAAAATCCTTCAGGAGGGAAAGAACGGCAATTATGTGAAAAGGCAGAACCCGACACTGTGTGGGGTCCTGCCTGAGGGGAGGTTGAAGGATAACGCAGTAAAAAAAATCAATTGATGTCTTTTCCTTCTTTCAGTTTTGGAATCATGGCTTCAATCGCTTTTTTGTTCTCGGGATCGGGAGCAAGAGCCAATGCCGACTCGGCATTGGCAAGCGCATTTTTGAAATCGCCGTTTGCGGAATAGCCCCGGGCCAGACCCATAAAGGTTGTGAACTGTTTGGGGTTTTTCTTTGCGTTCATTTTAAAGACAACCAGGGCCTCGGCATTCTTTTTTATTCCCAGCAGTTTTCTGCCGTATTGATGGAGTTCGGTCATGGATGCCAAGGGCAGCGCTTTTTGCATGATGGAATCCGACTGACTCTGCCTGCCTGTTTTTTCAAGAATCATCGCCTTGGCGCTGAAAGTCTGAAAATCGGGATGGTTCTGCACGGCAACATTGATCCAGCTCAGACCCTGTTCCAGGTTCGTATTGTTCTGCAAACAAAACGTGCCGGCCTGCAGATACGCTTCCCAGCTAAAGCCCTTATCGCCTTTGAGTTCTTCTCTGAAATCCGCCAGCTCGGTTTTTACAAGATCCACTTCAATTTTAAAGGGAATCATTAATTTTTCCCATTCCAGGGCCACTGTGGCCGAAGCCGGGGTTTCGTTGATGAACTCATATTTCAACCACTCCACACTTTTGTCAAGGGAAACGGGTTTCACTTTTACCCTCAGGGCATCCTGAGTGTCATCGTAGAAATAACTTCCCCAGGACTTGTTTTCTTTTGAAAAGATCAACGAGCATTCATTGAAATCAAAAACGATAAAGAAGCCATACTTCCCAGCGGCCAATTCTTTCCCCTCTATTTTTACAGCGGTGGAAAATTCGATGGTGGTGTTTTCGTTTGCCCCGGCTCTCCAGGGAGCCGCTTTGCAGGTTCCATACTGGCTCAGGTCCTGGTAGCCCGTGTAAACAATTGATTTGCCATAAATGTTTCCTTCTCGTCCCTTCACTCCGGGTCTGTCGTAGTGTATCGTCACATCGGTTATGCCGATACGCTCCCCGCTGACGGCCTTTTTATTTTCTCCGTTGGGTGGCGTTAAAAGGGGATCGTTCTGGGCCTGTGCATAGCCAAAGAATAGAATGAACAAGAAAAGGGTCAAATAGGAAATGTGTTTCATCGATGCTGGCTTTGGTTCTGTTAATTCTGTTTTCATTTGCCGGAAAGGGTTCATTAGTCAATGCCCGTAAAAGTAAAAAGACCGGTGATTCTTTTTTTGAAGGATATACAGAAGGAGGATAAGACGGATGGGCGGATAAATTCCGGAGCCGTTGGTTTCCTGACCTGTTCAATCTTCCGTTTTGTGTTTTTTTGGCAAATGAAAGCTTCGTTTTTGAACGTAAAGCAAATAGATACGCTACCTTCGCTACCTGAAAAAAAGCATTCCTCCGCCGCCGGAAGAGTGGAAATCACTTCACTGAAAAACGCGATTTTATGAAACGAATGGTTTATGTGCTGCTCCTTTCTGCAATCTTTGGCAAACAGGCAAAGGCCCAGGCTCAGCCCGTTCTGAATGGATCGGATATTTTGCTTGGCCTTGAAAAGCTCAATACCGTGGGGGCCGTTTTATATATTGCGGCGCATCCGGATGATGAAAACACACGGCTTCTGGCCTATCTCGCAAAAGAAAAAAAATTGCGCACCGGTTATCTGTCCGTTACCCGCGGGGACGGCGGGCAAAATCTCATCGGCAAGGAACAAGGCGATGCACTTGGCCTTATCCGCACACAGGAGCTTCTGGCTGCGCGAAGGACAGACGGTGCCGAGCAGTTTTTTACAAGGGCGAATGATTTCGGATATTCCAAAAACCCCGAAGAAACGTTTACAATCTGGAACAGGGACAGTGTTCTGTCCGATATGGTTTGGACCATACGCAAATTCAAACCCGATGTCATCATCTGCCGTTTCCCGACAACAGGCGAAGGAGGGCACGGGCACCATACGGCTTCAGCCATCCTGGCCATGGAAGCATTCGATGCCGCCGCCGACCCCAAACGGTTTCCGCATCAGCTGGCAAGTGTTCCGGTCTGGAAAACGCGGCGCATTTTTTGGAACACGTTTAATTTCGGAACGACGAATACCACAGCGCCCAATCAACTCAAAGTCGACGTCGGACTTTACAACCCGTTGCTTGGAAAAGGCTATGGCGAAATTGCAGCAGAAAGCCGGTCCATGCACAAGAGCCAGGGCTTTGGTGTTCCCAAACAAAGAGGTTCGACAACCGAATATTTTAAACTGCTCAAAGGCGACAGTGTGAAGAGTGATCTGTTTGAGGGCATTGACCAGACCTGGCATCGTTTTCCGGGTTCGGCAGATCTGGAGAAGGCAATTCAGAATTGCATCGGAAAGTTCAACTCCCGATCACCGGAGTTGAGTATACCCGATCTGCTGGAAATCCACAAGTTGCTGGCTCACCTTCAAAGTAAGGATCCTACCCAAATGAAATGGAATGATTTAAAAATGCGGGAAATAGAAAATCTGATGGTGGCTTGTTCAGGTTTGTGGCTGGAGGCTTTCGCTGCCAGCAATACGGGTATTCCCGGCAATGCCGTGACGCTTACCACACAGGTTGTCAAACGCAACAACTGCGAGGCGAAACTGCAAAAGATAAGTTATTGGAATCAGCAGGATACAATGACAGAACATGTTCTGAAGACCAATGAATTGTTTACAGCTAAGCACACCGAAACCCTGTCTGCCAATCTCCCCTTTTCAAATCCATACTGGCTCAATGAAAAACACGAACCGGGTTTTTATCACGTAAATGATCCGATGCTCATTGGCAAACCGGAAAATAATCCTGCACTTATGGTGTCATTTTACATTGAACTTGGCGGACTCCAAATTGAAGTGGAGCGTCCTTTGGTATATAAGTGGACCGATCCTGTTAAGGGCGAAATCTACAGTCCTTTTGAGGTTCTTCCACCGGCCACCGTTAACATCTCCGAAAAGGTTTTGGTTTTCAGCGACGAGCATCCGAAGAATGTTCAGTTTGTCATCAAGGCAAACAGCGACAATGTAAGTGGTCTGTTGATGGTAGCGGTACCCGATGGATGGTCTTTTGTATATAAGACCAAGGAGTTCAATCTGGAAAACAGGGGCGAGGAGGTTGTTCTGGAAGGGCAGGTTGTTTCATCAAAAACCGGATCGAATAGCAAACTGGCGGCATCGGTGTTGATTCATGGGAAAATATATTCAAAGGGCATTCAGCGAATTGAATACGACCACATCCCGCATCAGTTTATTTTGAGTGATGCGGAGGCGAACCTCGTTCACATCAATCTCAAAGAAAGCGGCACAAACATTGGCTATATTCCGGGAGCGGGAGATGAGATACCTGTATGTCTGAAACAAATCGGCTACAAGGTCACCGTTCTGACCGACGAACAGCTGATGAATGATGATTTGTCAAAATATTCGGCCATCATCACCGGAGTGAGGGCATACAACACCAACGAAAGGCTGAAAACCTTTTACCGGCGGCTTATGGACTACACCAAAAACGGGGGAAACCTGATTGTGCAATACAATACAAGTAACCGCGATGAGCCCGTTACTTCCTCCATGGGTCCCTATCCGTTTACCATCAGCCGCGACCGGGTGACGGATGAGCATGCGGAAATGAGAATTACGAATCCAGGACATTCGGTGCTGAACTGGCCAAACGTGATTGATACAAATGATTTTAAAGGATGGATTCAGGAACGGGGCATTTACTTTGCAAAAGACTGGGACAAGCAATACGAAACGGTATTCTCCATAAATGATCCCGGAGAAAAACCTTCGGAAGGAAGCCTGATCATTGCAAAAAACGGTAAGGGGAATTTTGTGTACACCGGCCTGGTTTTTTTCAGGGAACTGCCTGCGGGTGTTCCCGGAGCGTATCGTCTTCTGGTGAACCTGCTCAGTCTTCCGCAAAACAAATGATCCTATACGGATAAGCAAATCAGAACATGGGCAGCGAAAAACCCTCGGAGGAGAAAAAGTGGACTCGCATTTATATGCTTGTCATTGCCGTGCTGGTGGCATCAATCGTTTTCTTTTATTTGTTTACAAAATATTTTGAATGAGTGCAACCGATTGGCTTGTTCTGGGCGTCACCTTATTTTCTATAGTCGCCTATGGGATCTGGAAAAGTCGTGGAGCCAAAAATATTGAGTCCTACCTGCTTGCCGATAAGCAGTTGCCCTGGTACCATGTCGGCTTGTCGGTTATGGCCACCCAGGCCAGTGCCATTACTTTTATTTCTGCACCCGGACTGGCTTACACCGATGGCATGCGTTTCATTCAGTTTTATTTTGGCTTGCCCCTGGCCATGGTGGTGCTGTGTGTAACCTTTATTCCTGCTTTCCGGAAACTGAATGTTTTTACCGCATATGAATATCTGGAAAAACGTTTCGATGTTAAAACAAGATCGCTGACAGCGTTTCTCTTTCTTTTGCAAAGGGGGCTCTCCACCGGCATTACCATTTATGCTCCATCCATTATACTCTCCACCATTCTGGGTATCGACATCACTTATACCACCCTGGTCATGGGGGCTCTTGTTATCCTCTATACCGTGTATGGCGGAACGCGTGCGGTTTCATACACTCAGATGCTCCAGATGAGTGTCATCTTCGCAGGCCTGTTTATTGCAGCCTATATGGTTGTGCATCTGCTGCCCGAAAATGTCGGGTTTTCCGATGCGCTTCACATAGCCGGTAAAATGGGTAAGCTCAATGCCATTGACACGAAATTTGACTGGAACAACAAGTACAACATCTGGTCCGGAATCATAGGCGGCTTTTTTCTGCAGTTGTCCTATTTTGGAACAGATCAATCGCAGGTTGGGCGGTACCTCACGGGCAAATCCGTCAATCAGAGCCGGCTGGGCCTGATTATGAACGGGCTTGTCAAGATCCCCATGCAATTCCTCATCCTGCTTATCGGGACTCTGGTTTTTAGTTTTTATCAATACCATCAGCCGCCGGTTTTCTTTAACAGGGTCGAGGTTGATCGCATTGAGAACAGTCCCTATAAAGACAAGTATCACCGCCTGGAAGCTGATTACAAACAGGCCCATATCCGGAAACAGGAAAAAGTGGCTGAACTGGTCAATGCACTTCACCAAAACAACGAAACCACAATACACAATGCCGGCCTGGGTTTGCAGGAGGCCGAGCGGTCCGCGCAAAGCATACGCAAGGAAGCAACCGGATTGATGACAAAGAACAACCCGAAAGCCGATACGAACGATACCAATTATATTTTTCTGAGTTTCGTTACCGGATTTCTTCCGGTTGGTTTGGTCGGCCTTTTGGTGGTTATTATCTTTCTGGCCTCTATGGGTTCAACGGCAAGCGGATTGAATTCACTGGCTTCCACCAGCGTGGTTGATTTCTACAAAAGATTTTACAACAAAGAGGCGGGAGCTTCGAGATACCTGAGCGCATCGCGCTGGGCAACGGTTTTCTGGGGATTGTTCTGCGTCGGGGTGGCGATGTATGCAGGCAAGCTGGGCAACCTGATTGAAGCTGTAAACATTCTCGGTTCCTTGTTTTACGGAACGATTCTGGGCGTTTTTCTGGTTGCCTTTTATCTGAAACATGTCGGAGGCACTGCTGTTTTTTACGCCGCTTTAATTGCGGAAGGTTTTGTTATTTATGCGAAGATTGTGGATCTGACTTCCTTCCTCTGGTTCAATGTAATCGGATGTCTGTTGGTGATGCTGCTTGCCCTGATCTTGCAACGTATTCTTCCGGCCGGCGCCTACGGAAAAAAACCTGCACGGACGGATTAACAAGCATCTGGCAAGGTGGCTGCCCGCCAAACGGCTCAATTGTCAAAAAAAGGAACTCCCTGCTGCTGAATCATTTCGAAACAATTTGACAAACGATTGAACCTTTGTCGTTTTGGATTGTATGAGCTTCTGAAACCAACACGAACACAATGATTAGAAAATTGATTTTATCCAGTCTGCTTTTTGCAGGCACAATACAGGCCCAACAGGCTGAAAAGATTCTGCACAGGTCTCGCGCATACAGGGGACCGGTATTTTACAGCGAGCAGGTTAAGCTTTGGAAGAGAGAGTTGGATAAAAGCCCGCGGAATGCGGCGGCCTGGGAAAATTATTACCTGGCAACCCGCTATTCGGAAGACCTCAAATACGATGGATCGGTGAATGACAAGGGCAAGGTGCTGGACAAAATTTTGAACGACATGGCTAAGCAGGTTCCCAATTCCATCGAATACATAGACTGTAAATTATTGAATACCGGCCTTGAAAAGGGAGATGCAGAAACCTTAAAGCTGATTCAGAAGGGTTATGCAATGAACCCCAAGGATGAAGAGGTGCTGGAGGCCTACATCAATTATTGTGAGCTGAGAGGGAAGACAGATGAATTCCAACGACTATACAAGGGATTGAATGACACCCGTGTGAATGATTATACAATCATGGAATTTAACTACAATGTGCTGATGTCTGCAGATAAAAATGCCATCCTTTTTACATGGGGAGACAACGATACGTATCCTGCCAGGATCTTGCAGGAAACAAGATCAGTAAGAACGGATATCACGCTGATTAACGCCTCCTTTGCAACCAATTTCCCCGAATATCTGGCCCGCGTACTCAAACAGAAGGGCATTGTTCTTGGCGATGCGTTTATTCAAAAATACGCTACTCCCACTGATATGAAAGCATTTATCAAGGCCCTCACCTTGGAAATCAGTCGGAAGTATCCTTCTGTACCTATCTTTTTTGCACTTACAGGAGACACGGAAAATCTTTTTGACGACAGCCTGTATTGCACTGGACTGGCCAACCGATTCAGCACTGTGCGCATTGACAATGTATCAAAACTAAAGAACAACATAGAAAACCGTTTTCATCTGGATTATCTGAGGGGCGGGCTGAACGAAACGCCCAGCATTTCGCATCCGGTGGGCGAGGAGTTTGCAAGCAATTATGTCATTCCTTTTGCCATGCTCTACAAACATTACAAGAGCATGGGAGAAAGCAATGAGCGTTCTGAGTTTTATAAAAGCTTTGTTATGGAACAAGCGGCCCGGACGAAAAATGAAAAGGAAATGAAAGAATATCTGGAGAACTGAAAGGATGAAAGATTATTCTCTCTGTTCTGATGAAAAGCTGATGCTTCTCCTTCGTGGAGGAGAAGCATCAGCTTTTGATACATTGTATGCCCGCTATAGCCGAAAATTGCTGGGTTATTTTGTCCGCATGCTGAATTACGATCGCGAAAAAGCACAGGATGCTTTGCAGGATTTATTTCTGAAGATTGTGGAGCACCCCGAAGCGTTTGACAGCTCACGCAATTTCCGGCCCTGGGTTTATGCGCTGGCCTGTAATACATGTAAGAACCATTACAAACACATAACACGGGTGAAAGGAGTTCACGAGGAACTGCGTTACGTAGCCAACGAACTGGATGAAAGATCGTTTTTGAAAGCAGCTGAAAAAATAGATGCCATTGAGTTTAGGAAAGCGCTTGATGACGTGCTTGAAGATCTGCCCCTGGAGAAAAAGACAGTGTTCGTTCTGCGTTTCCAGGAAGATCACACGTTACTGGAAATTGCAGAAATAACAGGCGCTTCAGAAGGGACAGTGAAGTCGCGCCTGCATTATACACTAAAAATTCTGGAAGAAAGATTGAAAAGGTTTAACCCGATAAACGCCTGATGATATGGATAACAAAGAAGAATTAAACCGCTTGCTGCGGCAATCCATGCAGCTGAAAGAAAGTGAAGTGCCCGAGCCCGACGAGTCAATCCGGGTAGCTCTGAGGGCGAAGGTTATCGCCAGGCAGCAAATTCAGCCGCGGTCCCTGTGGCTTTTGTATCGTTTGCGCGACCTGATGAATGTCGAAATCAAATTGTATCAGGCGGGTCTTGCCCTCGGAGTGTTTGTTTTTATGATGGTCTGGCTTCCATCTGCCTCCTCTGTACAGAAATCAGGCGAGGCCGAACTTGTGGCAGATACAATCCATCCGGTTTATAGTTCGAGCGCGAAGCAAAATAAATTCCTGATCAGGAATTATATTGTCAAAGTGAATTGATCCGGTTGAAGAAAAGAACCCTATCCGGTAACGGGCTCAGAATGTGTATTCGCTAAAAAGGCCATCTCCGTCATTTCAGAGATGGCCTTTTTTCATTGGTCTTTCTTATTTTCCTTTCTTCGCCTCGGCAATGAGTTTCTCATTGAGCTTCACATAATCATCATTTTTGGCATCCCTGGCAAGCGTGATGGATTGTTCTGCAGAGGCAATGGCTCCTTTGAAATCCTTTTGTTTCATCTGGATTTTTGCTTTCAAATGCACAACGTAAAACGCTTTGGGGCTTTGTTCAATGGCTTTGTTTGCCCATTCAAGCGCCTTGGCCAGGTCCTTGTCTGTCTCGTAGTAGTAAGAAGCGGCCTGGAAATAAGGACGTTTGTCATCGGGCGACATGGCCGTTTCAATGTTCTTCATCACTTTGGTGTCGATATCGGTGGTCACATTGATGGCTGCGCGTGTTTTGTCCCAGCACAGTTCGATGTTGGCTGTCGATGGTGTGATATCTGCGATGTTCATAGTAAATGATTCCACTTTATTGGCAAGGGTGCTTGGCTTCACTGTGAAACGAAGTACTTCATTTTCGGGTTTGTAATCGGCAACGTTACCGCCCAGGGTCAAATCTTTGTAAAGCATGACCGTCCAGCTTTCTTTGTCCGGCATGGTGTAAAGGCCGTAGGTGCCTGCCGCAACGGCTTTCCCTTCGAGTTTCACATCATCCGAAAAGGTGATTTTTGTCGTTGAGTTAGCGCCTGTGCGCCAGATTTTTCCGAAAGGCACAACATCACCAAAAATAACACGACCCTTGACTCCGGGGCGGGAATATTCAATGGTGATATCACCCAGACCGAAATTTTGTTTCAGTGTTTGTGTAGGACTTGGTGCCG
Organism: Bacteroidota bacterium; assembly: GCA_003151415.1. GTDB lineage: Bacteria > Bacteroidota > Bacteroidia > Palsa-965 > Palsa-965 > Palsa-965. The sequence continues at coordinate 84,242 of PLXK01000145.1, forward strand.
GAACTTTGAGCTGCTGGGCACCGGCGTTGACGCAAAGAAGACTGAGTGCAACAACGGATGCAAGCAGTGTGTGTTTGATATTTTTCATTTTAGGTTGTTTTAGTGTTTAAATTGACAGGGGCAAAACTACGTATTTTTAAAGGATATCGGAATATCCTGTCGTGTTCCTGAATATAAAGGAAATGAGGAGAGAAGAAATCTTTGGAAAATAAAAATCAGCGTCCCTTCCGCTTCGGCCTGCCATTGGATGATTTCCGGGAAGGGGCATTCGAAAAGACCTTGGATTTGCCGTTGCGTCCTCCTTTGGCCTTGCCGCCAGGCCCGCCGCGCCCCCTTTCCGGGCCGCGACCCTTCTCCGGACGGCGTCCCTTGCCCGGTTTCTTAAAGGCCGTTTTCTTTGGCCGCTCTTGCTCTTTGCCCCCGGGCTTGTCGAATGTTTTGCGGTTTGATTTATCGGAAGACTTGTTTTTTTCAGGTCGTTCGTTTGTCCCCGAAGAACTATCGGTGAGTTCAGTAATGATGTCCACTTCCGTTTTGGTCAGCTCGCGCCAGTCGCCAAGAGGGATTCCTTTCAGTCCGATGTTCATGATGCGGATACGTTCCAGTTTCACCACATCATAATGGAAGTGCTCACACATGCGCCGGATTTGCCGGTTAAGACCCTGGATGAGAATGATGCGGAAAACAAATGCAGATTCCTGGCGGACAAAACATTTTTTTGTCATCTCGCCCAGGATGGGTACGCCATTGCTCATGGCCTCTATAAAACCATCGGTAATGGGTTTGTTGACGGTAACCAGGTATTCTTTTTCGTGGCTGTTTCCGGCACGCAGAATCTTGTTAACGATGTCGCCGTTGCTGGTCAGGAAGATGAGCCCCTGGGAGTCCTTGTCCAGTCGCCCGATTGGGAAAATCCGTTGTCCGTAACGGATATAGTCAATGATATTGTCCCTTGTTCCCGATTCGGTGGTGCAGACGATTCCAGGTGGTTTGTTAAAAGCGATATAAATAGCTTCTTCTTTCTTTTTGGGTTCAATGGCCAGGCCTTTAACAACAACACGATCGTTGGGCAACACCTTGCGGCCGACTTTGGCCCTGGAGCCATTGATGAAAACAAGCCCCTCTTCAATAAAGCGGTCGGCTTCCCGGCGCGAGCACATGCCGCTTTCGCTGATGTATTTGTTGAGACGTACGGCGTTGGTGTCCTCCATGTGGGGTTCGGGTGTTTTCGGGATAAAATTACGAAAACTGAGACATATGGCCCTGACCTTTCAGGCGGGTGCAAATATTTTTAAAAAAAGAGGCTCCTATTGAGAGGAACCTCTTTTCTGTACCGCAATTTTGATTCGGTAAACAGGCCTTATTTTTTGCCAATGTTAAAACCGAGTTCTAAAATCAGTTCATTGGGTACGTTGTAGGTTATGTTGGAAGAGCTGGAGGACGGATTCACCAGACCCTGATAATCCAGGCCAATTAAGAAACGGCCAAGTTCAACATTGGCACCTACACGATATCCATATCCGACAGGCTGGATTTTGAGCGTGTTGTTTGCATCGGTGTTTGACTGAAACAACCAGTTGCATACGGGTCCGGCTTCAATGTTCAGGATACGCAGAAAGTGAACGCCAAATAAAACCGGCACTTCGAATTTTCCGACATTGAAATTGGCTTGTTGTGTGCTGCCGTCGCTGTTGTAGAAATTCAATTGTCCGCTTTGATAGGAAAGCAGGGCCATGGGTTTAATGTAAAAAGGCCCGAAGTGAAATCTGGCAAACAAGCCGCCTTCGAAACCCAGAATATTTGTTCCGTCGGCCGTGGTGGCGGTAGATCTGTTCATGTCCGACATTTTTACCGATGAAGTAGATATCCCGAGAATAAATCCTCCGTCTGTTTGTGCGTGAATCAACGGTATGCAAAAGAAAAGGCCTGCCGCAAGAAGTGAAATGACTTTTGTTTTCATGGTTTTTGATTTTTGTTTTTGTGAAATGCGTGCAATCGCTTCAATGAATTTCTGTTCTTGTATCGGCAGCTTTTCAACGAATGCTACAGTGTGAAACTACAGGTTCTTTATGCTTCAAAAACGGTTTCGTATCCATTTATTTTTGTCACGACACATACTCCTCTTTCAACGATTGCGAAAGCCCGCTGAACGAATAATAGAATGAAGTTTTGAAGGTGGAGTGAACTGTTTTTTGACTGGAATCCCTTCAAGGGCCGGAAGAAGAGAAATGCAAAAGTGAAAACAATGCAGGCTGTGTTCGATAAAAAATCCTGTGATTTCGCCGCTTGTTTACAAAAGGAGGAGAAAGCAAAATGAATAAAAGATCTGAAACGAATCTATGTTGCTGACCGTCGATCAAGCTGTAAAAAAGGACTTTGAAAAGCGAATGCTCCGAAAGCCTTATTTCTTTTTGCCCAGATAAAAACCAATTTCAAAAATCAGCTCATTGGGCGTTTGAAATGTGGTGGTGGAAGAACCTGATGAATTGTTATACAGTCCCTGATAGGCAAAGCCAAGTAAAATACGGCTCAGTTTCAGGTTGGCGCCAAGTCTGTATCCATATCCGGAAGGCTGTACGGCGAGGCCTGTGTTGCCCCCCGAACTTGTCTGAAACACAGAATTGTATACAGGTCCTGCTTCGATATTGAAGACACGGAAAAAATGGATTCCAAGTAAAACAGGGACCTCAAATTTTCCGGCGCTGAAGTTGGCATGTTCCACAGCCCCTGTCTTGTAATTGAAATCCAGCTGACCCGATTGGTAACTGATAAGTCCCATCGGTTTAATATAAAACGGGCCCAGGTGCAAACGTGCAAACAGACCTGCATTAAAGCCCAGGATGTTGTCTCCATTGGCTGTGTTGAGAACGGCGGTATTTATTTTTGACAAATTGACAGAGCCCGTGGTTACACCGGCTGCAATCCCTCCGTCAAATCTTTGTGCATGCAAGACAGACAAACTAAAAAATAAACCTGCAGCCAGACTGGTAATCCGTTTTGTTTTCATTCTGTTGGTTTTTAGAAGCGCTTCTTTGCATTAAAAGAGACCCATGCAATTCGGGGGCAAATCAAAATGACCGCGTGAAAGTAAATAAAAACCCGAAATCGGGACAAGACTTTCCCCTCAATCCTTGTGATTTTTATCATGAGACTTATGTCCAATCCTACTACTTCCGTCCGGCCAGATTGATGCCTATCTCCAGAAGAACTTCATCGGGCGCCCGGAGTGTGGTGTTTGAAAATCCGGTACCCTGATTAACCATGCCCTGATAGACAAAACCCCAGGAAAACAATCCATATTCGGCATGTATACCCGCCCGGTAACCCAAGCCGGTACGCTCCACATTCAGGTTGTTGTAGGCTGCCAGATCCGTGTGATACAACCAGCTGCAGGCAGGACCTGCTTCAATGGAAAATATCCGGGGGAAATGGAAGCCGGCCAAAAGTGGAACCACCAGCCTGCCATAAGTAAAATTCGACTGAATAAGGGCATCCTGCCGGGTTGTGAGATCCAGCGCACCCTGGTGATAATCCAGCATAGCCATTGGTTTTATGTAAAATGAACCGATATGAATGCGGGCAAATCCTCCACCTTCATAACCCATTACCGTATTGCCTGTTGCCCTGTTCACAAAAGGAGTATTTATTCCGTTCAATCTTACAGACCCTGTAGAGATACCTCCAACGATGCCTCCGTCAAGCACCTGCGCTTTTGCAAGCGGTGTGCAGAAAAGCAAAGCGCCTGCGAGGAGACTGATCAGTTTTGCTTTCATGACTTTTCGTTTTATTTGTTTTAACCGTTTAACGCTTAATAATCCGCGAAAAGTATGCCAAAACGCGTCGTTTCCGCAACAATTCAGGAGAAAGAATTTGTCTCTTGCAGTCCGGTTTTGCCCGGTATGGTCCCAAATCTGTCTTTTTCAGCGATAATTAAGCCGTGCTTGCCGAATATGCAGGAGGGCAGCGCTTGCCATGTCTACCTTTCCAATAAATCATCCTGTTACCTGATATTTGTCATTTCCGGAGGAGGTTTTTCGTCATTAGTTTACATAATCTAAAAACGCAAGCCATGAAAGTATTCAACATTAAAAATATTCTGGTACCCATTGACTTCTCTCTGACCTCCTTAAAGGCGCTTGAGCAGGCTATATGCATGGCAAAAAAGAACCAGGCCGAAATAACGCTTTTGCACGTGGCCGATTATTTCATGCCGCATTCCAGTGTATATTATTTTGCCATTCCCCGAAGTGCGGAATATGAAGAAGCCATACAAAAAGAATGCGAAGATCAGCTCAGCAGACTGGCCGAGAAAATGGCCCTTCGCGACTCGGTCACCATCCATGCAGTTACCGTGACAGGCAAGATCAAAGAACAGATCCTGGCCATGACAGAAAAAATAAAAGCAGACATTATCATCATGGGTACCCATGGGGTTTCCGGGGTAAGGGAATTTCTAACCGGTAGCAATGCAATCCGGGTCATCAGCGAAGCGCCCTGCCCGGTATTGTCGGTTCAGCAAAGCAGCAAACCCGGGTTTAAGAAGATCCTGGTACCCTTCCGCAATATTCCGCATTCGCGGGAAAAAGTGGATTACGCCATTGAAATGGCTGAAATGTACGGCGCCTCGGTGTATGTTCTGGGCATTGATGCAGAACAGAGCGAAGAGACATTCAATAAATTGACCCTACAGGCCGATCAGATAAAAAAAATTGTCGAAGGCCATCACCTGAGTTGCGAAACAAAAGTCGTTGGGGGCGCTTTCCTTTCCGAGGAAATCCTGAACTACGCAAAAGACATTCAGGCCGATGTTGTATTGGTGATGTCTGACCTGGACAAAATGAGCCTTTCGGATTTTATCATGGGTCCGTTTGCGCAGCAGGTGGTGAACCATTCTCATATTCCGGTCTTAAGTATTCATCCAACCTTCAATAACAAGACGGTAAATCTGGGTGGGTTTGGCTGGTAGGGGAATGGGAGTGTAATTCGGGACCCGGGAAAAAATTTCAGCATCAAGAAACGGAAGCATGTCACTGTATAACCCCGCGCAAAGAAAGAATATATTTTTTGCCCTCATACTGATTCTGGGGGTCTTCTTACTGTATTCTTTAAAAGGCATTTTTACGGCTATCCTTGGTGCAATTGTTTTATATACGCTGTTCAAGCCTGTGTTCATCTGGTTCACCGAGCGCCGCCATATCCGGCGGTCCTTCAGCAGCCTTTTTGTCATTCTGATTTCATTTCTGATCATCATCCTGCCGCTCATGTTGCTGGGCTATATGCTGATCAGTAAAATCCTTCTTTTTCAAAAAGACCCTGCCGCAGTAACAGCTATTGTGGAAAGGATAAACACCTATGCAGGGTCGAATTTTGACAAACCCGCCCTTGTCCAGAACGGACTCGAAAACCTTTCTGAATGGGCCCTGGGCTCTTTTACTTCTGTCGTTAACGGGGTCTTTCAAACCTTCATCACAATCACTGTACTTTATTTTCTGTTGTACTTTATGCTCGTTTCCCACGAAGAGTTTGAGCGAACGCTCCTGAAATACCTCCCATTTCCGGAAGAGTCCAGCCTGCGCTTTGGCACCGAATTGAAAAACATCACCTATTCGAATATACTTGGACAGGGCCTTATTGCCATCAGCCAGGGAATCATTGTGGGTATCGGTTTTTTGATTTTTGGAATCCCCGATGCCATGTTCTGGGGTATTGTTTCTGTTTTTGTGTGTCTTCTCCCTGTTGTGGGGGCGCCCATCATTTTTATTCCGGCGGGAATTATTGAACTGGCTTATGGACATACCTGGCCGGGTATTGGAATTATGATCTGGGGTGCTGCCCTGGTTATCGTTGTCGATAATTTTCTGCGTTTCTTTATTTCCAAAAGAATTGCCAATACGCATCCGCTGATTACCATTATCGGGGTGGTGATCGGGGTTCCCATTTTTGGCTTGCTTGGTTTGGTTATCGGCCCTTTGCTTTTATCTTATTTTATCCTGCTGGTGATGATGTATGAAACACGTTATGTGCATCAGCACACATCGCGCAAACCTGTCGTGGATAAAGACAGTCATCTCAATAAGCCTTCGAACGATCCGTTTTTGAAATGAAAATGCAGGCTCCGGACGAAAAAACGCCCGTTGGGCTTTCCCTCTCAGATAAAAGCGGGAATTTATTTTCAAATGGAAAGCCCTGAATGCCGGCCGGAAAATCTTACCTTAGACCTTATTCTTGCTCCTGATTCGAATTGTTTGGAAACCGTCGGCGTTCAATTATGCTAAATATCCGGAACCGCATTTTTTTCCTGTTGGGTAAAATCAATCCCTGGAAATTTTTCTTCATCTGCAGTTTCTTCTTTATTGCCAACCAGCACTACGACTATATCGCCTGGAAGACGCTTGGCAACACCCCTTTTAATAATGATGCGGCCACGTATTATGCTTACCTGCCTGCGCAATTTATTCATCACGATCTTTCTTTTCATTTTCCGAACAATTACAAGCTGATAACGGCCCCCAACGGAAATCTTGTACCGGGTTATACTCTGGGAGTCGCTCTCATGGAAGCGCCTTTCTTTTTTATCGGACACGCTGTTGCACTGCTTTTTCATTATCAGGCCGACGGATATTCGGCGCCTTACATCTGGTCAGTCTATTTTGGGACGTTGCTGTATGTCTTTCTCGGGCTCTGGTTTCTTTACCGCATGCTCATTTTGATGTTCAGGCCGGTTATTGCCGTTGGGGCACTTTTTGGCGTGTTCTATGCCAGCAATCTGTTTTTCTACAGTGTTTGTCAGGGACAGATGTCGCATGCCTATTCTTTCCTGTGGTTCAGCATTTTTATGTATGCCATTTTCAGTCTGTATCTCCGGCGGTCGGCCCGCATGATTTATCTGGCAGCGCTTTCAGCTGGTTTTATTGCCCTGATCAGGCCTCCCGATGTTCTTGTGCTTGTCATTCCGCTGCTTGCAGGTTTTCCGGGTGTTCAGGGCTGGAAAGACTGGTGGATCTTTCTTTACAAAAAGAAAATGGCGGTTTTGGGGGCATTCGTTTTGTTCCTGCTTGTGATCGGTACGCAGCTTGTTTTTTGGAAAATACGTACCGGGTCTTTCTATGTCGATGTTTATCCCGACCAGCATTTCTTTTTTAAAGATCCCAAGATTTCCTATTTTCTGTTCAGCTACCGCAAGGGTTTGTTTCTGTACACCCCGGTTATGATTTTGGCATTTGCCGGTTTTGCGTTTCTTTTTTCCAAACACAGGTCTTTGTTCTGGCCCGTATGTCTATACACGGGAGTCAGCATTTATGTATTGTCTTCGTGGTGGGATTGGAGTTATTCCGGAAGTTTTGGCGCCAGGGCCATGATTGAAAATTATGCGGTATTGATTATTCCATTGGCCGCTTTTCTGGAAGGATTTGTGGCATGTTTCAAAGCAACCTGGAAGAAGATCGTGGCATATTCGCTTACAGCCATCCTGCTATATGCCATGGCCTGGTTGAATTTATCGATGTCTGTCAAATACAAGGACGCAATTATCCACTGGAGCGGAATGACCAAAGAAGCCTATTGGTATATGCTTAAAAAGGAACACTTTGATGAGAACGACCGGCTGATTATTCAAAAGATAATCAGGGAACAGGATCCGAAGAAGCAGATGCAGGGGTTTCGCGATGAGTAAATGACGCCATATAGTTAAAGTGCTCAGTCGGGTCATTTGTTAACTAGTATAAATTCCAATCTCTCTCTGGCAGAGTAAACCCAAAATTTTTATCGACTCAATTTAGCGCACCGGTTTTGGTAATCATCGGTGTATCGGTCTGTTTACCTCCGGAAATTGGCTTTTCGCTCTCAGAAAAAAGACTTTCCGTTTCAGCGCCAATCTTCTCGCATACAAAGAGTTTTGTTTCCTGAAAAAGTTCCTTCCATTCTTGAAAGGAAACGTTCGATCCTGCCAAAGAAAGAGCTGAGCCTGAATGAATAAGATTTATTTCTTCAGCAGAAAAGAAGGTTTTTGATGACAGAGGAATGCTTTCCAGAAAGATGATTTTGGATTCGGCTGA
>PLXK01000241.1 GCA_003151415.1 Bacteroidota bacterium
CCGTGATAACATCCTTCGAATTTCAGAATTTTGTTGCGCCCTGTAAATCCTCTGGCAAGCCGAATTGCGCTCATGACTGCTTCTGTACCCGAGCTTACAAACCGCAGCCTTTCAATGAATCTGTTGTTCGAGAGAATGAGCTCTGCAAGCTCATTTTCAAGGGCGGTGGGGGCTCCGAAAGAACTCCCGTCCTCCACTGTTTTCTTGACAGCCTCAACTACGGCATGGGGAGCATGTCCGAGAATCAGTGGACCCCAGGAGCAGCAAAAATCAATGAACTGATTTCCGTCGGCATCCTGTATCCGGCAGCCCTTCCCTTTTTCTATAAACAAGGGACTTCCACCCACAGAACGAAAGGCCCGCACGGGTGAATTCACCCCACCTGGAAAATAACGCTTCGCTTTTTCAAAAAGCGCTTCTGATTTCTCTCTTTTCATACAATTATATGGTTAAAATCCAGGCAGGCAGAAAGAGCAAGATCATCTTGGTTATCTCCGGTCCATGTGAATCAAAAAATCAGGTTCTGCCATTGACAAACCCGATTCTTCCGCAAATATATATCTTTGAAGCCAGAAAACGCTTTGCTTTGAAATCCCTTTTGATTATCCTATGAACTATATAAACTCTTCCGGATTTGCGCATGACCTGGATCTGAACGATCCGCTGAAACATTTTCGTGAAAAGTTTTACTTTCCTCAGATGCAGGGAAGGGACGTGATCTACTTTACCGGTAATTCACTTGGACTGCAGCCCAAAACCACGCAGGATTATGTACTCAATGAGCTTGAAGACTGGGCAAATTTTGGGGTCGAGGGCCATTTCCATGCGCGAAAGCCATGGATGCCCTACCACGAACAATTTGCAGATCCTCTGGCCGTTCTTGTCGGTGCGCTTCCCGAGGAAGTCGTCGTCATGAACCAGCTGACGGTAAACCTTCACCTTTTGATGGTTTCTTTTTACAGACCAAACGCAAAGCGGTTTAAAATTCTTTGTGAAGCCAGAGCCTTTCCTTCAGACCAGTACGCACTGGAATCACAGGTGAAATTTCACGGATTCGATCCTTCCGAAGCAATCCTCGAGGTATTTCCAAGAGAGGGTGAGCATTGCTTACGCACCGAAGACATTCAGGCCGCCATCGACAAAAACAAGGATGAACTCGCCCTTGTACTCATAGGCGGGGTAAATTACTACACTGGGCAGGCATTTGACATGAAAGCCATTGCAGAGGCCGCTCATGCTGCAGGTTCATGCGTTGGATTTGATCTGGCACATGCCACCGGAAACATCGAGCTTCAGCTGCACGACTGGAATGTTGATTTTGCCTGCTGGTGTTCATACAAATACCTCAACTCCGGACCCGGAAGTGTTGCCGGTGTATTTATACACACGAAACACCTGGGCCGAAATGACATTCCCCGTTTTGCAGGTTGGTGGGGACATGACAAGGCAAGCCGGTTCAGGATGGAAAAAGGGTTTGTCCCCATTCCAACGGCCGAGGCCTGGCAAATGAGCAATGCTCCGGTTTTTTCGATGGCGGCTCATAAAGCTGCTATCGATATCTTCTCCGAAGCCGGAATGGTCAATCTCGTTAAAAAAAGCAGGAAACTCACCGGCTTCCTTGAATTCATCCTGGATGACATCAATTCAAAAACCAAACAGGGAGCCCAAAAACTGGAAATAATAACCCCCAGGGACGAACAACAACGTGGATGCCAGATAAGTATCCTTGCTCATGGAAGAGGAAAGGAGCTTTTTGATAAACTGACTGAAGCCGGTGTTATTTCAGACTGGCGAGAACCAAATGTTATTCGTTGTGCGCCCGTACCTTTGTACAATTCGTATACCGATGTGTTTCGTTTTGGACAGATTTTGGCCCAATTTTGCTGAATTATTAAAATTTTAGCGCCAAAAATTGGTTTTTTTCTTCATTTGTTTGATTTTCGAAAAAGATAGCCCCCGGATCCGGACAGTGTTTCGAATGGATGAGCGCTCCTGTGCCGGACTATACGGCTCCGGAAAAGGCAAATTCATTTACTTTTCTATCTTTGTATGAAATAATAGCTATACCTTCCCCGTTATATGGAAGGTATTTTTGTCTGCATGAAAAAAATTGGATCGCTTTTTCTGTATTTACTGCTGGCAGTCTCTGCTTTTGCTCAGAAGCCTGAACATAGTAATGAAGTTGGTCTGTTCATCGGTTGCTCCTATTATATTGGCGATTTGAATCCGGTGGGACATTTTGGTCCGCTTACCCAACCCGCTGGTGGGGTTGTGTTCAGACACAACTTCAATACACGATTCGCGGTCAAGGGCAACCTCTATATTGGAAACCTCGAAGGCGATGATTCCCGAACCAATTCGGCTTCCCAGCAAGACCGCAACCTGAGCTTTAAATCATACATCCGGGAATTGGGTGTCGAAGGCGAATTTAACTTTCTGGAATACAAAACAGGAAGCTCCAAACATCCTTACACACCCTATCTCTTCGGAGGCATTGCCGTTTTCATGTTTGACCCCATGGCGCAGCTCGGCAATCAATGGATAGATCTTCAATCCATTGGAACAGAAGGCGAAGGCACAAAAGGAGGACCTAAAAAATACAGACTCACACAAATCTCTCTTCCTTTCGGAGCAGGCATGAAACTCAGCATGGCCAAGCGGATCTGTCTTTCGCTGGAATGGGGCATGCGCAAAACATTCACTCCTTATCTGGATGATGTCAGCGGAAATTATGCCGCCCCTGCGGTTCTGGCACAAAATGGTCCCTATGCGGTTATTCTTGGCGACCGTTCCCTGAGTAAAGATCCGGCCAATTCAAGAGTCGGAAGTGAGCGTGGAAATGGCGGAAAAGACGATTGGTATTCTTTTGCCGGGGTCATCCTTTCATTTCAATTGAAGAACAAAGAAAAGCATTGCTATTCCTATAACTAAGAAAATAAAACCCGCTTGGTTCATTCCCTGTCAGAATGAATTTTTCCATCACCTATGTCATTCAAAGAAAAGATCAATCCCGCCAGGCTTCCCCAACACATTGCAGTCATCATGGATGGAAACGGCAGGTGGGCCAAGCAAAAAGGCAAGCTTCGGGTTTTCGGCCATCAAAATGGCGTTCTCGCCGTTCGCGATACGGTGGAAGCAGCGGCAGAACTGGGCATCAAATTTTTAACGCTGTACGCCTTTTCTACCGAAAACTGGAACAGACCCAAATTTGAAGTCAATGCACTCATGCAACTTCTCATCAGTACCATCCGCAAAGAAACCAAAACACTCACAGACAACGATATCCGGCTACAGGCCATAGGCGATATAGACAGTCTGCCAACAGGATGCAAACGCGAATTGAAGGAAGCAATCGACCTGACTTCCGGCAACAAAAGAATGACCCTGGTTTTGGCCCTGAGCTACAGTTCGAAATGGGAAATCCTGAACGCTGTAAAGCGGATTGCAGGGGAAGTTGCCGAGAAAAGAATTTCAATTTCTGATATTGATGAATCCCTTTTTAATTCCTTTCTTTGCACCGCCAATTTTCCTGACCCTGAACTGCTTATACGGACCAGTGGAGAACAGCGAATCAGCAATTTTTTACTTTGGCAAATAGCTTACTCTGAACTTTATTTTACAAATAAACTTTGGCCTGATTTCAGAAGGGAAGATTTGTATGAAGCCATTCTTGATTATCAAAGCAGAGAACGCCGGTTCGGAAAAACGAGTGAGCAAATAGTATCTTAATAACGACGATGAAAAGAATTTTTCTTTTACTCAATATGTTCTGGTTTTGGTTTGTTCCTACCCTTGAGGCCCAGGCCCAGGTATTGAATATGAGCCCCGATTCAAACCAAATCAATTTTACCACCCCCAAAGAATATTCCATTGCAAGCATCACTTTTGAAGGAGCAGAAAATGTGAACCACCAGGTTCTCAAGCTCGTCACCGGCATGAGCGATGGTGACAAGATTACTGTTCCTGGTGAAAAAATTTCGGAAGCCATACAGAACCTCTGGCGTCAGGGACTCTTTGTCGACATTCAGTGCAGCGCCCAGAAAATTGAAGGGAATTTTATCTGGCTGGTTTTTCAGGTCAAAGAAAGGCCCAGACTCAACCACTTTTCCATAAAAGGAGTAGGCAAATCCGAATCGGATGACATCCGTACCCGTATCAAACTTGTTCACCGCAAAGTCATCACGGACTATGTAATTGAATCCACAAAGCAAAACATTGTTGACTTCTTTGTAAACAAAGGATATTTGGATACAAAAGTTAAAATCGAACAGGAGCCCGACAAAGCCGAAAAAAATTCGGTGAATCTCATTATCACAGTCGACAAGGGTCCCAAAATCAAGATCCAGGACATCTTCATCACCGGAAACCACAACATCAAATCATCCAAGCTCCACCGGGCCATGAGCGACACCAAGGAGCGAAGGATCTGGAACATATTCAGCTCGTCGAAATTCATTGAGGACAACTTCATAAAAGACAAGAAAAGCATCATCGACAAATACCGTGAAAAAGGATTCCGTGACGCCGTGGTGGTCAAGGATACAGTCTACCGCGTTGGACCCAAACGGGTCAGCATTTCCCTGACGGTGAAAGAAGGCCATAAATACTATTTCAACAACATCAACTGGATCGGCAATACCAAATACACCTCCAAAAACTTATCCGACCGCCTTGGCATTAAAAAAGGCGAAGTGTTCGACCAATCGCTTCTCGAAGCCCGTTTGTTCATGAACCCCAACAGTACGGATGTCAGCTCGCTTTATATGGATGATGGCTACCTCTTCTTCCAGGTGACTCCGATCGAAGTGCGGATTGAAAACGACTCCATTGACCTTGAAATGAGGGTTTATGAAGGCAAACAGGCCACCATCAACAAGGTTACGGTTACCGGAAACACTAAAACAAACGACCAGGTCATCATGCGCGAAATTCGCACCCGCCCGGGCCAGTTGTTCCGCCGTTCGGACATTATCCGTTCTCAACGGGATCTTTCTGTTCTGGGCTATTTTGATCCAGAAAAACTTTCTGTGAATCCGAAGCCCAACCCGGCAGACGGAACCGTCGATATTGAATACATTGTTACCGAAAAACCTTCCGACCAGCTTGAACTTTCGGGCGGATGGGGCGCAGGCCGTATCGTGGGAACCCTGGGAGTCACTTTCAACAACTTTTCCGCCCGCAATGTGTTCCGGAAAGGATCCTGGAGACCGCTGCCCGCCGGTGACGGACAACGCGTAAGTATACGGGCACAGTCCAATGGACTTTTGTATCAGTCTATCAATGCCTCCTTTACAGAACCCTGGCTGGGCGGAAAGAAACCGAACTCCCTGACTTTTACCACATTTTATTCAGTGCAGTCGAATGGATTGGCCCTGAGCGACCCTACCCGCTCTTCTTTCAATATCTGGGGGGTAACCATGGGATTTGGATCCAGGCTTAAAAAACCGGATGACTACTTCTCCTTTTTTGGGGACGTTAACTACGCCTATTACACGCTCAAAAATTTCGCCAATATTTTTTCATTCAGCAACGGGTATTCCAACAACATCAACCTACGCCTGTCTATCTCCAGAAGCAATACGGACAAGAGTCCGATGGAATACATAACCCGGGGAGGAACCATGACACTTTCTGCTCAGGCAACACCACCGTATTCGTTGTTCCAAAACAAGAATTACGCAGAGGAGTCTGACCAGCAGAAATATGCATTCATTGAATTTTACAAAATAAAATTCACCACGCAGTGGTTCACCAAAATTGTGGGCAATCTGGTTTTAAATTCCAGGGTTGGATTTGGCTATTTGGGCTATTACAATTCCCAGTTGGGTGTTGCTCCTTTTGAAAGATTCTATCTCGGCGGAAGCGGTCTTACCGGTTATTCGCTCGACGGACGGGAAATCATTGCCATGCGCGGATACAACGATGGATCTTTATCGAACACCCACGGATCTCCGATTATCAATAAATACACCATGGAACTGAGGTATCCGATTACCCTGAGCGCTTCGGCAAATATTTATTGCCTTGCCTTTGCTGAAGCCGGAAATTCCTGGGACAGTTTCCAGCAATACAATCCATTCCAGGTCTATCGCAGTACAGGGGTGGGCGTACGGGTGTTCCTTCCTATGTTTGGTCTGCTTGGCCTGGATTACGGATGGAGGCTGGATGATGTCCCTTCCAACCCAACCATGCAGCGTGGTCAGCTCCACTTTACAATTGGCGCGAATCTTGGAGAGTTATAAGCATTCAGAGGAAATGATTAAGAACCTAAAATCCAATTTCATGAAAAAATTCATCTTCACCCTGGCCTTCGCAACACTTCTGGCTGCCGGCTCTTTTGCACAAAAATTCGCTTATGTGGATTCCGATTATATTCTGGGACAGATCCCCAAATACAAGGAAGCCCAGAGCGAACTCGATAAAATCTCCACCACCTGGCAAAAAGAAATTGAAGCCAAGTTTCAGGAAGTGGACAAGCTCTATAAGAATTACCAGCAGGAACAAATTCTGCTCACCGATGAATTGAAGAAAAAAAGGGAAGCGGAGATCGTGGGTAAGGAAAAAGAAGCCAAGGATCTTCAGAAATCGAAGTTTGGTGTGGATGGAGAACTTTTCAAAAAACGCCAGGAACTGGTTAAACCAATCCAGGACGAGGTCTACAACGCCGTCAAGAAACTTGCTGAAACCGGTAATTTTGCAATCATCTTTGACAAGTCAAGTGATTTGACCATGCTTTATGCAAACCCCAAATACGACGAAAGCGACAAAGTGCTTGAGCAAATGGGCTACAGCAAAAAAGGCACCGGTTCGGGAAATAAATAATATATTTGCGCCTATTTAAACTTAAAAAAATCCAAATGAAGAAATTTTTCAAGTCACTTCTCGCTGCAGGACTGATCCTTACTACCTCGCTTTCCGTGAATGCTCAAAAGATCGCTCACATTCACCTTGATTCTTTGCTTGTTCTCATGCCTGAAACCAAGAAAGCCGATCAGGATGCACAGGATTATTACAAACAACTTGAAACACGTCTTCAGCAGATGCAGGGTGAATATCAGAACAAGCTGGATTATTACGAAAAAAACAAAACAACAATGAGCGAGCTGATCAAGACAGCTACCGAAAACGATATCCAGAGAATGAGTCAGAGCATGCAGGAATTTCAGCAAAATGCCCAGACTGATTTTCAGAACAAAAAGAACGAACTGCTCAAACCGATTTACGACAAGGCAAACAGAGCCATTGCCGAAGTTGCCAAAGCCGGAAGCTACAAATATGTGTTGGATACAAGCGCCGGAGTGGTTATTTATTACGACCCATCGGACAATATTTTCCCTTTGGTAAAAGCCAAACTGGGGATTGCTGCCAATGCCGTTCCGTTTACCAACGACAAGCCAAACAAGGGACCCGGAACAACCCCAAGCCCAAAGAAATAAACAAAAAAATCCCTCTGAACAACGAGGGATTTTTTTTGCTTAATTTTGCATATGGTGTGCAATCTCAGTCAACTTTTGAACCCATTTCGTTAATCCGGATAAACACTCCAGCAATTGGCCAAACAGAAAAATAATCTGAGTGCTTCCAATCCAATCGGAATCTTTGATTCGGGTATCGGAGGCCTGACCGTTGCCAACGCAATCACCAAACTGCTTCCAAATGAGAAGCTGGTTTATTTCGGCGACATTGCCCATCTTCCCTATGGCGACAAATCTGCCGACTCCATAAAATATTACGGAATCCGGATCGCCCAGTTTCTGCTCGATCAGCAATGCAAAATCATTGTCATTGCCTGCAATACAGCTTCTGCCCTGGCTTATGAAACCATCAAGGATTTTGTGGGAAACAAGGCCATTGTGCTCAACGTGATCGACCCTGTGGTGAAAGTGGTGGCAGAGAACAAAACCACCAGGCATGTGGGGGTAATCGCAACCAAAGGAACCGTCAGATCGGATATCTACTCCAAAAAAATCACCGCACTCAGAAAGGACATGAAGGTTTCATCCCTGGCAACTCCATTGCTTGTTTCCATGATTGAAGAGGGTTTTTTCAACAATAAAATCAGCCGCGCTGTAATCAATTCCTACCTGGAGCGACCGAAACTAAAAAAAATAGATTCGCTGATTCTTGCCTGTACCCACTTCCCATTGATCAAACCGGAAATTGAAGAGTATTACAAGCACCACATGGTTATCATCGACTCCGCCGGCGTCGTTGCATCGGAAGTGTCGGAGACGCTCAAGAGAAACCGGTTGCAAACCACGCTGAAAAAACCGAAGCATCATTTTTATGTTTCCGATTACACCGATTCCTTTGAGAAGAGCACTCAGTTTTTTTTCAAGGGCAAAATCACGCTCGAGAAAGCGGATATCTGGAAATGAGACTTATTGAAATTTATACTATTTTAGCTAAACAGAATTCATTTAGAAAATATTCCGGAGAGATGAAAAAACAGATTTTATTTTTCGGCCTGCTTGCGGGAATCCTTTGCGGTACGGCTTCCTGCAAAAAATGCACGACCTGCACGGCCACCGATACAAAAAACAATGTCATCTCCTCGCAGAAATACTGCAGCACAAGCTCTAGCAATCTGACCACCTTTGAAAATGCATTCAAGACTACCTATGGCCTGCGTGCAACATGCAAAAGAGAATAACGGCATTCTCTGAAACGGACTTTATTTATACCATCCCGAATACATCACATAGTTGTCTGCCACCCTGTTGATCTCTCCGTTAACCAGCTCCTGACTGATATTCTTTATTTTTTTTGCTGGAATTCCGGCATATATGCTTCCGGGTTCGACAATTGTGTTTTCCGTTAAAACAGCTCCCGCCGCCAGAATCGAATTGCTGCCAACCACACAATTGTCCATGACAATGGCCCCCATGCCAATCAACACATTGTCATGCAAAGTGCACCCATGAATGATGGCGTGGTGCCCCACTGAAACATTGTTCCCGATAATCGTTTTGGTCTTTTTGTACGTGCAGTGAACCATTGCGCCGTCCTGGATATTCACTTTGTTGCCCAGGCGGATAGAATTTACATCTCCCCGCAAAACGGCATTGAACCAAATGCTGCAATGATCTCCCGTCACCACATCTCCAATTACAGTTGCATTTTCGGCCAGGTAACAGTCAGCTCCAAATTCGGGATGAATACCATTGAGGGGTTTGATAAGGGCCATTTTCGTTCGAGTTGAGGTTTATATGACAGAAATGAGTTGGCAATGAGCAGTCCGCAATTGGCAAGAAGAAGAAGAAGTGCAGCTAAAATTTCATTGCTGACCGAAAACGGCACATTGCCAACCCTTCTTTACGTCTTGTGATAATCGAGGTTATAATGTAAACCCAGGCTTTCCTTGCGCTGCATAGCCTGTTTAATGATCAGGTAAGCCACATTGATAATGTTTCTGAGTTCACAGAGCTTTGGAGAAACAGTAGTTTGCTGATACAAAGCTTCATTCTCCTTATAAAGAATCTCCAGCCGGTCAAAAGCCCTGTGAAGACGCAGGTTTGACCTGACAATGCCCACATAATTGCTCATGATCGACTGAACCTCTTTGAGGCTTTGGGTAATGAGCACCATCTCTTCCGGATGCGCCGTACCCTCTGCATCCCAATCCGGCAACTGCTCCTTCCAGCTCCGGTTCTTTATGACCGATATGGCATCGATACTGGCCCTGTGAGCGTAGACAACAGCTTCAAGAAGAGAATTGCTGGCCAGCCGGTTCGCACCATGCAGCCCGGTACACGAACACTCACCAACGGCATACAGGTTTTTAATGCTGCTCCTGCCTTGCTGGTCGACCCAAATCCCGCCACACATGTAGTGAGCTGCAGGAACAACGGGGATAAAATCATGACTGATATCTATATCCAGACTCAAACATTTCCTGTAGATATTCGGAAAATGACGAATAAAGTCATCCGGTTCGAGATGCGTGCAATCGAGCCATACATGATCATCTCCGCGGAGTTTCATTTCATTGTCGATGGCCCTTGCCACAATATCGCGCGGGGCAAGATCTTTCCGCGAATCGTATTTGGACATGAATTCTTTCCGGTCGAGTGTTTTCAAAATGCCTCCAAAGCCCCTTACTGCTTCCGAGATTAAAAAAGAAGGATGCTCCCCTGGGTTATAAAGAGAAGTTGGATGAAACTGAAAAAATTCCATATTCTCAATTCTGCCTTTTGCACGGTATACCATTGCCACACCATCGCCTGTTGCAATTGTCGGATTGGTCGTTGTTGCATATACGTGGCCGGCACCTCCGGTAGACATCAGGGTGACTTTGGCAAGCACCGTTTCCACCCGGTCTGATTTGAGATTCAGGATATAGGCTCCGTAACATTCGGTATCCGTGCTTCTGCTGTTCACTTCCATACCCAGGTGATGCTGAGTGAGAATATCAATGGTGAAGTGATGGTCCAGCAATTCGATATTCGGGTGCTTGTGAAGCTGCTCCAGAAGGGCACGCTCAATTTCAAATCCGGTATCGTCTTTGTGATGCAAAATACGGTGTTCTGAATGTCCTCCTTCTTTGGCCAGATCGTATTCCCCTGTCGATTTTCTGTCAAATTTGGCTCCCCATTCCACGAGTTCTTTGATTCTGGCCGTGGATTCGGTAATGACCATACGGACAACCTCTTCGTTACACATACCAGCCCCGGCATCCAGAGTATCGGCAATGTGTTTGTCATATGAATCGGGACTGTACATCACCGCTGCAATTCCTCCCTGGGCATATTTTGTATTGCTCTCATCCTCGTTGGATTTGGTGACTACACAAACACTTCCGTGTTCGGCCACCTTGAGTGCATAAGTAAGCCCGGCTATGCCCGAGCCGATAACCAGATAATCTACTTTCTTGATCAAAATTCGTATCTTTGTGAAAGGTTTTTTGAAAATAATTGTGTTTTGCTTTTCCGGTTTTTTTCCCGGCTTTGCCTCAAAAAAATCCCGATTCCTTTTCTTCCTATACGAAATTACGAATTTGTAACGATCACACGCACCATGGAACCTCTTGTCAAAAAACCGGTCATTGTTTACGCCGAAAGCACTCCGAATCCTTCTTCGATGAAATTTGTTGCCAATCTGGTTTTACTCGAAGAAGGTGCCACGGCCCAGTACCTGAACGCTTCAGAAGCCAAAGGATCGGTACTTGCGGCCAAGTTGTTCCTGTTCCCTTTCATCAAAGGGGTTTTTATCAGCGGAAACTACATCACCCTCACCAAGACAGAAGCCGTCGGCTGGGACGATATTACCCTGGAGCTTCGCGAACTTTTAAAAGAGTTTCTTTCAGGTACCGTGCCTGTGGTGACAGACATTCCAAAGACCGAAGTGCATACCGACAATTCTTTTCAGTCGACAACAACCGTTTTCACCGAGCACACGGCCCCTGTCACTGAAGCGGAGCATAAAATTGTGGAAATTCTCGAGCAGTATATCCGTCCCGCCGTTGAACAGGATGGAGGCCTCATTACTTTTCGTTCCTTTATCGAAGGTGTGGTGACCGTCCAACTTAAAGGAGCCTGCAGCGGATGCCCTTCTTCGACAATGACTCTCAAAGCCGGTATTGAAGGCTTGTTAAAAAGACTCGTGCCCGGAGTCACAGAAGTTGTTGCCGAAGCGGTTTGATTTAGCCCCAAAAATTCAATAAACAGCAACAGCCATTGCGGCAATGCTCACTTTGGTGCCTTCTGTGCCGAGCAAGACCCGCGCACAGGCTTCTAAAGTGGCACCTGTAGTCACGACATCGTCTACCAATAGAATATGCTTGCCCCGTACGGCCGTATCATCAATCAGGCGGAACTTGGATTCCACATTTTTCCAGCGCTCAAAACGCGATTTGCGGGTTTGCGTTTCGGTTATTGTTTCGCGAACCAGAGAAACTGAATCAACGCCAATTCCCATTTTTGATGAAAGGCCATGAGCGAAAAAATCGCTTTGGTTGTAACCCCGCTTTTTAAGTTTTCGGGCATGCAGAGGCACGGGAATAATTAACTCGGCTTGCCGAAACAATTGGGTCTGTTTCAGTTCCGCTCCAAAACGTTTTCCAATCTCCGTGCCTACCTCTTTTCGGCCTTTATACTTGAGCTGGTGCATGAGACGCTGCACATGGCTTCCCTTCTGAAAACTATAGTAGGCGGCAGCAGAAACCAGGTCGATCCGGCCCCAAAACAACCGGCTTACCGCATTGTCCGCATTCAAGTGCGAATTGTGAAGAGGAAGGTAATAGCCGCAAGAGGTGCAAATCACCTGCTCACCATGCTGCAACGGGGAATTGCAGGCCATACAGATGCCGGGAAAGAAGAGATAAAAAAAATCATTCAGGCGGTTCAGGCTTCGCATGCGTTTGGGCTCTGTTCCATGTTTATTTTCAGCTGCGCCTGCGGATATCCCTGGTTTGGCAATTGGATTTTGTTTGAGGGCGCATATGACCCAAAACATTCCACATTGCAATGATTAAAAGGTCTTCAGCCAGAAATTCATTCCTGTTTTGCCCCGACTTGCCAAACAGCTCCGGAAAAACACGGGTTATTGACTATGCATTGTTAGCATATCGGCACAAAAGCGGCTATTTAAATTCTGAAAGTATTAATTTTGTAAAAGCGAATTCAATTTTTTCGCTTAAGAATCAGTGTCAATCTTAGCAATCGAATGGAAAACCCAGCACAATCCTCCGCAGGCGGAGCCAAAAAAGAAGAAAAAAAAGGGAACCGCGCTTTTCTGTGGATACTCATTCTCTTGCTTGCCGGCGGAAACGGAACCCTGGCCTGGTTGTATCTGCAGGAAAAACAAAGGGCTGATAAAACAGAGGTCATTATCAAGCAGGTGTTCATAGAACGGGACAACGTGAAATCAGATCTGCTTAAACTGCAGGAAGAATACGCCACACTGCAGACCAATGATTCGAAGGTTCAGAAAGAGCTTGACGAAAAAAGGGCCTATATCACCCAGCTTCTGGAAGAAGCCGAAAAACACAAAGGCGATTCGTATGTGATCATGAAGCTCAAAAAGGAAACCGAAACACTTCGGAAAATCATGAAACATTATGTCTATACGATCGATTCCCTGGGCACACTGAACAAAGACCTCATTGCGGAAAAGAAATCGATGTCTGCCGATTTGAGTAAAGAAAAAGACAAAGCCACCAACCTGTCAAAAGAAAAGGAAGACTTGCAGAAACAAGTGGATATGGCTGCCTTACTGAAAGCAACGAATTTCAAAGCCGTGGGCATACGCTCGAAATCGGGAGGAAAAAAAGAATTTGAAACACCCAAGGCTTCCCGGGTGGAAAAAATCAAGGTATCCCTTTCCTTCGCCGAAAACCCGCTTGCTAAAAAAGGAACCCGAACTGCCTATTTCAGGGTTATCACTCCAGACGGAAAAGAAATGTGCAAATCAGCCGAAAACACTTTCAGCTTTGACGGGTCGAAAGGCTTTTACGCCGGCAAACAGAATTTCGAGTACAATGCAGCGGAAATCAGCATTGCTTCCTACTGCGTCAATAACGGAGACCCTTTTGTTCCCGGGAAGTATATCCTCGAAGTGACTGTTGATGGATCTGTGATTGGCAATACAACGCTGGTTCTGGAATAATGCGGAGACGGGCGAAGCGGTTTCTGAAAACCGGACTTATTTTTTGAAGCCGACAATAACAGATACACAGCCCTCTTCGAGCATAACTGTTTTATCCACCTGCTCGGGCACCTTCACCGAAACTGTCAGCTGGGTGGTTGTTTCCACCGTAAAATCCCAGGAGTCGGCGGCATAATCCTTGCTCTTGTTGATGAACAGCACCCTTCCGGAAGCATCGCTGACCTGAAATTCGATTTGGCCCAGAACCCCTTCCGCACAAACAATAATCCGGTAACTCATTCCCGAATTGAAGTTCAGCTTCATGTCCGCCGTTTGCCCGGGAAGCATGGTGGTTGTATTGAGCTGACCGTTACTCAGAAACGGCGCCAGCATAGGCATGCATTTTTTCTTTGTAAATGATTTGCACTGTGCCCGTAAGCCCTGGCCAAACAAACCGCCGAGAACAAGCATACTGATTAAGATAAAACGTTTCTGAAACATGGAAACAGATTTTTGTTAAAACATTTTCTCTCAAACGATTCAGAAAATTGAATTCCAATCTCCTTGCGTTCAATGAAAGGTCTTCGTGTATCTTGTTTTGCTCCCAGGGATTTTCCTTCGGAGCCAGGGTCAAATCAGAGTCGGACTAACACATTCTAAAACAAAAACAGACAATACGTATTTGATCAGGACTTATTAATGATTTTGGTACGAAGCGCATCTGCTTTTTTCGCAATCACACTGATCTGTTCCTTGGTAACCACAAAAGCAGAACCTCCACCAATGGTTGTCACATTGGTTTTGGCATCTGTACTGCTGGTACTTTTCGATTCACTCTTCTTAATGTCGGCAAATGCAGCCTGAAGGTCTATCAGGTCGCTGAGCATGGCGGCCACATCCGGATCTTTTTTCTGTTCAGTCATCAATCCGACAAGGTTGTCCAGCGAAAGTTTTTGTTCGGCGATGCGGATATTTATTTCAGGGTTTTCTTTAGACAAAGCAATGCGTGTGGCGATGTAAAGTCCTTCCACCCATCCGCCGGCAACGATAAGCGCTGAAGTGGCCGGACGCTGGTTTTCCTGCAGGTATGAATCGGCTGTCCAATATGCATCCGAAATGATCGAAAGCAAAGAATCCCTGTTATTGCTGTTGGCCTGCATCCGGTCCATGGTTCCGTCTCCGAAGGCTTCTGCAATTCCAAGGCTGGCAGAAAGGTTGTTCACCTTTTTCAGGTACAAAATAGACTCGGAAGAGGCATCAAAAATTGTGGTAAAACTCAGATCCGTTCCATATACGCCCAGATTCAGCGCTTTTCCGGCAGAAGAGTTGTATTTGGTTGAATTGTCGAGTGAATTGAGATAATCCTTGTTGTACGTGGCACCGGCCTTTTTGAGAAGATCTGCCGTTTCTATCGGTGAAGGCAAGGCATAAAATACCTTTTGGGCGTTGGATGCGTCCTTTTTGCCCTTTTTCACCGCTGTAGTGTCTGCTGCGGCCGCATTTTCCTTCTCCTCAGAAGAACTTGCGCTGTTTCCGCAGGCACCAAGCAAGCCCGTAACTAAGCCCATCACAAGTATCCGGCTGATGTTGTTGATCTTCATAAAAATCGATTGGTTATTGTCTGTTTAACAAATATATATAAATGTAGCAGATTATTGGGAATCCGGCTGGTCTTGTCAAAATATTTTCAAAAACCATGAAAACACCTTCGTTATCTGCTTTTAAATCCTGTTTTAACTGTCAGAAAGCAAAAAAAGTCTGGTGACAAAAAAAACATAGCTTTACAAAAGACGCTCTGAGGCAACTCCGGATCGTACAGCTAATTTGACAACCCAATGAGATATTTTCTGTTGCTGATTTTATTTTCCAAATGCGGTTTGTCGGCGGCACAAGTCCGTCTGGATACGACCGGGGAAACAGACTTTGGCCTGTCCACCTATCTTTTTGCTTATCCCCATGCGGCCAATGCCAAATTAAATGCCAATAGCGGCAGCTTGGCCACAGGGCCAAGCGCATTCTTTTTTAATAACAAAAGAACAGGTCTTCAACTGGGTGTGTTGTTCGACTTAAAAGGGTATACTTATGAAGACTGGAGTCAAGTTTCCCCGATGCAGGGCAAAGTCATCATTTCAACCAGGCGGAATTTGTTCTTTCCAATGTCTGTTATTTATCGCCTTTATACGAATCGAAAAATCAATTTTTTCTTGATGGCGGGAGTCATTCTCGGTGGCCGGAACTGGTCGGACAACACAAATTATACGCATGAAGGGACTCCAATAAATTTGATTGCGGGAGCCTGCATTTCCTGGACCGTCAACAAGCGATTCTCCATGAGAATTTCACCCACATTCAAATTTCCTCTCATGGACTCTCCGGGTATGCTGATTGACTTTTACATCAGATCAAAACACTCCTGATCTTCATAACAAATCAATGCGCCTCGAGCCAGTTTTTTCCATGTCCGATACCTACCTCGATGGGCACTTTCATCGGTATTGCATTGCGCATCCGTTCCAGAATCACCGGTTGTACGCTTTCCAGTTCTTCGAGAGGAACATCGAATACCAATTCGTCATGCACCTGAAGCAGCATTTTTGTTTTGAAATTCATTTTTTTCAAATCATTGTGAATGTGGATCATGGCTATCTTGATCATATCCGCAGCTGAACCCTGTATGGGAGCATTGATGGCATTCCGCTCGGCAAAACCGCGCACCGTGGCATTGGCCGAATTGATATCCCGCAGATACCGTCTCCGTCCCATGATCGTTTCAACGTATCCTTTTGTCCTTGCATTGACAATGCTTTGATCCATATACAATTTCACTTTGGGATACTGGTTGAAATAATTGTCAATGATACCCGAGGCTTCCTTGCGCGGAATGTTGAGCCGTTCAGACAAACCAAAAGCCGATATGCCGTAAATGATTCCAAAATTCACCATTTTGGCATTTCTGCGCATATCACCGGTGACCTCTTCCAACGGAACCTCATAGACTTTGGCAGCGGTGGCGGAATGAATGTCGTGGCCACCGTGAAAAGCCCCGATCATTCCTTCATCGCCGCTCAATTCGGCAATGATGCGCAATTCGATCTGTGAGTAATCGGCCGACACCAAAGTGAAATTTTCATTGCGGGGGACAAATGCTTTCCTCACCTCCCGCCCTCTTTCCGTACGGATAGGGATATTCTGCAGATTCGGATTGTCAGAACTCAGTCTTCCGGTGGAAGCCACCACCTGGCTGTAACTGGTATGTATTCTTCCGGTCCGGGGATTGATCAGATCAGGGAGGGTATCAACATAGGTGTTTTTCAATTTGACAAGCTCCCGGTAATCCAGAATTTTACCGACTATCGGATGCTTCCCGGTAAGTTTGGTCAGAACATCTTCTCCGGTAGCAAACTGTCCGGTTTTTGTTTTTTTGGGCTTCTCCATGATTTTGAGCACCTCAAAAAGTATGTCGCCCACCTGTTTGGGCGAGCTGACATTGAATTTCGTACCTCCCATTTCCTGGATCTCCTTGTCCATTCTCTGAATATCCTTCTCCAGTTCTCCCGATAGTTCTTTCAATGCAACCCGGTCCACCTGAATGCCTTCGGCTTCCATGGCAGCAAGGACAGGCACCAGCGGAATCTCCATATTTTCAAAAAGAGCCAGCGTGCCGGTTTCTTTGAGCATGGGTTCAAATTTTTCTTTCAGCTGATACGTGATATCGGCATCTTCAGCGGCGTATTCCGTAATGAGCTGCACCTCCACATCGCGCATGCTGGTCTGCCCCTTGCCTTTTTTGCCAATGAGTGTTTCAATACTCACGGGCGAATAATTCAGATAGGTTTCAGCTAGAATGTTCATGTTGTGGCGCATATCCGGCTGGATGAGATAATGTGCGATCATCGTATCAAAAAACTTTCCATGAATTTCTATGCCATAACGGCTCAGAACAGCCAGATCATATTTGATATTCTGTCCGATCTTCCCGCATTCTGCATTTTCAAAAACAGGTTTGAATTCATCCACGATACTGCGGGCCTCCTTCTGATCGGCCGGTACATTGACATACCAGGCTTCTCCTTTTTCCCACGCAAAAGACATGCCCACAAGTTCGGCAGTCTGAGGATCGACTCCGGTGGTTTCCGTGTCGAAAGAAAGTTCTTTCAAACCCATCATCAGCGCCACCAAATGTTTTCGTTTTTCCGGGGTATCGGCCAGATGGTAGGTGTGTGTTGTATTCGCTATGGTTTCAAAAACCTTGAGTTCGTGGGAAACGGGCTCTGCTTCGGGTTCAGACTCGGATTGGGTCTCTTCCCCTGCTGCATCGCCAAACATGTTTATTTGTCCGTTTTTATTTTCCTTTTTGGTTTTTGCCGGTTTCACTTCCTCTGCGGTTGTTCCGGCAACGGGTTCGCCCAAAACCTGCTCAGCCATTCTGCGGAACTCCAGTTCAGCAAAAAGTTCTTTCAGCGCCTCCCTGTTAGGTTCTTTGCGGATGAGTTCTTCTTCATTCCATTCGATGGGAACGTCGCAGATAATAGTTGCCAGTCGTTTGGACTGAATCGCCATTTCGCGGTTCAATTCCACCTTCTCTTTCATTTTGCCTTTGAGCTTATCGGTGTTTTGAAGCAAATTTTCGATGCTTCCAAAATCTTTGATAAACTGCATGGCTGTTTTTTCGCCCACCCCCGGAATCCCGGGTATGTTATCGGCCTGGTCGCCCATCAATCCCAGAATATCAATGACCTGGTCAACGCGTTCGATTTCCCATCTCTTGCAGATTTCGGGCACGCCCAATATTTCTACTCCATTACCGAGCCGGGCCGGTTTATACATGAAAATCTGATCAGACACGAGCTGACCAAAGTCTTTGTCGGGGGTCACCATGTATGTGACATAGCCATGTTTTTCAGCTCGTTTTGCAAGGGTACCGATAACGTCGTCGGCCTCATATCCCGGCAGTTTCAGGGCCGGAATATTGAATGCCTCAACCATTCTGAAAATGTATGGAATGGCAACACTCAATGCTTCCGGCATTTCTTCGCGCTGAGCCTTGTAACTCTCAAATTCAATGTGCCGGGATGTCGGTTCGGGTGTATCAAATACGACGGCAATATGCGTCGGATTTTCTTTTTTAATCAGATCGAGCAAAGTGAGTGTGAAGCCAAAGACAGCCGAAGTATTCAAACCTTTCGAATTCACCCGGGGATTTTTCTGAAAGGCAAAATAGGCACGGTAAATCAAGGCAAAGGCATCAAGAAGGAACAGTTTTTTAGGGGCGACTGGGGTCATTGTTTTTTTCTTAGGTATGTCCATTCAAAATGGCGTTCCGGCCAACAGAATAAACGTTTAATTCGAAACGATGGATTCCGGTAAAAACGAAGCCAAGAGGCTTTCGCTACCGGCATAAAATTACTTTATTTCATCCGTACCGGGGCATATATGCCTGTTCTTTGCCAATTTATTTACGCCCTGTTTTATCAGGGGGCGTCAAAGGAGACTAGAACTGTATATGCCAGGGGGTCAAAGCTAAAAAAACATGACGGGTATAAAAACAAAAATCCCTTCCCCGAAAGAGGAAGGGACTTTCTCCGGTAAAGAAAATTACCCTTTCTGAGTCTTCGCCCAGGTGTTGTATGTCTGAACGACTTCCGAAAGTTGTTCGAAATCGTATTTTTTATCTTTTACCTGCTGAAGCAGTTCCGCGTTGTCACCCATGTATTCCTCAACAATTTTCTTGAATTTGCCTGGTCTTACCCGGACGATTTCGGTGGACTGCGCCTTCTCAATAAAAAATTCGGATTTGTAAATGATTTCATTGCCGCTTTGCCACTCGTACTGGTGCTCGTAAAGATTCACGGCACCGATGGAAATGCATTTTACAAAAGACCCCTCTCCTTCCACCAGACGGGAAACGAAACGGGTTTCATCAAAGACGTATTCTTTTGCTTTTACCGGGTTGAAGGTCCGTTTCTCTTCCTCCGATTTTTTTACGGTTACTTTGGAATAACAATCAAATTCCTTTTTGGGATTGATTCTGATCTCACCCTTCACTGTGTCGCCGGAATTGAGCAGTACATATCCTTTTTTCCAGATCATCTGAGCCTGGGCGGAGGAAAAGAAACTGACACATGCAAGAAGGAACATTGCTTTCAAAAATTTCATCGGGTCGAATTTTTAATATTAGGCTTTCAAAGGAAAAGATTTTTTCGCAAAATTAAATTTCGGTAAAGTAAACTTATCAACAATAACACGCCTGATAACCCCTGCATCGTGATTTCATACGGGCATTTCCAATTGGATAGGGGTTAATTTTTCAGGATTCCATAAAGTAGCAAAAAAAAACCGAGATCCCCAAAACAGAATGGCCTTCCGGGGATTTTTTTCAGGACAAAAGCAAAATTCAGTTGGGTTCATCGTAAATCACCTGAAGCAGGATTTGACCTACGGCTTTGAGTGTGTTGCGATCGATCAAATTGATATTGTCGGAATGTTTGTGGTGATAGGATCCGAAATCACGTGTAGCGGGGTTATAATCAACGATATCGATTGTCGGTATTCCTGCATCCCTGTTGATGTAAGCATGGTCGTCGGTCAGTGTCGGGCATTCGGTATAAACAAACAAATTGGAAAAGCCCAGATCCCCGGCCGTTGCCCACACCTTTTTCACCACATCCCCGGCATATTGCATGGAGCCTCCTTCCATAGGAAATACAGGGTTCTTCGCCCCTACCATATCCAACAGGATTCCAAACCTCGGCCGGTAGTTTCTGGGCATGTTTTTGGTCCAGTATTGCGTTCCCAGACACCAGCTGTCTTCCTTGTGTTGCTCCCGGGGCATATCATTGGGCTCACCGGTATCTTCCGCATCGAGAAACAGAACATCCACGCCTATGGCGGGACTCACTTTCTGAAGTTGACGCGCAATCTCAAGAATAACCCCAACCCCACTGGCTCCGTCGTTGGCTCCGTCTATCGGTTCGTTTTTCCGTACACTGTCCATATCGGCAATGTGACGTGAATCCCAATGGGAAAAAAGGATAATACGGCTTGTGTTCGCGGGATGGAAAGAACCCATGATGTTTTTAATCTTCAGCGTTTTTCCTGCATAATTGACCACGTTGCCCTGCTGCACGGTAACACTCATGCCCAGCGACTTCAGTTTCTTTTCCAGAAAGCCGGCACATTGCTCATGCGCTTTGGTGTTCGGAACTCTCGGGCCAAAGTCAACCTGATCCTTGACATATTGGAAGGCCGAATCGGCATTGAATTCAGGAGCCTGGGCGCGGACTTGTTTCGGACTTGTTTCCGTGTTGCCGGCCGGTGTCTGCTCCGGGGTTTTGTTTGTACAGGATGCAAGAAGCAAAACAAATGAAAATAGAAAAATTCGGTTACTGAGTAATGCTCCAGCTTGTCCCATCTTTTGTGTCTTTAATTACAATTTTTATTTTATTGAGTTCGTCGCGGATTTTATCCGAGGTGGCGAAATCTTTTTTTGTCTTCGCTTCGTTCCGTATCGTCAGAACAAGATTGAGTATACCTTCCACGATTTCGTTGTTTGCATGATCTTCGGGCAACAGACCCAAGACATCAAAAATAAATTCGTGCATTTTTACGGTCAGCAAATCAAGATCGGCCCGGCTTATTGTTTCAGATCCGGCATTGACAGCCTGGATGACACGGGCACATTCAAACAGCTGAGCAATGAGGACGGGACTGTTGAAATCATCGTTCATCGCTTCAAGACCTTTCCCGATAAGAACAGGGATGTCCGTCGTGGAGGCCGCCGAAGGGGTTAATTTACCAAGCAAGGCATAACTGTTCATGAGCCGCTGAAAACCCTTTTCACTGGCTTGGAGGGCTTCGTTCGAAAAGTCAAGGGTGCTGCGGTAATGCGACTGAAGCATAAAAAAGCGCACAGTCATGGGCGAATAGGCCTTGTCAAGCAGCTGATGAGTTCCGGCAAACAATTCACCCGGCAGAAATCCATTGCCGGCAGATTTGGACATGCGCACACCGTTAACCGTGAGCATGTTTGTGTGCATCCAGTATTTCACCGGCGCCTTGTGGTTGCAAGCCTGGCTTTGGGCAATTTCATTGGTATGATGGGTTGCCTGCAGATCCATTCCTCCGCCATGAATATCAAAAATTTCGCCCAGATATTTGCTGCTCATGGCCGAGCATTCGATGTGCCAGCCCGGAAAACCCCATCCCCAGGGCGATGGCCAACGCATCATATGTTCCGGTTTGGCATGAATCCACAAAGCAAAATCGAGCCTTCCATGTTTTTCATCCTGTCCGCCGAGTTCGCGTGTACCGGCTATAAGATCGTCGAGTTGTCTGTTTGTCAGTGTGCCGTATGGATATTGGGTGTTGTATTTTTCAACATCGAAATAAACGGTTCCGTTTACCTCATATGCATAACCATTGCTGATGATCTGTTTGATCATCTCAATTTGTTCGCAAATGTGACCGGTGGCGGTGGGCTCGATGCTGGGAGGAAGCGCATTGACCATGCGCATGACTTCATGAAAACCCAGGGTGTATTTCTGCACAATTTCCATGGGTTCAACCTGCTCCAGCCTCGCCTTTTTAGCAAATTTGTCTTCGCCTTCATCCCTGTCACCTTCCAGATGGCCTGCATCGGTGATGTTTCTCACATACCTGACTTTGTAACCCAGAAATTTCAGATAGCGGTAAACCAGATCAAAAGAAACAAAGGTGCGGCAGTTGCCCAGATGAACATCACTGTATACCGTTGGTCCGCACACATACATGCCTACAAAAGGAGGAGTAAGCGGTTCAAATTTTTCTTTTTTTCGGCTAAGGGTGTTGTAAATAAACAATGGCTCCGTCATAGGGAGCCAAAGTTAAAGAGTTTTTGCGGAAATTTCGATTAATCTTCTATGGGCGCATCGCCTTTGTAACTGTTGTTTTCATAGACAGCAATGCGTGTGAGAATACCGTTGTCGTTATAAATATAAACTTTACCGGATACCATTTTCCCATTCTGGAAAGTACCCACCTTGCTGATCTGTCTGTTTTTGTTGTAAATGGTCGCCTGCCCGTTCAGAGCGGTTACACTGCCTGTAATGGCTTTGCTATCGGTTCCTCCCAGGTTCTGTTCGGTGGCCTTCACCTTGGTATCGATTTTCGGATCTTCCACAACAACCGCCTTTTTCTCAGCAATAACCGTTTTGGGGGTATACATCTTTGTTTTCTCCACGTTCAGATTTCCGTCATCAAAAACCTTGTCAGCTTTCAAATCGCCATTGGGGTAGAATTCTTTGACAACACCATCTTCGTGTCCGCCTTTCCAGTTCCCCTCAATCATGCGCTGACCGTCTTCGTAGTTGTAAATCTGCGGGCCTTCCCGTTTTCCGGTTTCGTTAAAGGTGAATTCCTGCTGCACATTTCCATTGTCGTAATAAAGCTTGTAATTGCCTACCCAGCGATTGTTTTTCCAGTTTCCTTCTTCAGAAACTTTTCCATTTTCATGGTACATGATTGCGTAGCCGTTGGGACGATTGTTTTCGTATGTAAGTTTGTTCTGAATCACACCGTTTGGAAAATAATGTTTCCAGATACCCACCTTCAGGCTGTTGTTGTATTTGCCTTCCTCCACCACCGCCTTTGGGCCATAGTCCGGCAGATTGGCCATCTCTCCCAGAATCCTCCATGCACCTTGTCTTTTGCCATTGGCATCCACTTCATTGGGAACTACCCTCAGCGAATCTTTTCCGGCACGGGATGAAGATTGAGCCAAACCTACCTTGCACACAATGAATAAAAATATAAGTATNNATAGGTTCTCTTTTTTAGATCAATTCCTGATATTCTTCGACAGAAATTTAATTCCAATCCCCTCTTTTATCGATCTTAAAACGCGCAACGATCTGATTTTTATACGCTAATGAGGGCTACAAGTTACAAGATTTTCGATTTGTCTCACCCAGATTAACCAGCATTTCGTCCGACATACTTTTCAGGTCATAATCAGGCTTCCAGCCCCAGTCCAGCCTTGCGCAAGTGTCGTCGATGCTTCTTGGCCAGGTGTCGGCAATCTGCTGCCTGAAATCGGGAGCGTAGCTGATGCTGAAGGCCGGTATACTTTTTCTTATTTCCCGGGCTATTTCCCTTGGCGAAAAGCTCATTCCGGCCAGGTTGTAGCTCGATCGTATCTTGATTTTTCCGGCATCGGCCATCATCAGTTGCATCGTTGCCTTTATGGCATC
>PLXK01000255.1 GCA_003151415.1 Bacteroidota bacterium
TCAAAGAGGAGGTCGCTGATGTGCTTCCGAAAGCTGTAATGTCGAGCGAGGAATTGGGCAGAGAATTGTTGATACCGATTTTCCCTGTCAGCGCATCGACATGCAGACGCATTCCGGTGACATCAAGATCGCCCGAAACCGAAAATATGCTCGATGGATTTGTTGTATTGATACCCACCCGTCCATCGTCTCTGACAAAAAACAGGCTGGTTGAAAATGAGTTTCTCACATTCAATGAAGAAGTGGCCGTTGTGCTGCCATACCCTTTGATGTCCAATACAGAAACAGGCGCAGTATTGTTTAAGCCGATTTTTTGCCCACTGTTGTATAAGTTGCTGCTTGCTTCAGTCCATTTGCTGCCGTCCCAAAAGGTTGTATTCCCCGCTGCAGTGCCGGCAAGCAAGCCTGTGCCATTGGCGCCGGCAGGTCCAGCCGGCCCCTGAGGACCAGCTGCTCCGGTGCTTCCCGGCAAACCTATTGGACCTTGAGCACCTGTATTTCCGGTTAAACCAATGGGACCTTGAGCACCCGTTGCTCCTGTATTGCCCGTTAAACCAATAGGACCTTGAGGACCTGTTGCTCCGGCAGCTCCTGTACTTCCGGTTAAACCTATGGGACCCTGTGGACCCGTTGCTCCTGTATTGCCCGTTAAACCAATAGCGCCTTGAGGACCTGTTGCTCCTGTATTACCGGTTAATCCTATGGGACCTTGCGGACCTGTTGCTCCGGCTGCTCCTGTATTTCCGGTTAAACCAATGGGACCCTGTGGACCTGTTGCTCCTGCTGGTCCGGTATTTCCGGTTGCACCCTTTGCTCCCGTCAAACCAATTGGGCCCTGGGCACCCGTTGCTCCTGTATTGCCGGTTAAACCGATTGGCCCCTGCGCACCTGTTGCTCCGGCGGCTCCTGTATTGCCGGTTAAACCTATGGGACCTTGCGCACCCGTTGCTCCTGTGTTACCTGTTAAACCGATGGGACCTTGCGGACCTGTCGCTCCGGCTGGTCCGGTATTTCCGGTTGCACCCTTTGCTCCTGTCAAACCAATAGGGCCCTGGGCACCCGCGGGACCTGTAGCGCCGGTTAATCCGATTGGCCCCTGTGCGCCAGTTAAACCCATCGGACCTGCAGGGCCGGGACTTGTGTTCCCTGAGTTTTCAGCATACAGAGCATAAGGCACACTGAGAAATTGGGTGATGCCTGAAATGGTGTAATTGCTGCCGCCAGTCGGGTCTGTTTCTGTTTTGATAAAATACGGTCCGGCTCCCCAATTGATACCGGCAAAATTTCCTGCAACAAGACTTCCGGTCCCGACAGACAGGGTTACCAATCCATTTGTATTGCTGACCGGCGTCTGGGTTTCGACATACACAACAGCACCTGTAGCCGAACCTTGCAGAATACTGATCCGCATTCCCACTGTCGTGTTTGTTACGAGTGCATTGCTGCTGTTTCGAATCACAGCCTGATAAGTCATGGCATGTGGGCTTTGCGCAAAAAGACTGGATTGCAGAATGCAAAAAAGAAAAAAGAGGCTTGAAAACCGAAAAATTGCTTTTGTCATAGGTCCTTGTACTTATTGGTTTTTAATGATTTTATAGGATTTAACTGTTTGATCATCGCCGATCAGACGGAACAAATAATTTCCATTGGGCAAACCGGAAAGCGAGATCCGGGTTTCACCTTCAATTACTTTTTTGGATAAAACAAGCTTGTCCTGAATGTCGAACAATTCGTAGCTCCAGGATTTGTTCCCAAAATCGGGAATAGCCAGCATCAGAAAATCGGAAGTGGGATTTGGATATACCGAACAACTGAGAAGGATTTTGGTCTGTTCGATTCCGGTAACCACCAGGATTTCGTAGGGTTGCTGCAAACCCTGGTTCATTGTTCCCGAGCTGCCGGAAACTGCGGTATAATCTGTCTGTCCGATTGAGAAGCTCACATTGCCTCCTGCCCCTGAAACATCTCCTCCGGAAGACGTCGCGCCTTGCTGGGCCGATAAAGGTTCAAGAGCCGATAAACAGAAAATGGCAAAAAAAAGGACGATCTTAAGCATAGCGGTTTTCAAATTTGGCGCAAGATATTAAATAAGTTAATCGCTCATTCGAATATGTTCATCATTATTATATCTTGATTCGTCAGCACAAATCAGTTATCCTTAAAATTGCATAACCGGTCAGGCTCTTTCCATTTTTCCGGATATTCCGGATCGTCAAAACCGAATCTTCTTCTGAAATTAAGCGAAAGAGAATCAACCAACCCCGGGTCTGTGGTTATATAAAAAAAAGAAGTCCTCTTTTCGGGACTTCTTTTTATAAGCTGGCAGAAGAAATGCTTCAGGAGACAAGCCTTTTTTTCTATTTTTTATCCTTCAGCAGTTGTTTCTCTTCTTTCTGTTTCATCATTTTTTCATACCTCTGAAGAAACTCCTCAATCTGATCTGTCTCCAGGCGTTTGGCAATAATGCGTTTGTGCTCATCGAGGATATAAAGAACCGGGGTGCTGTATACATCATAAATGTGCTTGTAATGCGTATTGTTAAAAGCATCCACCACATTGATCCAGCTCAGTTTCTTTTCCCTTATGTATTTTCTCCAGGGGCCCAGTTCCGAAACAACGCCAACGGCGTAAACCTCAACCTGGTATTTGGGTTGGATGGTTTTGTAAAACTCGAGCAGCTTGGGTGTTTCTTTCTGGCAATGACTGCAATCCGGGTCCCAGAAATACAAAATTGTGTATTTTGATTTCAGATTGTTCAGGGAATACGTATTGAAATCAGATGTCAGCCCCACCAGGCTGTCCTCCATGATCAGATTGGGAGCCATTCTGCCGATAAGAACAGAATCAAGCTGGAGGGCTTTACTGACAATCTTTTTTGTTTGCGATTCATTGGACCAAAAAGCCTTTCCTGTTTTATAATAGGTCAATGCCTCGTGCACAAAGACGGCATCAAAGCCCATGACTTTTGATATTTCGTAATTGTAAGTCATGTACCCCACACAATATTTGAACGTTTCCTTGTTGGCCTGGGCTTTGGAAATAATCAGATCGCCTTCTTTGATGATGGAATCGGGATTTTGCATCACCATGGTTTCAAAATACTGTTTCAGCTTTGGCGTATACATGGGCGTTCTCAAAAGCCTTTCGTCCGAGAGGTCAATGTTGTCAAAATAATGCTTTTTGTAATAGAGATAGCCAAAGGTTGTGTCTCTTCTTCCGTTGCTCAGCAAAGGAGCCGGCGGAATTTCTATTTCCATTGTGGCTTTTAGGAATTTGGAAGTGAAATGATCCGGGTGTTTTTTCATAAAATCACTCATATACTCCTTTACTTCTTTGTCCATTCCCGACAGCTTGAGTTCAATGATTTTAGCGGAATCCTTATCTGTGTTTTTTATTTCCTTGAATCGGTTACGGTATTTTTCAGCTTCAATCTGTTTACGGCTGAGCCAGTTCAGATAGTCAAAAAAGAGCTTGTTCTCCGCCGATCCGTTCACTTTCATGTGTCCGTTATAATCCAGGGTATCTGTTTCGAGGCCAAAATGCTGGTCATTATCCAGGACAAGGAAATCGAAGAGTTTTCTTTTATTCTTCACCAGCATATACATTCCCGCATCGAGTTTCTTTTTGCCGTTAAAAGTAAAAACGCCATTTTTATCAGCCCTGGCCGTGTCTTCAATACTTTGATATTCGGCATAATAGCTGGCCAGGAAACAAGTAGAATCCTTCAGAGCATCAATCTTTACTTTGATCACATAGGCAGTTCCGGTCCGGCTTCCTTTTTTCTCTACATTTTCTTTCTTTGCTTTATCGTTTGCGTTTTTGGGGGGAACTGCCCCCTTGGTCTGGTTTACGGATGGAGCCGGCTTGCCGGGCGATTGCCCGAAAACAAGGGACGAAACCCAAACCAGCAGAAAGGAAAACAGTAAACGGAATGTGATCTTGCTTTGCATAGGACTGAGGTTTATACAAAAATAAAGAAAAACCTGAAAACCGGGCTTTCGCTCCCATCAGTCAAATCAAAACAATAAACGGAGGTATTGTTCAGTCGTTTGCTTGCATTTACGAATAATAGTACATTTAGGTCCGGGCAGTAACCCATTCATTTTAATTGCAAATAAACCATGAAGAAAATGCTCAAATCGTTTGCCTTGTCGGTGTTCTGCATCGGATGGCTCTTTAACCTTCAGGCTCAGGTCAATATTACCGATAGTATAATCTGCGGAGGCATTTACCGCAGTTTTATAGTATATGTCCCCGCTATTTACAAGCCTTCAAAAGCCGTACCTCTGGTTTATAATCTGCATGGTCTGGGATCCAACAATGCACAGCAGGAGTTTTACGGCGAGTTCAGACCCATTGCCGATACGGCCGGTTTTATCATCGCACTTCCCAATGGCACAGTGGGTGCCAACGGCCGGGGATGGAACAATTTCGGCACTCCCGGCACCGGGGTGAATGACCTTGCTTTTATCTCGGCCCTGACCGATACCCTCGAAAAAAGATATGCGATCGATCCTGCACGCATTTACAGCACCGGGATGAGTAACGGCGGATTCATGACTTATGATCTGGCCTGCTTTTTAAACTCGCGTTTCGCCGCCATTGCCTCGGTAAGCGGAAGCATGATTCAACTTCATAAAAGTGCATGCAACCCACAGCATCCAACGCCTGTTATGGAAATTCACGGAACAGCCGACCCTCTGGTTTCTTATGCCGGAAATGCAGGCATTGTCAGTTCTGTGGATATCGATACCCTTGTTGGCTACTGGGTGAAATACAACAAATGCAATCCTGTTCCGGTAATCACTCCGCTTCCTGACACAGACCCAAGCGACGGCTGCACTGCAGAACACCACGTATTCAGCAACGGGACGAAAGGAAGCAGCGTGGAGCTCTATAAAATTATCGGGGGCGGTCATTCCTGGCCGGGTGCAGCATTTGCCACATCGAACGGTCCGACAAACAACGATTTCAGTGCCAGCAAAGAAATATGGCGCTTTTTCTGCCAATACAAACTGAACAACCTGCAAACCGGTATTGATGAATCAGATTTGTCCGCCTCCCACATCAGTATTTATCCCAATCCGGCTAACAACTCATTTCAAATTCATTTCAGCCAGCCTGTCCAGGAAAGCGGGACCATCACCCTCTGGAATGAACTGGGCCAGGTCGTATTCAAAACCCCAGTAAAAGACACCGATGTCGTAATCGAAAGAGGCGCATTGCCGGCCGGTTTATACATCCTGCACCTGAATCAAAACGGTCAATCTGTTCAGCGAAAAGTGCTCTTTCTTTAGTTGACTCAAGTCTGGTAAAACAAAAACCGGATGAATTGCATTTCAGATTGAAACAGAATCTGCTTCCTGAAAAAGCGAGAAGGCTTCATTCGTAGATTCACAAATCCTTAACACGAAAAACAGAACCTTGTTTTTTGCGAAAAATAATTATATTTGAATTCTGTAATTCAATCCGGAGGGATGAATTCATCCAACAATCGCTTCAGTCTTTGCTTATTCACAATTAGATATCCAGCTATGAAGTCAAATTCATCAATTGGCAAATTACTGTTTGCAGGATTGTTCTGCTTTCTGTTTAGGTCTGCCGGTCTCAGTGCCCAGGAAGAAGGCTATATCGAAATGTTCATCAATGCAAGTAACCAGGCAAGTCACGAACCTATAGAGGGCGCCAGCATTACCGTTTTCAGCGGCAACACAGAGATAAAGAACGCGCTGACCAGCAAAAAAGGGAAAGCCAAGTTTCAATTGAAATACGGATCAAAATACCGGATTGTTTTTGTCAAAGAAGGTTACGTAAAAGCCTATATGCTGCTTGACGGTGACATTCCCAAAAAGAAACAAGTGATGATCTCCGGTTTCGAACAATCGGCTTATTTTATCGATAAAAAAGAAACGACCATTGATACGCTTAAGTTCAGACACCCTTTCACCAAATGGGACTACAACCTGAAAGATGACCGCTTTGTGGAAGATGCCCAATACCTGACAGAATTCGCCAACGGCATTTTCAAGGAAGATGTGATTGCAGCCAATGAGCAGGCGGCAAAAGCAGCAAAGGAAAAAGAAGAAAAAGACAAAGAACTGGCCAGACAAAAAATATTGGAAGCGAAAAGGCTTGCTCAAAAAAACAAGAAAAAGATTGCCGGCAAGCTTGTTACATCCGGAACATTTTCAAAACCTGTGGTTCATGCAAAAATAGCTTTGGTCAATTCGCATGGCGAAAAGCTGGAAACCACAACCACCAATGCCGTGGGGGGATTTGCCTTTACGCAACTGGATCCCGATCAGAATTTCGCCGTCGAGATCCTGGATATCGACCCGAAATACACCCTTGCAGGAAATAAAATTTTGCTCACAAACAAAGACGGAAAAGAAATACAGTCTGTCGGAGCCGACGCTGACAAGAAATTCAGATTCGTTTTTTTAGGAACAGACAAAGTGGCCCTGGCCGATCTGCAGGTCAATGAAAAAGATATCCGTGTCGATGTCCTGGGAATGATTTTAAAATCGGGTAAAAACCCGGATCCCATCACCAATCTGAAAATTAATTTTACGGATGCAAATGGCGGAATTCTTCAAACATGCACCACCGACAATCACGGTAAATTCAGATTCAAAAACCTGCCTTTTGATGAATCGCATTCATTCAGCATTGATGAAATTGAAACGCAGCTCAAAGAAGGAGAAAAACTCATCATCAAAGACGCAAACGGGTATACGGTGATTGAATTCTCCAGAGATGCAAGCAAATTTTTCCGGTTCAAAGTCCTCTCGTCAGAGCAAAGCGGTCTTGAAACCGACTATATCGATGACCCATGGCTCAAAGTGATTGACCCCGAGGTCACAACTTCGGCCGCGGGTGTAAACAACATGGTTATCAAAGAGCGCGTTTATTTCAATTCAAACGAGGCCATCATTTTGCCTGAGGCCCACAGAATACTTGACGAGGTGGTGAATGTAATGGAAAATGTAACCGAAATCAGCATAGAACTGAGCGCGCACACAGATTCAAAAGGTTCTGATGAAAGTAACCTGGCTTTGTCAAAACGAAGGGCCAAAGCAGCGGTAGACTATATCGTGGCCCAGGGTATCGATCCGGCCCGAATTACCGGAATCGGTTACGGCGAAAGCAGACTTGTCAACAAATGCGGCAATGGGGTGGAATGCACAGAGGAAGAACATGCTCAAAACCGCAGACTGGAATTCAAGATTATTAAAAAATAACTGCTCTCGCGAACATACCTTTTAATTGTTTTAACTGCTTATTTTCCGGCTTGTTCGAAAAAGCAAATGTGCACAGATAATTTTCATTACGTTTGGGATTGTATCCATTCGATCCGATGAAAATACCGAAGAACAGCCTTCCTCCTGGTTTCCTTTTCTGGCAGAGATGGCTTTTTTACAGCAGTTTAATGTATGCCCTGTTTGGAATTGTGTTTGCACTATACGGTAACAATCCACTCTTCAAACCTTACAATGATGCCCTGGCCGGGGTATTCTGGAACGAGAAAGAAATTCCATCCACTGTAGAACCTTTCCGTGCTTTCATATGGGCCCCGCTCGGTGGAACCATGNNCGCATTTATAGCCAGGTATCCATTTCTGAACAGGGAATTATGGGCCAGAAATGCTACCGTTTGGGCGTTCGGAGTATGGGTTCTTCTGGATTCGGCGGCCTGCTTCAAGGCCGGTGTCTATTTTCAGATCTATCTGATCAACGCGTTTTCGATTCTGACAAAGGCCTTACCCCTTTTATTTACCTGGAAAGCCTTCCGCAAACAGGAAATAGCGGCTTAATGAGGCCTTTAACCTTTTCAAATCAAAGCCTTCATCCTCCCTATTCCGACCTTCATCTAAATCCCTGAATTTTGAAAGGAATTGGAACAAATCAAGTAAATTTGGGCCGATTCAGAATTTGAACTTCTTAAGCCCGGAAATTTCACTTGACACTCTTTGTATGAAAAAGATAACAACAACGATTTCGCTTTTTGTAACGCTGGCAAGTATTTCTGCCTTTGCCCAACAAGTGATGACACCTGAAACGCTTATTCAACTTGGAAAAGTCAGTACAGAAGGAGTGACAAAAGATGGAAAGTCCGTCATTTACAGTGTTCGCCAATACAGCATTGCGGACCGCAAATCCACAAAAAAAGAATATTCCATTCCAATTAACGGCGGCCAGGCGACCGAAATTACAAATGCATCTGAACTGCTGGCAAACAACCGCATTTCTCCGGACGGCAAACACAGCCTGAGCAGCAACGAAATAAAAATCAAAAATATTTACGGAAAGGATTTTTATCCCAATCTCATCAAATCGGAGGTCATGATTTATGATGACCTGAACTACAGGCATTGGGATACCTGGGAAGACGGTTCTTATGGACATGTATTCATCAATACCCTGAACAACAAGAAAGTGACAGACAGCACCGACGTCATGAAAAACGAACCTTTTGATTGTCCGCAAAAACCTTCTGGAGGAGATGAGGATTTTATCTGGGGACCGGAAGGCAAGAGCATTGTTTACGTAACCAAGAAAAAATTCGGGAAAGAGTATGCCCTGAGCACAAACACCGACCTGTATTCTTATTCGCTGGAAACCGGAAAAACCACAAACCTAACAGAAGGCATGAACGGATACGACATGA
The DNA here is from genome assembly GCA_003151415.1 of Bacteroidota bacterium. Taxonomy (GTDB): domain Bacteria; phylum Bacteroidota; class Bacteroidia; order Palsa-965; family Palsa-965; genus Palsa-965. The sequence goes on from PLXK01000255.1 coordinate 8,668, forward strand.
AACCGGAGTATTCGTCACAGGGTATATTGGCGTGGCTCAGCATGAAAACAGATGGCTATGAATCTGACAAGAACGATATTTTTGTTCTGAACGGAAATCAAAAAACAAATCTGACCAAAGACTGGGATGGAACCGTAAACGATTTCAGATGGAGCACAGACGGGAAGAAGGTGTTTTTCACAGCAGCCGTTGAAGGTACCGTGCAGCTTTTTGATGTGGACTATCCTGTAACGGCAGGGAAACCGGCCCTTGTCAAACAAGTCACAAATGGAAATTTTGATATTCACGGAATGGCCGGGCAGGTTGGCAACACCCTGGTTCTGGAGCGCACAGACATGAATCATGCGGTTGAAATTTATACTTTGAACCTCTCCAGCGGCGAGATCAAACAACTTACACATGTCAATGACAAAACATACAGTTCAATAACTCTGCCCAAAGTTGAGAGCCGCTATGTAACGGCCACAGACGGGCAAAAAATGCTTGTCTGGGTCATTTACCCGCCTGACTTTGACAAAACGAAAAAGTACCCTACCCTGCTCTATTGTCAGGGCGGTCCTCAGTCTCCACTGACCCAATTTTATTCCTATCGCTGGAATTTCCAGCTCATGGCGTCCAATGGTTATATCGTTGTGGCTCCCAACCGAAGAGGGATGCCCGGACATGGGGTAAAATGGAACGAACAGATCAGCCGCGATTACGGAGGTCAGAACATGCAGGATTATCTTATTGCCATTGATGAACTTTGCAAAGAACCCTTTGTAGACAAGAACAGATTGGGCTGTGTGGGTGCTAGCTATGGTGGATATTCCGTCTACTTTTTAGCGGGCATGCACGAGAAAAGGTTTAAAACATTCATTGCCCACGACGGCATTTTTGACTGGAGAAGCATGTACGGAACAACCGAAGAAATGTGGTTCGTTAACCAGGATCTGGGCGGGGCTTATTGGGACAAAGACAATGTGGCCGCGCAGAAGAGCTACAATCAGTTCAATCCGGTTAATTTTGTAAAGAAATGGGACACTCCCATTCTGATTATTCAGGGTGGAAAAGATTACCGGGTTCCAATTGAACAAGGTCTGGGCGCATTTCAGGCAGCACAATTACAAGGCATAAAAAGCAAACTGCTTTACTTCCCGAACGAAAACCATTGGGTCCTGAAAGATGAAAACGCGCTTGTCTGGCATTACGAATATTACAAATGGCTGAAAGAAACATTGAAATAAAGAGAGTTTATTTTTTTTCTGATTTCTCGATGTGTTCCAGAAGTCCCCATTCGCGCGCCTGGTAATTATCGGGTATCACCAGAAGCGGAATCCGGGTGTGAAAACTCAGTCTCCGGCTGAGGCTGGATCCTGTATTGAAGAGGGTGTTGGCAAGACTTGATTTTTCCGAGCAAATGGCCAGCCAATCCACCTGTTTTCCCGAACAATACTTGTTCAGCCCCTCCACAAGATCTTCGGCGTGGATTAAGCTTACTTTGAGCTTCTCATAAAAAGAAATCCGCTCCATCAATTCATTCTTGAACTGATCAAACAGAATCGATTCCAGGGATTTGCTCAGCGAGTAATTCGAGACATGCAGCACGGTGAAGGAGGCATCAAAGACTTCCGCCATAAGAACCAGGGATTGGATCACGGGAATTTCTTCGTTGCGGTATTCGGTTGCAAAAACGATGTTTCGGATGGGCTCGAACAAAGCATCTTCAGGAATGGCCAGCACAGGAGTTTGCGTTTTCTTCATCACTTGCCAGGTGTGACTTCCCAGAAACAGTTCCCGGAACTTTCCGGCATCGTGTGTTCCGGTAATAATCATATCCACACCCGATTCCCGGGCTTGCTCATGAATCTCTTCTGAAATATCGCCTTCACGGACCAGGCACTCATAATCCAGTCCATCCGACTGGGCACCCATAGTCTGAACAAGTTCCTGCATGCGCTCTTTCAATTTCCTCAACTCAATCCTGCCCGGGTCATAATCCATTTTATCCGGATCAAACAAGGGAATCGAAGAAGCCAATGCCGGCTCGAAAACAAACAAAACCAGCAAGTGCGCATTTCTGTTTCGTGCAAATTGCACCGCATAGCGCTCGGCATTCATGATGGATTCCGAACAGTCTGTTGCCAAAAGAATTTTGATTGCTTTGTTCATGTTGTTTTTTTTAGATCCCCATCGTCCAAAATGCACCTTCGCATTCACACTTGTTTGAACGGTTCAGGAATAAAATGATTCCATTATTCGTTGAACAGGTCTCAAATAGTGGCGAGAGTGGCTAAAACAGATCTGAATCCTTGAGTTTCAGTGTTTAAAAAATCAGACGGGGGCAAAAAACCGGGCCTCAATCGGAAGATCCTCTGTGTAAATCTGGCTGAAGAGGGAGAAAGAGATATCCCGCAAATTCTGGAAACAAAAAAAGCTTCCTTTATCGTTTGTAACGCGATAAAGGAAGCCTGATAAAATGATAGCAGTTATTTGCTGAGGGTTATTTTTCTTGAGAGGGTTTGATCTCCGGCGGTCATGTTCATGAAGTACAAACCATTGGAAAGATTTGTCCCGTTGAAACGGAGGCTGTTTTCTCCGGCCTGCATCAGGCCCTGATCTGCCTGGTAAACGATCTGACCAAGAACGTTGCACACGGTCAGTTTCACAGTTTCAGCATGTTTCAGACTGAAAGCAATCGTGGTGTTGTCGGCAAACGGGTTTGGGAAAATACGGATATCGCTTACCAGATTGTTTTCCTTTATACCCGCGGGCACATTGGAGATGTTTACGTCATCAATATAAAGTGCGTTACCAAAAGCGCTGATGGCCTTGAACCGTGCATTCACGCTGTTTTGGCCTCCAAATGCATTCAGATTCACAACTTCACCTCTCCACTGGGTAGCGGTAGGCAAAAAGGTTCCGGCAGTATCGGCCGGAGCCGTTGCAAGTCCGGCGCCTCCTTTGGCATACACCCTTGTCCAGCTTACTCCACAGTCTGCCGTGACTTCCACAATAAGCGAATCGTTTTCTGTTTTCCATTGTGCATGTGCCACATTGAATGTCAGCGATGCCGTTGCAAACAGATTTAAATCCACATTGGTGCTGTAGAGATAATCGATTTTTCCGGCAGGAGATCTGTTAAATTGAATTTCAGCAGAATTTGCCGACGCTCCAAAACCACCCGCACGGGTTGTCTGTCTCCAGGTCACGTCATTGTCCGGATTCTCGATGATCCATCCGGCTGGGGCAAAGGTGGTGCCTTCAAATCCTTCCACAAGCGGAGCGACCATACCTGTAGCATTCTGATAAGTCACATAACCTGTTTGCACATCGAAGCTGGTATTCACATCGGCTGTGCCATTTGGGAAAGTGGGCCAGGCCATGAAGGTATGAGAGCCTGCGGTAAGAATCTGGTTGGGTAGATTAACGGCAATGGATGCGCCGGGAGCAAGACTTCCTGTCCAGGGCAGAACCGAGGACGCGGCTGCATCCAGCTGGTATCTGATTGACATGGCCGTGAGCACGGCGCTTCCTGTGTTCTTGATAGTGACAACAGGGCTGATAAAATTGCTTGCGCACTGCAACAATGACAACCCGCTGAGAGCCGTTGCTGCGGCATCATTGGCAATGGGTATAGGCATGTCCTTGGCAGCCTGTTCGACCCTAAAATTTCCATCATCCTGAATGAAACCGACAAAACAGATCTGGCTATTGTCGTAAATATAACCGGGAACAGCCACTGTAATTTTAATGGTGTCGGCCTGACCCGCCGTCCATGTTATTGGAAGGGCGGTACCGGGAGGCTTGGTTGTTGTGGCACCGGGTATCATGCGGCGCATCACATTGTAAAAATCCTTTTCTCCGTTTGTTCCGGATGGGGAAGACAAATGAATGGCGGCTTCTTCCATGACGATCTGTGCCGTCAGTGTTCCCGATGAAGAGAACGGCTGGCTGGCTTTGATAATCATCGTTACGGTAACACTGTCATATAACGGATGGAAAGTATGCGACAGTGAAATTGTAAAAGGAGAGTTTACATTGTAAGCCGTATCTATGACATTCTGAACGAGCAGGCTTGCATTGCCATTCTGGGTGCTGTCAAGCGGATTGCGTATGGCCGACCCGTCAAATCTGCTGTAAGGAGAAAAAAGAACATTGTAATACTGTATGCGGGCACGGGTATCGCGTCTGTCCTGTCCGCTTATCGGACCGCCACTGGGAACCGTACTCAAATAAGTGATGGCAGCCACTTTGGCTGTATTGGAATTGAGCAATGCGTTTACAACGGGATTGGCAGTAGCGCTCCCGGCAGAGTTTTCGCTGCTGAATTCTTCAAAAAGCTCCATGCGTTGTGTTTGCGCAAAGGACAGCTGTGAGAACAAAGCAAGCGTTGAAAAGAATGTAATCTTTCTCATGGCCTTGTGTTTTGTGTTTTGTGTTTTGTTTGGTGTGTGTGTGAAAAAGCGTTTTGCCTTTTTTTCAGGCAACCGAATTTAGGTCAAAAAAATGGGATTGCGAAATTATGTATTACCAAATACTATTCTGGCTTTTCCTTTAAATCAGATGGATAATGACGCCAAAGCCCTTGTGATGGTATTTCCAATTATAAATAGAAAACCCGGGTTCCATTGAGGGAATCCCGGGTTTTCAGCAAAAAAAACACTGTTTTTTAGCGGATCAGCGATACGCGTCCCATATAGGTATGCGGTTTGTAAAAACAATCGGTGAGTATGACTTTCCAGACATATACGTCTTCCTGACAGACGACTCCGGTGCCTTGTACCTTCCCGTCCCATCCTTCATAGAGATCATGGGTCTGAAAGATCAGATTTCCCCAGCGGTCAAAGACAATGAGATTGTATTTATAAATACCGACCCCATATCCAAAAAACAAATCATTGATTCCATCGTCATTGGGCGTATAGCAATTCGGTGCAAAAAAGTCAAAGACAGGGCCGATGTGAACAGGGTGTGAGATGGTATCGGTACAGCCATGAATACTGTAAACAAGAAGTTTCACGTTGTATGTACCCGAATCCTCCGACGGATAGGTATGAACAGGGTTTGGTGTAAGTAAGCCAAGACTGTCGCCATCTCCGAAACGCCAGTCCCAGGCAACCGCATTGCTGGATTGATCTGTAAAAGTAACCACAGGCTGAAGTATGGTGGCCGGATCTGAAGAGCTGAACTCTGCTTTGGGTTTCGGCCAGGTGGTGATGTACGCCGGTTTATTGAGGTTGGAAACGCAGCCTTTATCCGAACTCACCGTGAGTGATACCGCGTAAGTGCCGGCAGCCTGATAGCAATGGTTTTCAACAGCAAAGGTCGTTTGGTTCACATTGGCCGAACCATCCCCGAAATTCCAGGTCCAGTGTGTGATGGCTCCTCCGGGCACTGCAGAGGCGTCGGTAAAATTAACACACCAGGGAGCGCAGTGTTCCAAAGAATCGCCTTTGAAGGCGACAACAGGAGGCGGGTAAATCGTCACCACATGTGAAATGGTATCGGTACAGAGTTTATCGGTTACCGTAATCATTTGTACCGTGAAAGTTCCGGCAGTGGCATAGGTGTGACTTGGATTTTCGAGTGTTCCGGTAGTTCCGTCGCCAAAACTCCAGGCCCATTGATTGATCGTTTCAGGGCTGCCTACTGTTGAAATATCGGTGAAGGCTGTGGCCGCATTAACACAAACGCTGGTATTGGTAAAATCGGCCTTGGGCAATCCGAACACATTCACAGGAACCGTAACGGTGTTCGTACATCCGCCTGTTGCTGTAACGACCAGGGTGACATTGTAAGTTCCACCGGCGGCATAAATGTGTGTGGGAGTTTGAAGTGCAGATGTTGAGGCATCCCCGAAAGTCCATCCGTAAGTATTGCCATTGGCTGATGTATTGTTAAAAGTTGTTGCGTTGCCAAGACAAACCACATTGGCAGTAAATGCAGCCGTTGGCGATGATATCACCACCACATTCTGGCTGATTGTTCCCGAGCAACCACCTGCACCGGTCACGGTCAGGCTTGCAGAAAAAGTTCCGCTTGTTCCATAGATGTGAGTCGGATTCTGTAATGCCGAAGTCGTTCCATCACCAAATGCCCAGGCATACATGGTACCCGGAGTGCCGGTATTGAAAGTGGTCGGTGTGCCGACGCAGCCCGTTGTTGAAGTAAAGGCCGGAACGGGAAGAGGATTTACAGCCACATTGATAATTGTATCGTGTGTACAGGGGGGCCAGGTAATGGTCAGATGCACGGGATAAATTCCGGGAGCCGGAAAAACGTGTGTCGGATTTTGGGTAGAGGCATCGGAAACGCCATCGGCATTGAAATCCCAATCCCAGGCCGTGATGCCCCCTGCGGGAAGTGAAAGATCATTGAACTGCATGGGGCTTCCGGCGCAGACGGGTACGGCCGAAAAATTAGCGGTCGGGCTGCTTGGATTGCCCAGTACGGTGATGCTTAATTTGGTTGTACATCCGCCAACGGCCGAAGTCAATGTCACATCATACGTGCCGGCCACGTTTACGGTAATCACCTGCGTGTTGTTTGCTCCCACAATACCGGGTCCGGTCCAGGCATAAGCGCTTGCCCCGGCAGGAGCTGTGAGTGTAATGGAGCTGCTTCCGCAGATAGCAGGAGAAGACGTGACAATTTGCGCAGGAGCGCAGGAAGCATCCACATATGCGTATCCGTAGTGTCCGCCCTGGTCACAGTCGCGGCAAATAAAAGAAAGTGTGACGCATTGTCCCACATAGGGTGTAAGATCCACAAAAACCGTCGTCCATGGCCTGTAATACACATCCGTTCCTGGCATCTGGGTAAAACCGGCAATGCCCGGGCCCGCTGTTACAGAATATGCTCCGCAGGCCAGAATGTTACCTGACTGGTCTGTGAGTGTCAGGAAAAAATAAGGCTGGTCGCTCACGGGATGTCCCGGATCCTCCAACACAACTCCGTAAGCATAAGTAAAGTTGGTTGTTGTGGCAGATACTGTAAAAGAAGTGGACAACCCTCCGGCCTGAGCCCCGGTAATGGGTCCGTTGCCGACCATGGCCGAATGTGTTCCCCCGCCCGGATAAACCATTGGCAAAGGCGCGCCTACCACCGGATCGGGTCCGGCACTTGTGATGGACGTCTGACTGGTGCCGGGAGATAAACTGACTCCGGACATACCGCTTCCGGAGATGGATGAACCTTCGGTCTGGTTCCAGGCTGTAAAATCATTTGTTTCAAAACCGGGATTGGTGCAAGGCTGCCCACAGGCAAGAAGGCCCGGATTGGCAGCTGCCCCAAAAAAGGAGCGCTGTGTCAGGACCTTGTTCATGCTGTCGGTATAAGCAATAAAGGAAGGATAATATCCGTAATATTTATTTCTTAACTGATTGAAAAAGGCATTTATGTTCAGAGGATTTAGGATCCCCTTTTGAGCCTTTGTAAAAAAGACTTCCTCGTCCTTCCATGTTTTTTTTACGAGGATCAGATATTTCTGAAACGCGTCATAATCCTTGTTATCAAGGCCGAGCTGTTGCTGAAGTTTTTTATGAAACCCGGTATGGTCGTAGTTCCTCCAAAGCGCTTCTGAATTATACCCCTGTCCCTGAACAGACTGCTGTGCCTGTGCTGAATGAACCCAACCAGCCAGCAAAACAACAAGCCAAACTCCGGAGGAGAAAAGTCGGAAATATTTCATGAAAGAGGGATTAAGTAAGAGTTCAGATTCAAATATCAGTTTTAAACATAGAAACTACTCAAAATACGTGTTAAGTTAAACTATTTTATGGAGACTCCAAAGGATTTCAATGCATTTTTATGAATAATAAAAAAAGGCTGGTGATTTCATCTGGATCAGATGAGATGGAATTCATGCGGCAGGCAAAAAGGGTCAGAAAGATTTTTTCTTAAAAAGTCATTTGCACCAACTGCATGTAATCTTTAAGAAAACCACATATCCTGTTATTTTACAGTAGGTTACAGNNGATATCCCGATCACCTGTACCGATGCGAGTGAAAAGCCCTGCAAATGGGTCTCAAGATATACAATTCCAGTGCTCATAACTATTTCGAAATCCATTTTGGTAAATGAGGCTATACCGTATTTTAGTTTAAATTTGTAAACACCACCCTGTTATGAGGAAAGCGCTGCCAACATTCTGGATTAGTATTGTGTTGATGATTTCTTCAGTTCTTCATGTCAACGCTTCTGTTGTAGCCAAATTTTCATCCAGTGTCACTTCCGGTTGCAGCCCTCTCTCTGTTGCCTTTACAGATCTTTCAACAGGTTCACCCACGACATGGTCATGGACCTTTGGCAATGGCAATAGCGACATCACTTCTACTCCGGGTAAGCCTGAAGGTGCAATTTATGCCGCACCCGGCACCTATACAGTAACGCTTACTGTTTCCAATGCAACCTCATCCAATACGACAACACAAATCATTACGGTTTTCAGCAATCCGGTAGCCGCCTTCTCCACTGCACCTGCCTCATCCTGCATTGGCAACCCCATGATTTTTACGGATCATTCTGTTCCCGGCAGCGGAGCCATCAATAACTGGAGCTGGGATTTTGGTGATGGAACCAGTCTGGTCACAGCCGTTGGCACTGCCACACATATATACAGTTCTGCAGGAACCTATCCGGCGAGTCTCATTGTAACGGATGTGCATGGATGCACAGGTAAAATAGTGGTTTCTGTAGTCATCAACCCTGCCCCTGTTGCTTCATTTACGGCCACTCCTTTGTTCAGCTGCATACCTCCCATGCTGGTTACATTTACAAATACATCAACGGCTATCGGTTCCCCTACTTATTCCTGGTCATTTGGCGATGGCAACACCTCCGTGGCTGTCAGCCCTGCAAACAACTATCAGGCCGCCGGGTCTTATACAGTCAAGCTGATTGTCACCCAGGGCACCTGCAAGGATTCTATAGTAAGGCCCAATTTGGTGGTGATTAACAAGATCGTTGCCGATTTCAAATCGGATACGACAAAAGTCTGCGCGGGCAACCCGGTTAATTTTACAAATTTATCTGCACCTGTTTCCACCTCGCAGACCTGGACCTTTGGCGACGGCGGAACATCTCCGGCTCAGAATCCTTCCTACATATATGCCACCCCCGGAATCTATACCGTATCGCTTCAGGCAACCGATGCAAACGGGTGTTCAGACACAAAAACCAAACCTGCCCTGATCTCTGTTTCTCCCAATCCCAAAGCCGGATTCACAAACACCACAAGCCAGAGCTGTTCAGTTCCATTCCAGGTAACCTTTACAGATACCACCACCGGGGCGGTTTCGTGGAACTGGAACTTTGGCGACGGAACAACAGGCAATACGCAGATTGCAAGTCATCTCTATCTTCTGCCGGGATCTTACACCGTTTCGCTCACCATAAAAAATGCGAATGGCTGCACAAGCACCGTCATCAAAAACAACCTGGTTATCGTATCCCTTCCTAAAATCGGTTTTTCAGGAGCCAAACCCTTATCGGGATGTGTACCGCTGACCGTGGTCTTTACCGATACGGCATCTGCCGGTCTTATTCCGATCTCTTCCTACATCTGGGATTTCGGAAACGGCACCACAATTACAACAGCCACGCCCACAGCTCCCTGCACATATACAACAGCAGGTGTATTCAATGTAAAACTGACTATTGTGACAACCACAGGATGCAAAGACAGCCTGACAAAAATCGGATACGTACAAACCGGGGCAACGCCGGTAGCCAATTTCAAGGCATCTCCGGATACCATCTGTTTTGGCAAGGCTGTCAGCTTTACAGATCTTTCGACCGGTAACCCAAACAGTTGGTTCTGGAAATACGGAGACGGAGGAACAGATACGCTGGTTCAGAACCCCAATCACGTTTATGGTGATACCGGAACATTCAATGTCACACTCATTGCTTTAAACAACGGCTGCGCGGATACTCTGGTTAAAGCCAAGCTCATTACGGTATTACCGCCGAAACCCGTGTTCTCTTACACATTGAGCTGCACGAATTACTTTACCGTTTTCTTTACAAACGCCTCGGTAGCCGCTGATTCGGTAACCTGGGATTTTGGCGATGGCACAACTGACTTTACAAACAACAATACCCCTACCCATATTTATGCCACCCGGGGGGCCAAAGTGGTTACCCTCACGGCCTTCAACAGGAAGACGGGATGCTCCTTTGCCACAACACAAACCTTTGCCATTGCCCAACCCATTGCCAGTTTTACGACCAATCCCAATCCGCCCAATGGCTGTATCCCGCTTATTATTAATTTCAGCAGCACATCACAGGATGCTTCCGTTTATTCCTGGAGCTTTGGAAACGGCACAACGGCAGCAACGGCCAATCCTCCTGAAACATATTCCGTCAAAGGAACCTATTCTGTAAAACTCAAAATCACGGATGTGAACGGTTGCCCCGATTCGGTTACTGTACCCAATTATGTGCATGCCCTTGGAATCGATCTGGCCAATTTCACGGGCACTCCGCAAGTCGGTTGCGCTCCGTTGCTTGTTGCGTTTAAGGATTCCACCGTTTCCGACTCCACAATCATCAAATGGACATGGAACTACGGTGATGGAAGCCCGCTGGCCATTGCCGGTTCTGCGCCTTCCCATCTCTATCTGCTTCGTGGCTCCTACAATGTGGCCCTGACCGTTCAGGACAAAGACGGTTGTACAGCATCCGTTACACGGGTCAATTATATCCGGCCATCCAAACCTTACCCTGTACTCGCCGTGGATACATTCAGTTGTAAAGGAGATCCGCTTCTGTTCGATGCGTCTGCCACAACTGTTTTCGCTCCGGCTATGTACAGCTGGTCTTTCGGCGACGGGACCAATGCAACAACGGCAACTCCAACAACCACTCATGCCTATCCTTTGGACAATACCTATACCGTCTCCCTTACAGTTTCGGATGGCAATGGCTGTGACAGTACCATTCAAAAAAAGATTCTTATTCTCAAACCCAAAGCCTCATTCCGCGATTCCATTCTCTCGTATGGCTGCGGAACCGAACATGTTCAATTCCTGGATCAAAGTACCGGCTTTGTCAATAAGTGGTTCTGGGATTTCGGCAACGGCGCCAATTCAACACTCCAGGATCCGTCCTATACCTATACAAGTCCCGGGGTATACAAAGTCACTCTGGTTGTTACCAATCTTGGAGGATGTATAGATACTGTCAGAAAAGACAGCATCGTTGTCGTGCCCGGGCCCATCGGAAGCTTTACATTCAGCCCGGTTACCGGTTGCATTCCGCTGACCGTAACTTTTCACGGTCTGAGCAAAAACGCAAGTTATTTGTTNNTCGCAAGTTATTTCACCTGGGATTTTGGCGACGGAACGGTCATTGCCAAATCAACTCAGACGACAGTTGTCCATACCTACACACATGCCATCAATGTCACTCCGATTCTGCTGCTTGGCGATACACTTCCCAATCACAACATTTGTGAATTACCGGCTGCAAATCTAACCGGAAATGTCAACGCAACCCAGATCATCAATATCGGTATTAACCCAGGGGGGGCCATCCAGATCAGCGAAGGCGATTTTATTTCTTTGTCGACTTCCCTGTCAGGCCCGGTTCTTGGAACGGTGTCATACACCTGGACCCCATCTTCGGGCTTGAGTTGTACGAACTGCGACAACCCCATTGTCAGCTGCCTGGGGAAAGACACCACTTATTATCTAACCATTACAGATATCGGAGCGGGAGGATGTACAAACATGGATTCGGTGAGGTTTATTTTCAATCCATGCGAAACGGAAACAACCGTACCCAACGTTTTTACCCCAAACGACGATGGAGTGAATGACATTCTTTATGTAAATGGATTGTGTATCCGCAACGATTTTAAATTCACTGTATACGACCGCTGGGGGGTAATTATGTTTTCAACCACACAACGGCACAACGGATGGGACGGACGCAACACATCCGGCAAACCCGCTCCCGATGGTGTTTATTATTATATCATCCAGGTGGATAAACGAACCTATACCGGTTTTGCACAATTGATCAGATAATTATCCTTTCGACTTCGCCCGAAACAAACAGAGCCGGTTAGAATTCCTAGCCGGCTCTGTTCTTTATAAATCCACAAATTCCTAATTCGATCCGGAAAGACTGTTTCCTTCAAACCAATTGCTTTCTTTATCCATACTTTCCTGTTCACCATTCGTCTTGCTCCGAAAACAAGAAAGGATTTTTTTTGTTTTTTTTCAGGAATTCTGATAACCAGACCTCTGATTGTGTAAGCCTGTACTCTGTTGGTGATTTTTACTCCCGCGGTTATGTAAGCCAGTATTCTGATAATGCTTGCTAGGCCACCGATTTTGCAATCCGGTACTCCATCTGTGCAATTTAGTTCTCTGATTCTGTAAACCAGTATTCTGATTTTGTAAAACACTCCTCTGATTCTGTAAACCAGTATTCTGATTTTGTAAAACACTCCTCTGTTAATGTAAACCAGTGATCTGATTTTGTAAACCACTCCCCTGTCTGTGTAAGCCAGTACTCTGATTCTGTAAACCATTTCTCCGTTTATGTAAACCAGTATTCTGATTTTGCAAACCAGTATTCCGGTTTTGTAAACCACTCCCCTGTCTCTGTAAACCAGTACTCTGACTTTGTAAGCCAGTGCTCTGTTTGTGTAAACCACTCCTCTGACTATGTAAACCAGCACTCATTTCATGTCCAGCATGTCTAAGTATCTGAATGTCCATATGTTTACTTGAGGGAATTCCGATGCGCCCTATTCCGATCGGATGAGCATGATGAACCCGGTGAGATTGTACAAGGTTCCGTCATCGCCGGTTGCCTTGATGATGTAATAATACGTTCCGTTTACGGCCAGCAGGCCCGCTGTTGTCGTCCCATCCCATCCCTGGGCAGGTGACCACAGGTGTGCCATCATAACACCCCAGCGATCATAAATTACGGCATCGAAAATGCTGATGCCCTGTGAAGAAATCTGAAACAGATCATTGGTCCCGTCTCCGTTGGGTGTGAAGACATTCGGCACTACAATCCAGGAGGCATTTTCTTTGACATCAATCACATCTGTAAACACACCAACACATCCGTTGGCATCGGTGACAGTGAGTGTAACCGTATAGGTTCCTGATGCCGGATAAGTATGCGTTGCGCCCTGGCCGCTTCCGGTGGTGCCATCTCCAAATGTCCATTGCCAGGTAGTCGCCGATGCAGAACTGTTATCGGTAAAGACCACAGGCAAAGGGGGAACACCTGTGTGAACACTTGAACTGAAATTGGCCATGACACTGTTTACTTTCACCGTATCCTGAGTGGTAACGGTACCGCAGGAATTTGTTACTGCCACGGAGTATACACCCGAATTTGAAACATGAATGGTGTCTGTTTTTGCTCCGGTATTCCAGAGATAGGATGAGCCACCGGTAGCAGAAAGGACGCTGACGTCGCCCGCACACATTTTACTCAACCCGCTGATGGCCGGGCTGGGCATGGGTTTTACCAGTACTGTACCATAAGCAGAAGACGATCCGCAGGCATTGGTAAGACTAAGGGTATAAATGCCGGATGCATTGACAAGTATTGAATTGCCTGAGGCTCCCGTACTCCAGCTGTAAGGGCCGACGCCCGATGCGGTAAGGGTGACACTTCCTCCCGTGCAAAAAATATTCGGTCCTCCGGCTGTCATACTTGCATTGGGTTTGGAACCGATATTTTTCACCGTATCCGTTACCGTTGCCATACAACCGTTTGCATCTGTAATAGTGCACACATAAATGCCCGAGTCCAAACCTGCGCTGATTGCTCCTGTGCCCCCTGATGGGGACCAGAGATAATGATAGGCTCCGGTACCGCCTCCGGGATAAACAGAAGCCGAACCGTTTGGCTGCTGACAAGTGCCTGGCAGTGAGCTATCGCTGGCAATGAGCAATGCAGGCTCTGTGATGGAAAAAATCTGACTCGCAGAACATCCGTTGACATCGGTTACGGTACAGGTATACGATCCGGCACACAAAGAGCTTGCCGTTGGAGTGACCGCAGCAAGGCTCATCCAGGACCAGGTATAGCCTGCAGTTCCTCCGCTTGGTGTTGCTGTAGCTGTTCCGTTGCATGTGCCATTGCAGGAAAGATTTGTTTGTAAAGGTGCGAGACTGAGTATGGCAGGTGATGTGATTGAAAAAACCTGTGGAAGAGAGCATCCGTTGGCATCGGTCACCGTACAGGTGTATGATCCTGCACACAATGCTGTAATCGAGTCAAGCACACTTGCGTTGCCCGTCCAGGAATACGCATATCCGGCCGTTCCTCCGCTGGCGCTGGCTCTTGCAAGTCCGTTGCAGCTGGCGTTGCAAGAAAGATTCGACTGGGTCGGATTAATAACAAGAGCTGAAGGCGCCTTTATCGTATCGGTCTGCGTGATCAGACAATTGTTGGCATCCCGGATAAAACAAGTATATATACCTGAACATAAACCCGAAAGCGCATTGGTGGAATTTGGCCCAGGCGACCAGGAATACGTCATGGCACCGGTTCCTCCGCTGGCAGAAACCGTAATAGTTCCGCTGCAAGCGGCACTGCATGTAGGATTAGTATGAAGAGAACTTGCTGATGGGCCTCCCGAATTGTTTACCGCCACACTGAATTGTTGCGCACAGTTTTTCCCATCGGTAACAACAACGGTATAGTTTCCGGCAGAAAGTCCGCTTGCGGCCGAAGTGCCCTGTCCTGCCCCGGGAGCAGGAGTCCAGCTGTACGAAAGTGCTCCGGTTCCTCCTGAAGCATTAGTCGTTGCTGTACCATTGGCTGTTCCGCAGCTTGCTGCTGTGGAAACAGGTACGGCAGCAATTGCCGGAGGCTGACTGATTGTTGCTGTCTGTGTGATTTTACAACCGTTTTTATCTGTTATGGTACAGGTAAAGGTTCCTGTACAGAGCCCGACAGCCGAATCAAGAATGCTCGGATTGGCAGTCCAGGAATAGGTATAGGGACCTGTTCCTCCGGAGGCATTTACTTTTGCCGCGCCGTTGCAGGATCCATTGCAGCTGAGATTGTTTGAAGAAGCAAGACTCGCAGATGGTCCTCCGGCTGAGGTGATGGATATCGTGTAAGTCTGGCTGCAAAGTTTTGTGTCTTTCACTGTCAGAGTATAATTTGTTGCGCCAAGCCCTGTTGCATTTGCCGTTCCCTGCCCTCCGCCGGGAGCAGGACTCCAAACATAAGTATACCCCGGATTTCCTCCTGTCACATTTACAGAGGCGGTACCTGTGCT
>PLXK01000092.1 GCA_003151415.1 Bacteroidota bacterium
TTCAAGAGCCGCAAAATTCAGGGCCTGGTTGCCACCGATATTGTATCCCGGGGGATAGACATTGACGATATAGGTCTGGTCATCAATTTTGATGTCCCGGGCGATGCCGAAGATTATATCCACCGCATTGGGCGTACGGCCAGAGCCGAGTCGACCGGTGTTGCCATCACATTCATCAATGATAAGGACCAGGAAAAATTTCAGCGTATTGAAAAATTCCTGGAAAAGACCATTCAAAAGATTCCTTTGCCTGATGGCTTGGGCGAAGGCCCCGCATACGATCCCAAAGCACACGGTGGCGGAAGAAGCAATTTTCAGGGAAAAGGACGGAGACCAGGCGGAAACGGTCCGGCCAGAGGCAACAGCGGCCCCCGCAGGGCACCTCACAAAAAGGCACAATAATGCGAAAAAGCACCCTGGGATAAAATTTGCATCTGCCCGGCAGCGATGGATGTGATTCGGCCCAGAATGACAAAGCCGGGAGACGACGATTCATATATTCCTGCCCTTTTTTCATCAAAATCTGCCGACAGAACTGTTTATTTCTATCTTTGCACCTAAATAAAAACAAACCACCCAAAAAAAATTCGTCAAATGAAAAAAATTATCAGCATTCTCTTCACTGCTGCAGTCGTAACACTGGTTGCATGTGCAGGCGGTAAAAAATCTGAATTGGTTGTAGGTTCCTGGAAGCTTGCTGATATGGCAGCTCCGATGCCGAAAGAAATTCCGGATTCAATGAAAGCAAAATTCGAAGCGCAAATGAAATCGCAAATCGATGAAATGAAAAAAACAACCAGCTTCGACTTCAACAAAGACGGATCTTACACTGTGAAGATGATGGGTCAGGAGAACAAAGGTACCTGGAAACTAAACGAAGATGGCAGCAAAATGACAATGACACAGGAAGGCAAAAACGACACGGCTAGTGTTGTTGAACTTACCGCTAACAAGCTTGTTTTCGAAGTCAGTCAGCAAGGTCAGAAATCAAAGATCACTTTGAGCAAATAAGCATTCTGTTTTTATAATTTAAAAAATCCCGATTCTATCGGGATTTTTTGTTTTCCTACCTGTGGTATACAAGCAAGACCACTGCCCTTTCAACAACCCTTCTCCTTTTTGACTACAGATGCTGGATAAGAAAAACAAATCGGTATAAGTCAATAGTTACACATCCGCATTTATACTTAAAATAGATCTCATTTATAATACATATTGAATGAATGCCTATTCTTGTTGCAAGAAGAATTGATCGGGCACTGATAGGAAAAGCTTGCCAGGCTCAAATCTTTATTTGAAGATCCCAAAAAAGAAACAAAAACGGGCATACATGAAAATCATTGTTGTTATCGGCCGGATCCTTTTCTCACTCATTTTTATCCTGAGTCTGATGAGCCATTTCAAGACATCAACCATTGCTTATGCCGAAGCCAGGCAGGTGCCGGCTGCGTCGGTGCTTGTTCCATTATCAGCCGTATTGGCCGCTGTTGGAGGATTAAGCATTCTTTTAGGCTATAAAGCAAAGGCGGGTGCCTGGTTGCTTGTTGTTTTTCTGATTCCCGTTACATTATACATGCATGCATTTTGGAAGGAAACCGACCCGATGCAAATGGGAATTCAGACAGGCAATTTCATGAAAAATGCTGCCCTTCTCGGAGCAGCATTGTTAATCTCTTATTTCGGGTCCGGACCGGCCAGTCTGGATTCCTTATCCACCGCTTCCACTGCTGAGGAAAAAAAGCACAGTATCAAACCGTAGTCAAAAGACAATCAGGACAATACTTTCTTCACCAGATCGGCTGCATCTTGCAACTGAATGGCAGAGAATACTTTCAGACCTGATTCATCAATAATCTTCTTCGCTTCAACGGCATTGGTTCCCTGCAAACGGATGATGATGGGTACATGGATGGTTCCCATATTCCGGTAAGCATCAACGATGCCCTGTGCAACCCGGTCGCAACGGACGATACCGCCGAAAATATTGACTAAAATGGCTTTGACATGTTCATCACGCAGAATGATCCGGAAGGCCTGTTCCACCCGGGCTGCATTGGCCGTTCCGCCTACGTCCAGAAAGTTTGCAGGATCTCCGCCTGCAAGTTTGATGATGTCCATCGTTGCCATGGCAAGACCTGCTCCGTTCACCATACAGCCTACGTTACCATCAAGCTTCACATAATTCAGTGAATGTTTTCCGGCTTCCACTTCTGTAGGATCTTCTTCGGCTTCATCACGCAGGGCAGCATAATCTTCATGGCGAAAAAGTGCGTTGTTATCCAGAGATACTTTTGCATCCACAGCAATAATTTTGTTGTCGGATGTTTTCAGAACGGGGTTGATTTCAAAAAGCGATGCGTCAATTGTATCGTAGGCTTTGTACAGCGATGCAACAAACTTCACCATGTTCTTTTGGGCATCTCCCGAAAGACCCAGGTTATATGCAATCTTGCGGCACTGAAATCCCTGCAGCCCCACCTTCGGATCAATCTCTTCCTTGAAAATAAGGTGCGGCGTTTTTTCGGCCACTTCTTCTATATTCATACCGCCTTCCGTTGAATACATGATGATGTTGCGGCCTTTTGCCCGGTTGAGCAAAACGCTGATATAAAATTCCTTTGTCGGTGTTTCGCCCGGGTAGTATACGTCCTGAGCGATGAGCACTTTTCTGACCAGTTTGCCTTTATCCGTTGTTTGGGCCGTAACCAGGCTATGGCCCAGAATATTTGTGGAAATCTGTTTTACGTCATCCACGGATTTGGCAAGGGCCACTCCCCTTTGTTCGCTTCCAACGATTTTGCCTTTACCACGTCCGCCGGCATGAATCTGCGACTTGACCACGAACCATCCGGTTCCGGTTTGTTTCTGCAGTTCTTTGGCCGCTTCCACAGCTTTTTCGGGAGTATCGGCAACAATACCTTCCTGNNCCCTGATATTCGTGAATGTTCATAGATGGATGTGTTTGTGATTAACGCTTGCCAAAAGTAGGTTTTTGAGGCAAACATTCAAAGTTATAACACAGCCGTTTGAGTTTATTTTTCAAACGGCAGCAATTGCCGGTAAATGGGTTGGATTTTTATTGTGCTTATTCCTCGATCTGGGCACTGAGTCCACGTTCGAGAAGGGCCGAACAGATGGGAACCAATTTGTCATACTCCCCGTTCTTAACACCGCATTTCCCTACATGATGCACGATAAAAGCACACTGTTCGGCCTGTTCAGGCTGATGGTCGCAATATTTCATCAGCATTTCAATAACATGATCGAAAGTATTGACGTCATCGTTATAAAGAATGATGGTATGCGTCGGTTTCACCTCAGTTTCCACTTCAACCTGAGGCTTCACTTTCGTGCCGGGCTTACTTAAAGATGGATAGGAGTTCATTTCTTGAGGTTTATGGTACAAAATTACTACCGTTTTGCTTTAAATCCTAATGAAATTCCCATTCTGCCGTTTCACAGTACTGAACAGACAGATGAAAAAACACCTTTAACCGTATTCCGGCTGCCTCCCCTTCTCTATTCTAAACGATTGATTTTGCGACAGATGTCACTGCAAATCGAATAGGATACGAGGTGGATCCAGATTGAATCAATAGCTGTTCAGGTGTTTATCAATTGCAATTACAAACCCTTTTTCCGGCTCGTGTTTGTATCATTTCTGTCCATACAGGCGATCAACCGGAACAGCAACGAAGCACGAGGTTACAGAGATGGAAAATAAAGTTTCAGCGATGGATAACATCACGATACAGAGTGAAAAGAAAGGACTCCTGTTGATATCTCCTTAAGCCGTTGGCTATTTAATCTCCTGACAGATGGATTCGTTCTGGATCCGGAATGTGTCGACAGCACTTTGGATGACACCATCTGCAATCGCATTCAATCTATAGTGACACCGATAGCTGTCATTTCTGTCGCTTCGGTTATTGCCGGAGTTCCGGTTGATAAATCCGTGTCTTATTGCCCTCCTCTGGCATCAGAAACCGGAATTTTTTTCCCATCCTTAAACGAAAGAATGAAGGCGTCGGGAATGCCTTTTGCAACAGCTTCTTCTTTGAGGAATTGGGCATCTGCATAGTTCTTTACATGACCAATTGTGAAGACCGTGTTTCCATTTTCGTCTTTGTAACTCGATACTCCCCGTCGGGCAAAAAGCAGGAATTTGTTGGCGATTTCGATTGGCACCTGTTCTTTGAACGCACCGATCTGAACTTTAAACACCACACCTGTATCGGCTTTTACATTCTCGATGGGCCGTTTGTCAAAACTGCTGTAATCCGGGGTATTTCCGGCAGAAACTACATTTCCCGAAGGAACAGCATTATTTGTTCCATTCTTTTCTTTGGGTTGTTTCTCCTTGGTCGGCTCTGGGGCTTTTACAGCATTTTCATTTGCAGGATTGGCAGGGAGCTGCGATGCAGACAGGTTTCCTTTCTTGACATCATCCAGAGAAAGACGATGACCATTGTAGTATGCAACCACAAAGGCATCTTTAACACCAGTCTCCACGATTTTATTGCGGGCTTCTGTCGCTTTGGCAATATCCGTGTATTGTCCGGAGGTGTAACGCAGGTTACCATTGGGCATTTTTTCGGTATTCAGGGGCTGGATACCAAAGAGTTTTTCATTGCTTACCGCATTCGAATAAACTCCTACCTGCACAGTATAGAACAAGCCGGAGATAGCGGTTACATCACTTGTTTTTGCAATCGCGGAAGGAGCATCGTGGCTGATAACAGGCAGGGCATTATTCACTTTTGCCGGTTCAAGATCACTTACTTTCTTCGTTGAATCAGGCGTATTGGTGTTTACTATCCCGGGGCTGGCATCCGCTGCGTTTTTCTTTTTGGGTTCCCGGTTTGGAAAGCCTGCCGGATTGTTACCGGAAGCAATTTCCGGCACAGATGCAGAAGACGTTTTGTCCATAGACATGGCTTCATTTACAGAAATGCGTTTGCCATTGAAAAAGGCGACTACGAATGCATCTTTGAAACCAAGAGCATGAATGTCGTTTTTCGCTTTTTCAGCAGATTCGAATCTGGAAAACAGCCCTGCAGTAAAGCGGATGTAACCCTGCGGGGTGGTTTCGCCGGTCAAAGGATTCATCCCCTTAAAGATGGCCGGTGATATCGGATTTCTGAATGCACCGATCTGCACTTTGAAAACGAGTCCCTGTGGCAGCTCCTTGTCAATTGGAATCACCTTGGTTGCCGGAGCGGAAGCATTGATTGCAAACACTTCGCTGTTTGCCGAAAGTCCTGATTTTTCTTTGGTTGTTGCCGGATCCGGCTGATCCGCAGTTGTTGTCTTAGCCGGCTTAATCGTTTTGTCTGGTTTTGTTGTTTTAGCTGCAACAGGGTTTGAATCCTTAGGGTTTTTCAGCGGTTTTACAACAACCGGGTTAGAATCCTTGGGTGCCTTCACCGGTTTCACGGCAAGTCGATTTGCGTCTTTGGGAGTGATGACCGGTTGGGATGTTGCCAGAGTTGAATCCTTCGGAGTTTTTGCTGGTTTGATCGGCGCCGGTGTTGTTGTTTTCACAATCTTTTTAGGCTTGACAGCAACCGAGGCCACGGCATTGGAGTCGCCCGCCACAGAATCGGGGTTTGAATCCTTATCGGCAAGAGCAATGACAGAAGCCCTTGTTGCGGGATCCATCCCATCCAACATGGCGTTGTATTCATTGCGTTTGGCAATGGCAGCTTCATTGAGCTTACGACCATGTGCCCTTGTCGAATCTGCTTTTGTAAAATCCCTGGCTGCCAGATCTTCGTATTTCTTGGCTTTCAATACAGCATCCTTCTTTGTGACAGAATCGGTCATGGCTTCGGAACTTTTCATCAGATCATCCGATTCTCTCATGTTTGCCTGCGCCTTCATTTGAAATGCGTCTGCATTTTTATTGTCAGCCCTTACAAGTGCCTGTTCAATATCGAGCTCAACCTTTAACCGGGTATAATTTTTATACGCTGCAGATTTTCGGGTCTCCGCATCCAAGGCGGCCAGCTCGCCCGAACTCTTCACGGTTGCCGAGGGCGAAGAAACGGTGTCTGTATGCACCGGGGTAATCGCATTGGTGTCGGTCACAGGCGCATGAGAAACGACAATTGCGGTACTCGTTTTTGCCGTATCGGTATCCGGAGTCCGGATGTGTTCAAAGGTCGGATTATCCGGAACTTTGATGACAGGATCGTTATCGGCCACAACCGCAGGTTCAGCAGTTTTCACATCCGGATAGGCTGCGGCAAAAAGGATCAGGCTTTGATTTTGCTTACTGATGGCTGATCGTTCATTCTCTTCAGCGCCTTTCAGAGCCTCCTGTTTGGCATAATAGCTGTCATTCGCAGCGGCCGCCTCGCGCATCTTCTTTGCCTTTTCGAACTCGTTTTTAGATTCCGTATTCAGGGTATTGGCCTGGGTAAGTTCAGGCTTATCAGCAGCCCCGGCTTGTGAAGCATACCGGACCATCTTCTGCGAATTCAGCGTGTATTCCTTTTCATTGGCTTTTGCCGTAACAGTTACAGCTTCCGATTTTTTATTCCGCGAATCTTTTTCCAGTTCATTTGATTCTTTCAGCTTGGCGGCCCGTTCATCTCCCTGAAGCTTCATTGCCGAAGCATAAACCGAATCTGCCTTTACTTTTAGCTGTTTGGATTCGGAATCCAGTTTCTGTCGTTCAGGACTGTAATTTGTGCTTTCAGAAGTTGAGTTTACCGTTGCCACTGCTGGTGCTTCTTTCTCTTTGGCCGGAACTGATGCAATAGTCTTGTCTTTCGATGAACGCTCGGCCAATTTCCTGGCGACTGCCTGCTTGCCGGCCAATTCAGTCTGCAGGTCCGAGATGGTCTGTTCCTCGGAATTCCGTTTGGCTTTATCACTGATATTCTGAAGGTTCTTTTTCCGGCTGTCGATGTCGTTACTCAGTGCATCGGCCCATTTTGTATAGAGAACGGCTTTGGAGGAGTCGTTGGAAGCCCCCGGTTTGACTTCTTTGTCACTCGCAGCAAGCTGGGCACTGTAAGTATTTTCGTAATCCGGTTGGGTGGTCACAACCGCAGGAGTCGAAGATTCTGTTTTCTTGAGTTGCTCTGCGGCGGCGAGGCTCTTTTTTTCAAGGCCCCTCTTATCAGCAGCATCCTTTTCAAGGTCGTCTATTTCTTTACTCAGTTTGCTCTGCTGATCTTTATCGCCTGTCACACCCAGCTCTTTCTTTTTGCCTTCGATGTCCGTCTCTATTGTTGTTGCCCATTTATTATAAACTTCCGCCTTTGCCGTTTCCTTATCTGCCGGACGGGTAATGGTATCCAGGGCGGCGGTCTGCCCGCTGAATTTGGTGTCTACTGCTGTCTGGATCGAAGAAGGTGTCTGTATACTTGCAACATCCGATTTTACAGGGGAAACATCCGGAGGTGTGTGTGTCTGATGTAAAGAGGTATCGGCATTTTTTTCTTTTACAACAGAGGAAACTACAGGCTCGGCCGATTTGAGTTTATCCACCCGGGTCTGGCTTTCCTTGGCAAGTGTTTGTTTCTCCTGTTTCTGCTTTTCGAGTTTGCCGATTTCATCCGAGAGCTTATCCCGTGTGGCTTGATCCTGGGTTTTGGCAAGTTCCTCTTTTTTGTCTTCAATAGGGATATTCAAGGCATCCGACCATTGTTTGAGAGCGTCTGTTTTTGCCTGTTCCTTTTCAAGCTCAGTCGTCTTTGCATCCGAGGACGCAAGAACGGCAGCATACTTTTCGTTGATCAGTTTTTCTTCACTGTTTACGGTCTTTTCCTTTACAGGAACCGTAACCACCAGGTCTTTATTGGGAACCGGCTGCTTAATGGCAACTCCCCCCTGCCCGTTCGGATTGTTAGTGGTGTCTGTAACTGTTGCAGGACTTTCATAGGAAGAAGGATGTTTCAGCTCTTTGGGATGGTAGGCACTGATCTGTTCATTGAGTTTGTCTTTGTCGATGGGCTCGGAACTGGCTGTTATCTGACCTGATTTGATCTTCTCGTTCATCTGATAAACCAAATAAGCTTCGTTGTTCAAATCTTCCGCCTGCTTCTGCAGTTTGCTCAGTTTCGCATCATTGACAGTCAGATCGCCTTCTTTGGTTTTGATTTCAGTCTTGAGTTCTTCCACCTGACTGCTGATGCCTGATTTCAGCTGATCGTTTTTTGTCTCGGCGGCTTCCCGGTTCAGATTTACAATTTC
>PLXK01000175.1 GCA_003151415.1 Bacteroidota bacterium
CAAAATTTAATTAAAAAGCCATATCCGAAATTGATATCTGATATTTCGTTCTAATCGATACAAAACTAATTCTATATTTCCGAATCGCCAAATTCGTCGATGAATTTTTGCTTCTCATCTATACAATAATCTGATTTATAGTTCTTTAATTTTTGACTATTTTGTCCCGACATTTAGGTTTCCATCTGATAGTTGTTTCCTCTTTTTCGAGCAAAACGATCAATATCGATCTGATTTTAAGCGCACTATGGTCGATTGGGGTTAGCGAAGGTCAAAAGAAAGAGACTCTGCTTGGATCTCCTGCGAATTCAACGGCAGAATTCCTTGTCCTGAGGGAAAACAAAACAAATCATTCGGAAATGGGAAAACGCGGCAAAGGCAAAACGCCGATGAAAAAACCTCACTTGGCCGAATAGATATCCACGCCCTTTTCATTGAGAATAAAAAGACGCCCTTTTTCGACGCGTACGGCAGAAGCGGTGGTATCGGGAACGGAAAGCGAACCATCCATAAGTGTTTTGAAATTATAGGTCCTGATCATTTTGTTTGCGTAATAAATAACCTCATCTCCGCTGATCTGAAAACGGCTCAATGCCTTGATGGGAATGGTTTTGTAATAGGCTCCGTAAATGTCGAACACCAGAATGCCCAGATCGGGATCATTCAAAAACACCCTGTTGTTTTGTTCGGTGAGGTAATTCGGATGGATGGCCAGGCCCAACACCTGACTGATATTGCCTGTTGTTTTGTTCTGAACCAGATCCTCGGCATTGAGGTGCAGCAGTTCCATGTTTGCCGGGTTGTAACACCAATACCCTTTGTCGTAAGAGGTACATGCCAGATTAACCTGTTCCAGGCCATATTGCTCCAGGGCCACCGGATCTCCGCTTGGCGTGAGCGTGTTGTCAAGAATCATGAAGCTGGCAAATGTCTTGTAAAAAACAAGAGGTTTCATCGGATCCCCGGCGTCCACAAAATCGATCGGGCCCAATGTACTCAGGCTGAATGAAAAAAGAAATTTTCCGTTTGCATCGTATTTTTCGAGTACATCATTTTTGATGAGATACAGATTCTGCAGCTGGTCGCTGGTTATGGAATTTATTTTTCCGTCAATGTGTTTAAGCAGTGTTGTCTCGCCTGGCGTGGCAGTCCACATCAGAGAGGCAATAAGAAGTCGGAGAAAACAAATGGGCATCGAGTGCGGATTTGGTATGAAAGCATTTGGGCGGATTAAAAATACTCATTTTAATACTCAGGGTGCGAACTATCTTCTTTTCGCTCAGCAGGCATTCAGTGTTCGGACCGGCGGTCCGGCCATCTCCAGTATTTCTTCGACATAGCGCCGTTCATTGCACAGCCGGGGCACCTTGTTCTGTCCGCCCAGCTTGCCTTTTTCTTTCAGCCACAGATAAAAACTTCCGGGCTTCATAAAATGGATGATGGGAGGCCGGATGGCATAATTGTGATACCTTTTGGCTTCATAATCCGAATTCAGGGCTTTCAAGGCATTGTCAAATGTTTCAGCGAAAAATGCGGCATTCTCGGGTTCCCGGTCAAACTCAATGAGCCATTCATGGGCACCGCTGCTGTTCTCTTTCATATAAACAGGTGCGGCCGTGTAATCAACCATCGATGCGCCGTTTCGTTCGCAGGCAATCTTCAGGGCCCTTTCGGCATTGTCGATCATCAGTTCTTCGCCGAAAGCATTCATGAAATGCCTGGTCCTTCCGCTGATTCTGAAACGAAACGGATAGAGGGAACTGAATTTGATCGTGTCGCCCAGGCGGTAACGCCACAGACCCGCATTGGTGGAAATAATCAGCGCATAGTGCGTATCGGTTCTGACCTCATCGAGCGAAAGCGTTTTCCCGTTTTCCTTGTTCCATTCCTCGCTGGTCTGAAACTCATAATAGATTCCATAATCCAGCATGAGAAGCAATTCATCCGAATCTTTCTGATCCTGAATTCCGAAAAAACCTTCGGAGGCGTTGTACAATTCCAGATAGCGGACTGAAGAGGAATTGAAAATGGTTTTGAATTGCTCGCGGTAGGGAAGCAGGCTCACCCCGCCATGAAAATAGACCTCCAGGTTGGGCCACACTTCGGATATGGTCTTCTTGCCGCTTGCATCCAGGATGCGGCGAAGCAAAATCAACATCCAGGAGGGCACCCCGGCAACACTCGTTACGTTTTCATTGACGGTGCTTTCTGTCAGCTTTTCCAATTTCTCATCCCAGTTGTTCATCAGGGCAATATCCAGGCTCGGAGCCCTGAGATATTCGGCCCAGAGCGGAAGATTTTGCATGAGAATGGCAGAGACATCACCGTGATAGGATTCGTAGTTGGCAAATACATCTTTCTGATGGCTCCCTCCCAGGCCGAGATTCTTGCCTGTGAAGAGCTGGGTATCGGGATAACAATTGCAGTAGATGGAAACCATGTCCTTTCCACCCCGGAAATGGCATTCCTCAAGCGATTCCTGGCTGAGCGGAACAAATTTGCTTTTGTCATTGGTTGTTCCCGACGATTTGGCAAACCATTTGATTTCGGTATTCCATAAAATATTTTGTTCCCCTCGTCTGATCCGTTCGATCAAAGGTTTCAGGCTTTCATAATCCTGAATCGGAACACGTTCCTTGAAGGTGCGCAGCGAATCGATGTCGGAATATCCGTGCCGGATTCCCCATTCTGTTTCTTCGGCGCTGTTGATCAGGCTGAACAACCATTCATGCTGCACTTCCAGCGGGTACTTCATGAACAACTCAATCTGGTGCATGCGTTTTGTCATGAACCAGGAAGCGATTGAATTGATGAAGGGAGTTGGCATCTGAAAACGATTATTTGGAAAAAGTCATACCCGATGCGGCGCGGGCTTTTTTGGACGAGAAATAGTTTTTTATTTCCTCAAGGCTCAGCGCATTGAAACACATTTCCTTTGTGAGCATTCCTTTTCGGGCAGCGCAAACGCCGAAATACATATCGTGATAACCCTGCATTTCGTGTGCATCCGGATTAATTGAAATACGCACTCCTTTCTCCAGACAGTAAGAGATCCAGGTCCAGTCGATATCCAGCCGGTAAGGATGTGCATTCAATTCAATGATCACCCCGCTGGCGGCACAGGCATCAATCACCTTTTTATGATCCACCGGATAACCTTCCCGCGAGAGCAGCAAGCGCCCCGTAGGATGCCCGAGAATGGTGGTGTATGGATTTTCGATGGCACTGATCAGACGGCTTGTTGCCTTCTCTTCATCCATCTTCAGAATGGAGTGCACCGAAGCCACGACAAAATCAAAGCTTTTGAGAATTTCTTCGGGATAATCCAGTGAACCGTCATACAGAATATCCGATTCGATGCCTTTGAATACATGAAAGGGAGCCATCTGCACATTGAGCAGATCGATTTCTTTTTGCTGTTCCAAAACGCGGTCGGCTTTCAAGCCGTTTGCATAGAATGCCGACTGCGAATGATCGCACATGCCCAGGTATTCATATCCGAGTTCCCTGCAGTAATCCGCCATTTGTTTCAGGGTATGCAAACCATCACTCCAGTTGCTGTGGTTGTGCAATATTCCTTTGAGATCGCCCATCTCTATGAGACGCGGCAAGTTATGTGCCCTGGCCAGGGCCACTTCTCCCCTGCCCTCTCTCAGTTCAGGCTCTATATATTGCATACCCAGGGATTCATAAATGGCTTGTTCGGTTTTTGCACCGGCGGCCATTTTTTTCCATTCGCCCAATTCCTGCAGATGCGCCGGCGAGCCTGTTGTTTCGAAAAGTTTTTCTGTAAATGTTTCGGGCTTGCAAAAGATCCATTCCGGTTTCACTCCTGCGGGCATTTCGAAAGCCTGCATGTCAAAATCCGTATTGGCAGAAACGAGGATTTCCATTTTATCGACAATGATGGCCTTTCTTCGCATGGCCCCGGTGAGGGAAACCAGATCGGTTTTTAATTTTTTCTTTACCTCATCGACAAGTTTAAGAGCGGATTTTTCAAGCGAAGCGTAATGAAACAATCCCTTGCTGGCCATATTGAATTCAATGGCTTTCCTGACGGCCTCCTGTGTCTTGGCGCCAAAGCCCTTGAGTTCGACCAGGCGGTTTTCATTGCAGGCATACAGCAATTCACCGGGGCTTTCTGTGCCCAGTTCTTTCCACAGCTGGCTCACTTTTTTCGGACCAATTCCCTTTATGCCCAGCATTTCAATGACCCCGGCGGGAGTTTGTTCCACCAGCGCCTTGAGCTCTTTGAGCGTTCCGGTTTGCTGCAGTTCGATGATTTTATTGGCTATGCTTTTGCCGATGCCTTCGATGCTTTCGAGTTCAGTCACCGACTTGCCTTCGAGGGAAATATCGGTTTTATCCAGCTTGAACGCCGCATTACTCAACGATTTCACCTTGAACGGGTTTTCATTGTGCAGTTCCATCAGCTGTGCGGTAAGCTTCAGCGCATGCGCGATTTCTTCGGTTTCCATTTTCAATCTATGCTTTTATTTTGCCTTTGACAAAGATAGGATTTATAGACGAAAAGAAATTGGCAGTGGGCTGTTGGCACAAAGAAAGAAATTGGCAGTTGGCAGTTGGCAAACAAAAGAAGA
>PLXK01000043.1 GCA_003151415.1 Bacteroidota bacterium
GAAAGCCTTTGTTTTTCGCGAAGAGAAGAGTAAAGTCCAACATCTTGCTTCGCATAGGATTTTCAAGGTAACAAACCTTTATACTGAATATTTTCTCCTTTTGCACATGGATACTTTACAATATAACACCACAATGACTCCCACATTCCCACCGCCGGTAGAAGAGGAGGTTTTCCAAGCAATCCTCGGCCTTTATCTGCATTGGGATGACTGGAAACTGAGTAAGGCATGTTTCCTCTCCAGAAAAGAAATACTGGTAGTTGAATATTATCGAAAATATTACGCTTACCGGTCAGCGGCACAGGAGCTCGATATTTTTGTCGCGCAAACATCTTATNNACTACAAAGTTATTCGTGCATTGAATAAACTCGAAAACTACTACGAGTATTACGAAAGATGGCTCGAAGGGTGAGGGGTGGAGGGTGTTGGGGTGTTGGTGGTTTCGGCTACGCTCAACCACCGAATTGACTGGTGCATAAGTGGAGTAGAAGTGGTGCCTGAGCGGAGTCGAAGTGGTGCCTGAGCGGAGTCGAAGGCTAAGACTCTTCGCTGTAATAGATTTTATAAAACTTCCTTCCGTCGTTTTCTGTTCCTTTTTCAATATAATCCTGCGGGCCGTGGATATAGATATGGAAATTTTTATCAAGCTTCAGCACACTCTTAAACACCTTGGCTTGTTTTTTTACAGCTGGTGCTGAGATTTCAAAATCCTCTTCAATTTCAAGATTGTTTTCTTCCTGATAGGCGTCTTTGTATTCCCGAAATGAACGGATCATGTTTTTGTCCTCAAAAACCTCTCTGGTGAATTCGGCTTCGCTGAACTTTTCGTTTTGTTTAAAGTATTCAACGGATTTGTTCAGAAATCCGATCTTATCACTTTTGGTCACCTCAAAATCCTCGGCTAATTTATCTGTGACGAAATTTTTACACACGTTCATGAAATTCCGCGTGTTGTGGTAGTCATCGGCACAGGTCGTGATTTTTAAAAAGGAGTCTTTCCAATACTGATCCTCGGGGGCCTTGCTGGCCGAATCGGTTACGCAAACTGTGTACTCCTCATCATTCCCGGTATTCACGATGAGGCATGCCTTGTCAAGCTTATTAACAAGAGCCCCGCTTTCGAAACGAAGGTTGTAATCTTCATCCGCGTGATAGGCCTGAATAAAGAGGTCTTTTGTTTCCGATTTGAAAATCCCAACCGCATCAGCCACCTTGTCGCCCAGAATACATCCGCTGAGATAGGCCACATAAAGTTCTCCTCCGTCAGTTTTCTCATGTGTACTGTGTTCGTACAGAAGGGCGGCGATTTTTCTGGATATTTTGTGCAGTGAAGATGGGTCGCTGAATATTTCTGCAGCAAGGCTTCGAAAGGAGCCCGGCCTGTTTTCCTCTTCCGCTGAGAAGCGATGAAATTCGGAGGTGTTCTTGAATGGAGAAAGAAAAAAGCGCCACAAGACCTGTTCTTCTTCTTCACTGAAACGGCTTTGCGCCTTCTTGCTCAGTACGAAATTTTCTTCCCGGGTTTTGTTTCCGATAAAATGTACAGAAAGCTTTTCAAGTGTGATGTTTTCCAGTGAGAGCATGTAGGATCGGGTAAAGGAATGGTGAGGGCTTCAGAAAGGGCTCGGTCAGCCGGCTTGGATCATAAATTCGATCAGGGACGTTTGGGTGCCTCGTTTTTTTTCTCTTCTCTGCGGCCCCTCTTGTAAATTACCAGCCCGTTCAGGAAATTGCGAAGAACCTGATCGCCGCATGGTCTGAAATTGGTATGCTCTTCATCGCGGAAGTAGGCACTGAGTTCTGTTTTCTCAATTTTAAAATCAACAAGGGCAAGAATCTTTATGATATCATCATCACGCAACTGAAGCGCAACTCTCAGTTTTTTCATCACATCGTTATTACTCATAGGGCATGTATTAAACTGTGTTTATTGTGTCGAATTGTCGCTTGCGGTAACAGACTTTGCTTTGCCAAATACATATCTGGCTCCCATAAATACAACGAGGTTGTTGCCGTTGTTGAAAGCGGAGTATAGCTGGTAATAGGGTATGGCATTGTGCTTGATCACCGGTATGAGTGAATTGGTATAACGGAGGTTAAAGGAAAGATTCGGGGTTGCATTGTAACTGATGCCAAGCAAAAGACTGACATCTGTTGTGTTCAGTTTGCTCAGGTCCACAGCTGTGGGCGAATTGGTTTCATCGGTATTGGTAAATCCGATCAAGCGTGCAACAGCAAATCCCCCCTCAATTTCCAGTTTGTCATTGGGTTTTCGCCTGACGTTGATATGGAGCTTGTGTTTCAATACAAAGGGAACTTCGATATATTGAAGAGCGAATTTGTAGTAGTTCAGATTTCCGGAATCGGGCGGTGCCGAGCTGCCTTTCTGTATGTAATTGATCTCAAGCTGGAGTGTATTCCGGGCGTTCAGATAGGTGCTTACGAGGCCTCCGAAGGAGAAGCCCAGTTTGTGAAAATCATTGTCGCCATCCTTTGGATCAAGACCCGCAATATCTGTTGCTACTGCACCCAGACTAAATCCGGCACGGAACCTGGAGGGAGTATTCGGGTTTTGCGCCCNNTTTAAGAGCTTTCTGATACTAGTGAACGGAACCGGTTTGTATGTGTTCTTTTTTGTAAAATTACAGCAAATCGGGAGAACTGGAAAAGAAAATATTTTATGCCTGGGACAATATTCCCGGCCTGAGCATTCCTTGAATACAGGTGTTTTCTACTGGTTCCTGATTCTCCGGTTTCTTGCCCCAGGATGCATCGATGAAGGCGAACAATTGCTATATTTAGGCCGGTTTGCTGCACTTTTTCTGCGTTTCATTTTTAATTCCAGCATATGCGTATCAAATTAGCTCTTTTTCTTGGTTTCCTGCTCCCGGCCATTTGCAGCTGGGGCCAGGACACACTTTGGACAAAAACAAAAATCGATGAAAAGCTGGCAGTCGACCTGCCTGGCCTGGTCAGCGGAAGGGATACCCTCGAGCAAAAGATTGTAAGAGGTAAAACCTCAAGCGCAGTCTATTATGTCTCCCGTTCAAAGCAGGATACCACACTTCAAGTCGATAACAAAGAATCTCTGAAGAGCACCTATGCCGGCATTGTCCGGGGCTTTTTAAGCAAGGCAAAAAAGCCCGGTTATCGCGATTCTGTATCTGAATACACGATAGGTCCGATCATCGGGAGGAGAATCAACCTGTCTGCCGTCGGCGAAAATCATGGACATTATGCCAGAGAAATGGATTCTTATCTGTTTCTGGTGGATGACAAATTGTATTGTGTGGGGGTGGCATTCAAAAATGCCAAAACAACGGATGACGAAAGAGATCTGAAACGTTTTTTGAGTTCCGTCGTATTCTCTGTGACCCAGCCTTCAGAAGCCCGTTTTGGCTCCCGGGCAGAATCGATCGGTTATAAGCTGGGAGGTTTGGTCGGAACATTGATTGTAATTGGCGTATTGACGGCACTTGTTTTTCTGATCGTCTACCTGATTAAGAAGGCTAAAAAGGGGCCCTGACACTTTTCACGGGTCGATCAGGCCCTGATCCCGATGACAAGCATATCATCCACCTGCTCAAGATTTCCTTTCCATGCGGTAAACGTTCTCAGCAACTCTTCGTGCTGCCCTTCCATCGGAATGCCGGATATCGACAGCAGCTTTTCCTGCAATGGTTTGTATTTAAATTTCTTTCCTTTCTCTCCTCCAAACTGATCCGCAAATCCATCTGTGAAAAGATACAGCATGTCTCCTTCCCCGAGTTCAAAGGTTTGTGAGCTGAACTTATTTGTTTCTCCCGTGTACAAGCCTACCGGCTGTTTGTCGGCTTTGAATTCGGTCATTTTTGCAACGCCGCCTGCCACAGTACATTTCCATAGAGGATTGTTGGCGCCTGCAAATTCAACCTTGCGGTTGTGGGTGTCGACCGAAATCAGGGAGATGTCCATTCCGTCTTTGTTTGTTCCGTCGCCCTGTTTCAGGGAAGTGATAACCATTTCCCGCAATTGATCCAGGATCTCCGATGGCCGGGTGATTGCCCGTTCATTGACAATTTCATTCAGAAAGGCATTTCCGATCATGCTCATGAATGCACCGGGAACTCCATGGCCGGTGCAGTCGACAGCGGCAATTAATTTTTTGCCGTTTTTTTCGGAGAACCAGTAAAAATCGCCGCTGACAATGTCTTTGGGTTGGAAAAGAATAAAAGATTCAGGAAAAAGTTTTTTTCGTAGTGTGTTGGCCGGCAGGATGGCTTCCTGGATGCGCTTGGCGTAATTGATCGAATCGGTGATGTCTTTGTTTTTTTCTTCCAAAAATGATTTTTGCAATGAAATGATCCTGTGGGCCTTTAGCCGTTGCCGGCCGCTTTTTAAAAGGAACAAAGCAAAGGCCAGCACAAGCACTGCGATTATGGCGGCAAGGATCAAACCGATGAAAAATAACCGGCGCCGGGAGGATTGTTTCTCGGCTTCTGCTGTTTGTTTTTTTATTTCTGCAGCACCCAGTTGTATCTCTTTGTCTTTCTTCTCGCTTTGATAGAGGGCGTTCATTTGTGCCATTTGCTTGTTGTTGTCGGCATTCACAAGTGTGTCATTCAGCTCCGAGGATAAAACAGTATAGGAGTAGGCTTTGTCAAAATTCTTTTGCCTGGCGTAAGCCAGTGCAAGGCATTTGTATGCGTTTCTTTGTGTTTGCTTGTCGTCGGTCTCAAGGGCGAGAGGAAGGGCCCTGTTGCAGGCTGCAATGGCTTCAGAAGGCTTGCCCTGATTCGTATACATGCCCGCCAGCTCAACACAGGTGGTTGCAAGCCCTTCTTTGTTATTCATTTCCTCGTCGATCTTTATGGCCAGTTGAAAGTTGTTGAAAGCCTCTTCGAATTTTTTCAGATTGTTGTCAAGCACGCCCAGATGCAGGTAAGCATCTGACTCTCCTCTTTTATCTCCCATGTCTTTGCTTAGGCGTAAAGCATCGCTGTAGTTGGATAAAGCTTCATCGGGTTTCCCGATTTGCCGGTTGATGACACCCATATTGGTATAAATCGGGCCCATGGATTCTTTCATGTCGAGCGCAATCATAAGTGCAATAGCTTTTTTGTAATAACTCAGGGCCTGAGGCAGGTTATTCTGATAGTAATAAATATTGCCGATGGTGCCGAAGGTGTGGCTCATCTGCCGTTTATTTCCGCTTTCTTCAGCCAGTTTGAGTGCGGCCAGAAAATCCTTCAAAGCTTCGGTATACTCACCTTTCATGGTGTATATGCCTCCGATGTTGGTGTAGGCAAGTTCGATGTAATCGGGGTTGTTGATTTGGCTGGCCAGATCCAGTGACAAATGATATTCTTCCAGAGATTCCTTGTACATGGCCTGTTCCATGTAACAATTCCCGATGCTGTTGTGCAAGTTGGCAGCGTTCTTGAAATCTTTTGTGTCCCGACAGATTTCAAGACACTGCTTGTACCAGCTCAGGGCGCCTTTGTAATCCCCCTGCAATTCAGCGGCAAAACCAAGTTTGAACCGGGACTTTAATTCTCCCTTTTTGAAGCCGGCTTTGTGTGCGAGCTCCAGGGCTGATTTTAGGCTCTCCGTGGCTTCCCGATTTTTACCCATTCTGGAAAGCAGGCCATTCTCGGCAAGCAGCAGGTTCACACGCTGGGTGTCGGCCAGCGTGTTTTTTAAAAGGGCCTGAATAGAGTCTAGTTTGCCTTGCTGGGCATACGTGAGCATGCAAAACAACACCAAAATTGCGGTTAACAGATTCTTCTTCATGGGGAAAGGAGTCGGTGATAAAGTTAATCGATTTTATCCGACCTTATCAAAGAAGAATAGAGAATAGAAAAACAGGAATTAAAACAAGGAAAAGTCCGCCTTCGCTGCGGCAAATTTTCCGGATCTATTGCGCGAGCGGATAATAATTGGTTTTCATGAAATCCAAATGGTGTTTCTGATGGCCGGCAAGCGTAAAACCCATGGCCAGTACGCTCATTTCATATTTCCAGGTTATTCCTTTTAACAGCAGAGTGGCTTCATCAAAACTCTTGAACAAGGCCAGGGTGCCCATTCTGACAAGTGTCAGTTCTTCCAGGATATCGTCCAGGTCTCTTTTATCAGCAGATGCGTTTTCGGCAAATGTATTTTCGTCATAGCCTGCTGTCGGAGTTTGGTCTTTTCTGGCAAAGCGAAGGGTTCTGTAACAGAAAATGCGTTCGGTATCGGTGATGTGTTGCAGGATATCTTTTACCGTCCATTTGCCGGGGGCGTAGGTTCTCATGCCAATGGAGCTCAGCAGGTTTACATCCAGGGTCTTCAAATCGCGCAGGCTCTTCTCCAGAGCGTCTGATAATTCTTCCTCTCTGACAAGATGAATGTATCTGTCAAAATACTCGGGCATTGGCTGGATCGTGCTTTTATTCATGGTCCTGTTTTTTTTAGTATTCATGCATTGACTTGCCTTAAATCCTCAGTTCGGATGGTGTGTCATTAAAATTCCGACAGCTGCCAGTCCTTCGCTGAAACTGTGGGCATCGGTATACAAAGGTCTGATTCGGTAGCTTCCGTCCAAACCGATATAGCCCCAGTTGTGTTTCTGCCATTCCCTGAATCGTGTTTTAGCCGTTTCATTGCGTACCAGGGCAAGACCATTGCTGTAAGGAAAGGCCTCCTCATACATCCTGTAATTTCCTGGTGTCGGCAGGGAATCGATGAACATGTAAACGAAATCGAAACAGGCCTGCTCCGGAGCGTCTTTTTTTCGCTGATTGGCCCTTTGAATGCGGTAGAGTGTCTTGCCAAAGGAAGCAGGGCCGACACGGGCATAGGCTTTGTTCATCGCCGTAAATTCCCCGGCCGAACGGGTATTGAGAATATGCGTTATTTCAAGAATGTCTTTTCTGTAAACAAAGGGTTTCGCATTCACCCGAATTCCTGCCGTATCAATGACAAATAGCTTGGCGTCTTTGGATACGGTTGCCAGTCCGTTATGAAAATCGCCGACGCTGTCATATTCAAAAGGTATAACAGCCTTGCCCATTGTATTGATGTATCCGTACTTGACAGCCGGTGTAGAGGAAAAATGGATATGAAAAACACCGGTGACAAACAAAAGAATGGTTGCCGCCACTCCGGCGAAGAGAAGAAGAATGAAACGCTCTGTTTTGTTTGAAGCCTGAGTCATGAAGTCAATTTGAAACTGGAAAATGCTGCTTGTACATCTGGCTGCAGGCCGGGTTGAATTTACCCCTTGTCTTCAGCCGGTCTGATTGCCTTCATAGCCACCGCAGCCATTGAAGCGCCAAGCACAGGCGCACATAGATAAATCCACAAAGCATGTGTGTTGCCCGAAAGGATTGCCGGTGCCAGCGAGCGGGCGGGATTCATCGATGCCCCGCAGATCGGGCCGGCGAACAAAGCATCGAGGGCCACGGTTGCACCAATGGCGATTCCGGCAGTGATGCCCTTTTCTTTGGCCCCGGTAGAAACATTTAAAATCACGAACATGAGAAAAAAAGTGAGTATCACTTCCAGTACGAAAGATTGCCCTTCACTGCCCGAGGGAAGTGTGCTGCCCAGCGCCTGATTGAGTGGAAATAAAATCTTCAGACAGAAACTTGCCAGAAAGGCTCCCCCGCCTTGTGCAACAATATAAGGTACAGCCTCTTTTGCCTCCATGCGTTTTGCAAGCGTAAAACCAATGGTCACTGCGGGATTCAAATGAGCACCGGAAATATCGCCTATGGCATAAATCATGGCAAGGACAATGAGTCCAAAAGTTATGGAAATACCCAGGTGACCAATCGAACCGCCTGTGGTCTGGTCAATGACAATGGCACCTGTTCCGCAGAAGACAAGCGCAAATGTCCCTATTACTTCGGCAACGTATTTTTTCATAGTAAGTCTATTCAAGGTGATTTGAAAAATGCATGATTGTTGTGTTCAGGCAGAAGCCTTTTACAGAGCTGCTTGTTGTTAAAAAAACGAGTCAATCGATGGATCAAAATTGCGATTAATTCGGCAATCGGCAAAAAGTCGGGGAGTGATTAGTGAGGGGTGATAAAAAATTTCCGGTTGAACAATCCGGCTTCCGATTGCAGATTCAAAAAGTAGCAGCCTGAAGCCAGTTCTTGAAGAGGAATAGTCAGTTCAGATTGATCACCGGCGTTCAGCTCGAATACGCACTGGCCGGTCATGTCGATGCATCTGATCTGAAGATGTTGCTGCCTGGATGAAAACCGCAAAGACACACTGCCACAGACGGGATTGGGAAAGAGCGTCAGTTCCACATCGGCTTTCGCAGGCCCGGCAGCATCCGTGAGCACTGAATTGCAGGTTCCAAGATTTAAGGGGCTGAACTGATCGTAGGTATCAAGAAAAGTATGGAGGACGGAGATGAGGGTGTCGGCAAATTTTTTCCGGTTCCCGGGTGTGTCCCTTACGCCGGTGAAATTGGATTCTATCTGAAGTCCATCAATGGTTCCGCCATTGTCTGATCCGTACCTGTTGGTGTTGTAGCCGCCGTCGAAATACGGGTCGGCCATTGCGGGAAAAGGATCCTGTTGCGAAGGCACCGAGGGATAGCCGCGGGCGGCAAGAGCAGTACCAATCGAGGAAGGCCCCCGGATAATTTTTGAGAGAGTCAATGCAGAAGGATGAGCCGCCAGAAGATGACGCATGCTGAAGGTTGAATCATTGGCAGAGGTATCAAGCGAGTTGTCGGTTCTGTTGAGGTCGGTTTGGGTGATGAGATAACCCAATTCAAGACGCTGAATGGGATGCCCCTGGCCGTGAAGATCGATGTAAATGCCGCCGCCGTATTTTTTGAGAACTTCCTGAACAGCGGTATCGACGTAACTGTGAAACTCGTTCCAGGCTTGTGTTGCATTTGGATCGCCGCAGGTTCCATTGACCACATCCCGGTTGCAATCCAGTTTTGTTCGTTTCAGATTGCAGATGATGATGTGGGCGTGACAACCAAATGCTTTCAGACAGGCAGAATCCATTTGCATGGCCAGATCCGAAGTGTTCGAATCGGTTACTACCGTCGGACTGTTGCAGGTCCTGTCGGCGATATTGGAAGGAGTGACAAGACCTCCATGGGGAGCTGAGAAAATGATGGGTAAGGTGCCCGGATGGTATTCGATGTACTGATTGGCACCGTAATAGGTCTGACCGGGTAGGAAGGACTGGGCGCTGAGCAGGAAGCCATTCAGAAACAAAACCGGGCAGATAAAAAAAAGAAAAAGGCATTTAAACATGTTCCGCAGGTTTTTGTATGTCTTGGCCAGGATGAAAAGGAAACCTGATGACTAAGGTAAAGAAAGAAGCATCAGATTTTAAGGTCTCACTATTTTGTCAAACTCATTTTGGAATGGATGGTTCTTTTTCGGTTTTGTAAAAAAAAGAACATGATTTTAATTGAATGAAAAAGCCAGGCAAACGGAAAATCCGCATCCTGGCTTTTTTGTCTGCATCCTTTATTAGATTACCAGATCTTGATCCGGTCTTCCGGTTTTTTATACAGTTTATCACCCGGTTTGACATCAAATGCTTTGTACCAGGCATCCATATTTATGGGTGTGCCAATTGTCCTGTACATTCCAGGCGAGTGGCTGTCGGTGAGAATCAATTGGGCGGATGTTTCCGGAAGAACATTCATTCTCCATACCTGAGCCCAGGCCAGAAAGAAGCGTTGATCAGGGGTGAAGCCATCGGTGGTGACATCAGACATGCCCTGTTTCGTCATTTTGAAGGCTTCGTAAGCAGCATTGAGGCCCCCCAAGTCTCCTATGTTTTCGCCCAGGGTCAATTTCCCGTTTACATGTATGGTGTCCAGCACGGTATACCCGTCGAATTGCTCCTGCAGCGTTTTGGCTTTGGCTTTAAAACGCGTCTGGTCTTCGGCCGTCCACCAGTTGTTCAAGGCGCCGTCTTTGTCGTACTGACTTCCCGAATCATCAAACCCGTGAGAAATCTCATGTCCGATAACAGCACCTATGCCTCCGTAATTGACGGCGTCATCCGCATCTGCATCAAAGAAAGGGAACTGAAGAATTCCGGCAGGGAAAACGATTTCATTCAAGCTTGCATTGTAATACGCATTGACTGTCGGAGGAGTCATGCCAAAGCGTTTTCTGTCTACCGGCTTGCCTACCTGACTCACCATGTCGGCGTAATTCCATTGGTGGGCATTGCGGACATTCTGCAAAAAAGCTGTCCTGCTAATGACCAGGCCCTGATACGTTTTCCATTTTTCGGGGTATCCGATTTTGGGTGTGAACGCATACAGTTTTGCGAGTGCTTTTTCTTTTGTTTCGGGACTCATCCAGTCCAGATTTTTAATCCGGATTTCATATGCCTTGATCAGGTTTTTAACCATTTCATCCATTCTGGCTTTGGATTTCGGATTGAAATATTGGGCCACGTAGAGCTGACCGAGAAGTTCTCCGATACTTTTGTCCGTTAGTCCCGACATTCTCTCCCAGCGCGGTGTCTGTACTTTCTGACCAGACTGGATTTTGCTGAATTCAAAAGCGGCATTTACAAAAGGGGAACTGAGATAAGGCGCAGAGGTCTTGAGAAGGTTCCATTCCAGATATAGTTTCCAGGAATCCACCGGGGTACTGACAAGGAGTGTGTTGAGGTCACTGAAAAATTTCGGGTTGTTGACAATAACGGTATCCTGACCGGATACATTCATTTTCATCAGAATGGATTTCCAATCCATGTTCGAAGTGGTTTTACTCAAATCACTCAAAGAAAATTTATTGTAAGTTTTGATCGGATCTCTCATTTCGACCCGGGTCATCTGGCTCTCGGCAAGTTTCTTTTCCAGATTGAATATTGTTTCTGCGTTTTTTCGGGCTGTGGAAGTGTCGGTGCCTGTGAGCTTGAACAAGGTAAGGATGTAATTGCGATACGCTCCCTGGATTTTAAGTGTACGGGCATCGTTTTTCAGATAATAATCCCTGTCCGGCAATGTGGTTCCTCCCTGAGAAAGTTCAGGCATCATTTTGTTTGGGTCCTTGCGGTCCTGATCGATCGCGAAACCAAATAAAGGTGCGCCGGGTCCGACGGTTCTGAATGCCGCTGCCTCATTTATTATTCCGGTCAGATCCCGGATGGCTCTGATTTTTTTCAGATCGGCATCAATGGGTGTATGTCCGGCCTTTTCAATGGTCAGGCTGTCCATGCCGGCGGCATAGAAATCGCCGACAGATTTCTCCACGAAGCCGGATGGGTTCTTTTTGGAGGATGCATCTTCCAGAATGCTTTTTAAGGCTTTCGAGTTGAATTCATGCAATTGAACGAAACTGCCCCAGCGGGTTTCCTTTGCAGGAACCGGATTGTTTTTCAGCCAGGTTCCATTGGCATATTCGTAGAAGTTGTTTCCGGGTTTGACAGACAGATCCATATTCGATTTGTCAATGAAGGCCGTTTTTTTTGTCTCCAACTGTTGTGCCGCAGCAGAAAGGCTCAAGAGGGAGAACAATCCCAGCATGGAAGAAACAAGACGGTTGGTGCAATCTTTGAAATGTTTAGGTTGTATCATTTGTTTTGACATTAATGGCTTGGTTAAGACAATTCGGGCATGAATTTAGTGATTTTCACCAGAAAAAAAATCATGGGCACTTTGAAAGATGTGTCGGGGTAAAACAAGTCATTATTCCCTCTGGCTACAAAAAGATCATGTTTAACGAATTTTTGAATCGATTCTGCCCGCTGTTTATAAATTTGGATGCGATGAAGATTGGAGGGGTTTAGAATAAGCCGGTGCATTCAAAAATAAAATAAAATTTTAAACCATGACTCTTCCATTATTCACTCTGGTGATTGCCATGCAGGCAGCGTTAACTGTAAGCAGCCCTGTATTCCAGGCCAATGCTCTGATCCCCACAAAATACACCTGTGAGGGAGCCAATATTAATCCTCCATTGAATGTTGGCGGAATTCCTAAAACCACCAAAAGCCTTGTTTTGATTGTGGATGACCCGGATGCGCCAAACGGTACCTTTGATCATTGGGTGATGTGGAACATTCCAGTTCTGAATGTCATTGAGGAGAATTCAGCCCCGGGTAAAGAAGGAAAAAATGGAAAACACGAAAACAAATATATTGGTCCATGCCCTCCCAAAGGAGTCCATCATTACCATTTCAGAGTGTATGCTCTGGATGCCAAACTGGATCTGCCCGAGAGCACCGATAAAAAGGCCCTTTTGCAAGCCATTGCAAGTCATACCCTGGCTTCGGGCGAAGTGATCGGATTATACGAAAGAAAAAACAAATAAATCAAACGAAATTAAAACCTAAAAACATGAAAGCGATCAGAGAAATAATGGCAACTTCTCCCATAAGTTGCGGAAAGAACGAAACTATCCAATCCGTAGTCAGCAATATGTCCAAATCCAATATAGGATTCTTGCCAGTGGTTGATGAAAGCAAAAAGGTGATCGGCACCATTACAGACAGGGATGTTTGCCTGGCTATCGGCAAATCAAACAAGCCTGTGCATGAACTGAAGGTGCATGAGGTGATGAACAAAAATACCCACCTGATCAGACAGGAGGAAGATGTGGCCTCGGCCCTGCGAATCATGAGAACCAATAAAGTAGGGCGCTTACCCGTTGTGGATACCGACAATCACCTCAAGGGAATTGTCAGTCTTACCCGGATTGCAAGAAAAATAAAAGACAGCCAGGATAAAGCTGAACTGGAATATGCCGGAAAGGAAAACGTCATCAACACCCTCAGCGCGATTGCCGAAAGGAACCAGAGCAAAAAGAGCGTAGAGGAATCCGCTGAGGAATAATAAGGAATTGGTTTTGCCTGATTTTAAACAGGATAAATTGAAAGCTCCCTGGCAAATGTCGGGGAACTTTCTGCTTTTCATCATTGAGCTTCTGCGGTCCTTCCGGCAATTTTGCCGGGCAAATGGTTTTGTGAAATATTAGTATATTTGTACATCATCTAAAATTGCTGCCCGGGTGTCGCGATTCAAAGCCATTTTCGCTGTCTTTTTCCTGCTGATCTTTACATTCAATGTAATTATCTATTACTCTCTTTTTGAATTTTCTGAAATACGCGCCAAAACCGAAATGAATGAAGTCATCTCGGCGCTGCATTCCTTGAAAGAAACACAACAATTCATTCTTCCATTGAGCCGCCTGAACGAAACCAGACACGATGAGATCTGGCTGAATGGCAATCTGTATGACATTGTAAAAACAGAAGTGAAAAATGATTCTGTCCTTATTTATGTCCTCAACGACAAAGACGAACAAATGCTTGTCGAAAAAATGAAAACGCATGAAGACCAGAATGCGGATAAGATAAACAGGACCCATTCAGGACAGCATAGCACGAAGCATAGCACCAAAGAATCTCCTCAAAAATATTTTCCCAATACCGCGATCATCTCTTTTCATTGTGATGTGCATGACAACACCCTGTATTGCCGGATAAATTGTTTCTACACCACGATTCTGCCGCCTGTGCAGGCTCCTCCTCCTGAGCATACTGTTTCCTGATTTCTCTCCCATTCTCTATTTTTTTATCAAACTCAGGTTTGTGCCTGCCTGTTGTTTTTTCTGAACAAGGCATCCACGTATTTTAAACACAATCTTCCGCCATGAAAGCAATTCAATACATAATGTCCGTTTTTGCCATTTTCGCTACCCTGTCTGCCTTTTCGCAAAATTCGTTAAGTGGAAAAATATTTGACGAGACAGGCACAAAACCGCTGGCCGGTGCCGTGGTTTACATCGTTGATTTAAAGGTTGGCGCACAGACAAATAGTGATGGTGTATATGCCATAAACAACATTCCCAAAGGTACCTTCCTCGTTGAAGTTCATTTGCTTGGATATGCAACCAAAGCGCAACCTGTGCACATTGAAGGAGGCGCTTTTCTGAATGCTTCCTTGTCATCCGAAAATTTCGAGGAAAACGAAATTGTCGTCACGGGAAATTCAACAGCTACGGACGCTTCCCGATCGCCCCAGCAGACCGTGGAAGTCTCCAGCGAATACCTGAATGAAAATGCGGCCACAAACGTGATTGACGCCATTTCCAAGGTGCCCGGTGTCTCTGCCATTTCAGACGGACAAAGCATTTCAAAACCGGTCATCCGTGGACTGGGATACAACCGTGTGGTGACCGTTGCGGATGGTGTTATCCAACAGGATCAGGTTTGGTTTGATGAGTTTGGAATTGAAGTTGATCCGGATGCAGTTGAACGTGTTGAAATATTAAAAGGGCCTGCTTCTTTAGCGTATGGCTCGGATGCCATAGCCGGTGTGGTCAATTTGATTCCTGAAAAACCATTGCCTGAAGGCGAGAAAAAAGGAGACATGCTTTTCAATTATCAGACAAACAACGGGCTGATCAACAACATGCTTCATCTGGCAGGAACAAGCAATGGCATATCGTGGAGCGGGCGCGTGGACAATATCATGGCTCACTCGTATCAGAACCCCAATGACGGTTATGTGATTAACTCCCAGTTCAGCAATTTCAATACCGATGCAACAATTGGCATTCACCGCAAATGGGGATATTCTCAATTGCATGCCAGTTATTTTGACATGCACACGGGAATCGTGGACGGAACGAGAGATTCAGCTGGTGCCATGCTCAGGCCGATGGCTTTCCCGGACCAGAACGGTGGGGCTCCCTTTTATGAGAAACCCACTGCACTGGAGGCCCGGTCGTACACTCCTTTTGTTATCAGCCAGCGGATCCAGCATACAAAAGTAGTGTGGGACAACAGCATTGCTTTAAAGGAAGGGCGTCTGGCCGCTGTTTTCTCTTTTCAGAAAAATCAGCGTCAGGAAAACAATGACCCGACCCTGCCAAACGTTTCGGATATCTATTATTCGTCCAATGCGGTGACTTATGACGTCCGTTACATTGCCCCTCAAATGGGCGGATTCAATTTTTCTGCCGGAGCCAACGGCTCAGAACAGGCTTCGCAAAGCCTCGGTTCGTTGATGCTTATACCAAACTACAACATTTTTCAGATTGGAGGTTTTGCCATTGCCAATGAACATGTAGGCAAATGGGATTTCAGCGGAGGTATACGTTATGATACACGTATTTTTCAAGAAGTTGATCATTGGGTAGATACGATGCAGTCTCCTGTGGCTCCCAACACGGCAAAAAGCATCCACGAGTTTACCGGCTTTACATCGAATTTCAGCGGAGTGTCGGGCAGTTTGGGCGCCGTGTACAGTTTTACGAAAAATATGTACGCAAAAGGAAACATTGCCCGGGGATATCGCGCACCGAACGTAGCCGAATGCGCTGCCAATGGCGTGCACGATGGTACAATTGTATGGGAACTGGGCAATTCTTCCCTGACTCCTGAAAGCAGCCTGGAAGAAGATTTCTCTTTTGTCATCAATTCAAAAAACATTCGTTTTGAACTCGATGCGTTTAACAACAGCATCAGCAATTTTATATACGCAGCCGGGCTTACAAGTAAACTTGGAGGTGATTCGATCAACAATACCTTTGCCAGTGTAGGATTGGGTTCTGCGCCCGTATACAAATACACTCAAGGCAACGCACGCCTGTACGGCGGTGAAGCAGCCATAGATTTGCATCCATCTGCACTTCCTTGGGTTGAGTTGGATGCCACTTACAGCATGGTGAGCGGTGGTTTAACCGGCGTGCCCGATTCCGTAAAGGTTTTGCCTTTTGTCCCCCCTACACGCATCACCGCCGATCTGAAATTCCACATCCGGAAAATGGGCAATGGCATTAAGAACGTATTTGTGAAAATCGGGGTTCTGGATTTTTTTCAGCAAAGCAGCATCTATCAGCAGTATGCTATTTACAATGGCCTGAGCTCTCAACAAACACCCTTTGAATACGCCGCAAGCAAGAAGGCAACAGCCGGTTATACCTTATTGAATGCCGGAATTGGCGGAGATCTGCAAAGCGCAGGACATACCGTTTGCAAAATGTATGTTACTGTAAACAACCTGCTGGATACGCCTTACATGGATTACATGAGCCGATTTAAATACATGCCTGTGAATTACGCCAACGGCAAAGTCGGTGTATTCAATATGGGCAGAAACGTCAGTTTTAAACTGATCATTCCCTTTGATATCAAAAAGTCCTGAGCTGAAACAATAGAAAGCCTTAGCCTTAAAGGACATTGAGGGCAGAAGTACAAAACGCAGGACTCATGATCCTGCGGTTTTTTGTTGCTGGAAGATAGAGGTGAGTTTACAGGACCCAATGAATTGCAGAATCAGTATTTGAAAATCAGGAATTTATAATAGCCAAAGAATTCGCGAATCAGGGAATAGGCATCCTTCCATTCATAATAGGTGGCATGTGCATGGTATATTGTATCGATCCCCCTTTGTCTGAGCATGAGGGCAGTTCTGCTGATGTGGAAAAATTGAGAAACAACCAGTACCGAACGAAATTTTTTTTCGGTACTGATTGTTTCGAAATTTCTTGCTGTAGCCAACGTGTTATCTCCGTGGTTGTCTACAAGAACGGCCTTTTCTTCAATCCCCTGAAGGATCAGGTATTTTTTCATCTCCGTACCTTCGTAATACCCTTCCTTGCCAAGCCCGCCGCTTACGACAATGAAAGGAGCATAGTGATTCCGGTATAACTCGAGACCCTTGTCAAGCCGGCTTTTTAATGTTAAAGACAAAGAGCCGTTTTCATTGACCTTGTTTCCAAGAATAAGCAGGCAGTCAGCTTTGGCAATTTTGTCGTGCAGTCCGGCCCAGGAGATACAGGTGG
The DNA here is from genome assembly GCA_003151415.1 of Bacteroidota bacterium. Taxonomy (GTDB): domain Bacteria; phylum Bacteroidota; class Bacteroidia; order Palsa-965; family Palsa-965; genus Palsa-965. Next base: position 16,765 of record PLXK01000043.1, read on the forward strand.
TATGAACGAGAAACCAAATGAGACAGAGGAACAGGAAGTATTTGCCTTTTTTTTTCATGGTAAGCTGACCAATGTTTCAAATACACCGTCGATGACCTTTGCCATTCTTTTGATGTCAAGAGTATCCGGAGTGTCTGTCGGTTCGTGATAATTTTTGTTGCGGTAAAAAGAGGTGTCCGTAATCATGAAGGCGCTGAACCCAAATTTCCAGTAATTCAGATGGTCGGAGAAGTCAATGCCCGGAAGAGCGGTTGGACCTGCAAATGTTTTCGTTCGTATGGTGTGCAGAGATTTATAAGAACGGCAGAATTTGCGTGTAAATTTTCCCTGGCCAAACTTTTTTACCAGGGTAATGTAATCTCCCCGGGAGCCGTAAATGAGAGACAGAAAACCGACCGGATAAGACTGGGTATGTTTTTCGTCTTTGAAATAGCCGATCATTTCAAGTGAAATCATCCCAAAAACACGAGTCTTGCTGTCTGCAAGTGATTTGGCGTGAATGTAACTCCCCATGAATGACGTCTTGAAATAAGGCGGTTCTTCCAACGAAAAAGCGACAAGATCAATCCGGTAGTTCGGCTTTTGGCCTTTGAGCAGACGTGCAAGTTCCAGGAGTCCGGCAACGCCGCTGGCATTGTCATCTGCACCTTGCTGCTGCCCGCAAACATCATAATGTGCGCCGATGATTATTCGTTCGGCCTTGTCTGTTGCAAATGAACAAATGATATTTTGATATGTTCTTCCGTTAACCTGATATTCTTGTGTCGACACGCTGTCAGAATAGCGCCTGAAAACGGATTTGATAAAGTCGGCCGTTTTGTTGAGCTGCCCGACATTTTCTTCAGTGCGAAATTTATCTGTTTGGGTTAAAGTTGTCAGGTAAGTTTTAAGAATTGTTGTATCCGTAGAGATTGTTGCATGGCACAGGCTTGTCAAAGAAAGGAGTGCGGCAAGCAGTGGTTTGGATATATGCATGATGAAGATATTTCTGTATTTGATTGCAGTCGCGGTCCGGCATGCCTGGAATAAAGCGCAGGAAAAGCGCCATAAGTACCGGTATAAGGTTTTAGAAAGAGAAAAAGGGAATCGGCTAACCAATTCCCCTTTTCTCAATGAATCTGAATGGCGATTATTGCACGATGACTTTTCTTACTGATCTGGATTGTGTATTTCCAATTTCCAAAAAGTAGGTTCCTTTGTCAAAACTGCTTGTGTTCATTTGCAAGGTGCTTGCTCCGGTATGGGTGTCAAGTTCTTTCTTATAAATAATCCTTCCGGTGATATCGGTTAAGATAACATCCATTGTTCTTTCATCTCCTAGGACATCGAAAGAGACAGTAAACATACCGTTGTTTGGATTCGGGTAGATGTTCATATTGGCAAAATCATTCTGATATTCTTTGATTCCGGCAGCGGTTACGTTGATAGAGTCGATGTCTCCGATGTTGCGGGGTTCTATCCAGTTGGCGTATTCAAAATGCACAACACCGGTGATGTTGTATTTTTTACCCTGAGTGTAGTTGTATGTGAATATGACGTTGTCTACGGTATCGATTCCGCCGGTGGAGTCGGCAAATACATACCAGGCTTGAGCAGCATTGTATCTTACGTCATTCACGTCTTTTACCTTGATCAGCATGCCTTCGTATTGTTCATTCTGAATTGTGTTAAGGCCTACCAGTGTTGCGGCAGGAATAGGGTTGCCCGAAGATACTTTTGTGAAGTTGCCGATATTGGCGATTTCCGTTTCGTTGTAGTACTCCTGTACCAGGCCGGAAAAAGTGATACTGTCGCCCATGGATACAATGTGGGAGTAGTCATAAATATTTGCTGCAGCCCATGCCTTGGCACCGGTGGTCTGTACATAATAACCCGACTGAGTGCCTGTGCTTCCGTTATAAACGGCAGTAACAATTCCGCCTGTAGTTACATATTCATTCATGAATGGTGAGTTGGCAGGAGTAGCTGCAGTAAATTGAATGTTGTATAAGGATGCAACATGTGCGCTTCCGACTCCGGAAATAGTAACACTGTCGATGGCCAGGTTCCCGCTTGCGGCAAGTGTGCTTTTCACCGAGAAAAGGAACTGAGCTGCAGAGTTTGTGGAGTCAGCCAGCAACTGTTGGTTAAACACCGCCCAGGTAGGAGAAGCTACGGCGATATAAGCGCCATAGACATACCCAAATCCGGTGGATTGTTTAACACCGGCAAGACCTGTGCGGACACTTCCGGCACCTTTCGCCCAAAAACGCACATTGTATACGGTTCCTGCAGTGACTGCAAGAGGCTGTGTGGAATAACGTTTAGCGGTAGTGGTTAAGTTAACAAGCTTTACGCAGTAAGATCCATGGTATGGAAGGACACTGTCCTTTTTCGCACTGTCAACAGTGGCAACGATATTCGATTTTGATCCATTCCATCCGGTTGCAGCCTGGATGCCTGTCCATGTTTCAAAATCGCTTTGAAACAGAACCTGAGCAGAAAGATTCATTGAAAACAATCCTGTCAGGCAGAGTGAAAAGAGTATAAATTTTTTCATTGTGTTTAAATAAGTTATGTTTTATTTCTTGTTAATAAGGGGCAAAGCTATAACATTTAATGAAATTCCCGTCGTCGGAAAGCACTAAAAAGGGCTGAATACTGAAGGATTTGTGTTAAATCAGGATAAATTAACCGAATAATAACCTTTTTCAGACAAAAGCTAATGAATTTCTAATCCAGGTCAGTCTTGCAGGTCTTTGGAAGACTCTTTTTCTGACACCACCAATTTGTCAAGAAAGACGGTTCCATCGGCGGAGCTGATTTGCAATTCTTTTTCTCCCGTTCCGGCACATTTCAATGGGAGCGGGATTTTGTACCAGGTCCAGCTCGCTGATGGCTTTAATTTTGTTTTTACATCCCAGCCTGTCTTTCCCTTATACTTGAACGCAAGTTTTATATTCCCTTTGCCTTTATAGCGCAACCAGATATACGATGGATGAGCACTGCTGTCGCGACGGCAGAAACCGTATGCATAGGTTTTGTTGTCAGACAAACGGACAGAGGTAGTGAAATCAGAGTAGTCGCCCGTACCTGCTTTTGAATCTGTAAACAAGTTCTCTGCATCCACAGGCGAATCGCTTGTTTCCGCTTCAAAAGAAAAGTCATGTGACCAATAATCAGGGTGGGCATTTTCATGCCAGCGGTCCACCTGGTAGAACACGGTTTTTCCATCTGCAAATTTTTCGTAGATATAGACGCTGCCCTGACGTCTCACCTCGAAACTGAGCATTTGTTTGTCGATTTTTACGGTGACGATTCGCTTTTCCAGGATTTCTCCGGAATCATTTGAGAAGGGCTGAAAAGTGCCGCAGATTACGTATTTCTCTTTTTTGTTGTGTTTGCGTGCGGTAATGAGTACATGCGGGTCGGCCACCGGATAAGAGATAATGGGTTGGCCATCCGCATCAAAAAGAACATTCCCGTCGCGCAGCACATCTTCATAACGACTTGTCACTGCCTGTGCATACGAAGGCATTGCAGCCTGCCAGGTCCATTCTGAAGGGTTAATGAAGGGGAAGGAAAGACTGAAATAACCGGTGTAATAAAATTCCGCGCCGACAGTTCCCAGGCACTTCAGCAAACCGAGCCATTGTCCGGGGCGAATGTCTTCCGAAGGCTTTTTTGACCATCCTGCGGCGATAAAAGGGCTGAACAAATAATCGCCATCCTTGATTTCTACTTTCCTGCCGGTTTCGATCCAGCTCCAGCCATGCCAGGGACCTTGCCAGAGTTTCCAGTTCTTTGGCCATTGGGGGTAGAAATCGGGTGTGGAATAGTATATGCCGTTTCTCGGACTCATGCACTTTTTCATTATCGACCACTTGAAACGATCGATGGGGCCGCCTTCGACAGTATAAAAACTGAACCTGGCATCCTTGAGTTCGGGCAAGCCATTCATAAAGGCCGAAGCATAAGCCACCCTCAGGCTTAGTTTGCGGATGGCCATGAAATCTTCCCAGGAATCAATCTTCATGGAGTCCTTCATTCGGATCATGTCTTTGTCTTTTTGGACAGCATCCAGCAGATAAGCCCCCGGAGGTTCTTCGCCATTCTCGTTGATGAGGTTGATGGGCCGCTTCAGGAATTTCAGAACACGGGCCAGATAGTATTTCTCAACAGTGCCGTCTATTTTGCAGAGGGAGTCCGGGAAATTGAATTTGATCTCTCTGGAGGGATGCCCGTAAAAATCAAAGTCGATATACCAGGAAGGATTCAGATTTTTGTTGTAAATCATCGACGAGGGCGAAGGATTGCCAAGCACTTTCGGTTCGCAGGCCAGCNNGATGGGTTTTCATTGGCCAGTTGGATTGTTGGCGTGATGACGGTATCCGATTGACCGTTAAATGCATATTTCACATTTGAAATGACAATTCCATAGTTCCAGTTTGCTGCAAGTTCCTGCTGAATGGATACGGAATTGTTCGTGATGGTTTTCGCCGTGACTCCGGGTTGTCCCTGTCCTCCCATGTAAGCAGGATCCATCCAGTTGAAATTGCGGGCCAGTTTATTTCCCGGCAGATAGCGCGGCAAAGGGTAATGCTGCAATTGTTCCAGGGGGGCGCTCAGACTGGCAGGATACTGCCGCTTCTCGAAGTGAGGTTTTGTGTTTTGTGAATAATTGCAGGATGCAAACAAAAACAAAATCAGGGAAACAGTGATGGATTTCATGCTGGAATCTGTTTTTAATGGTCACAGGGTATGCCATGAGAAGCATGTCTTTTTGTGCTTATTGAACCCTGGACGTTTTAAGCTGTAAATGTAGTAAAAGGAGGGAGTGGTGCCTTTGCTGTGCGTATGAAATCAAACAGGCATATGTTTAGCGAAATACAACAGCCTGTGAAAGAAGATAAATAACAATTAAGACTGGGTTTTGTGATGGCAGGAAATAATAAAACATTTCATTTTACAACGGAGACAGGGAGAACGCGGAGAGAAATTAATTTTTTTTTCGTGGCCCTCCATGCCTCCGCGGTAAATTTGTTGTTTTCAATATTTACCCTAAAACATTTCCATTTTCATTTTGGCCTCATCAAGGTCGGAATGCGGGATGAAACAAACAAGCGTATCTTCTTCGGCAACGGTTGACGTGCTGTGTTTCAGGTGTGCGTGTTCGGGAGACGGAGCCACAAGATCTCCTGGACCCAGAGAATACAGGGTTTCTTCCTGATTGTTTTTGTCTGTTTTGTATGTTCTGACCTTGCCTTCGTAAATGCAATACAGACCTGTGAACAGATCATCTGCTTTGTGCAGATATTCTCCTTTTTTAAAGGAGATGAATTTTTTTTCCGGAAAACTGTTCTCCAGTTCATCCAGTGGACAATCACTGAAAATGCTCTCGCCGTTCTTGACATTTTTGCATTGTGAACAGTCGGGGATTGTATTTATGGTTCTCATGAGGATATTGATTTAAAAACAATTGGGAGTTCGTTGATTGAAATCCGCATTGCTAATTTCCCAATGAATAACGGAATCTGAAATGACTTTGGTCATGCAAATTGCGGTATCCTGTATCGGTATAAAATCTGCTTTGCTTTAGGGTCTTGTTGCGGGATCAATCAGCTCTTCTGTAACATGTTCCCTGTCCACCACCGCCAGACGTTTCAGGACGTTTACTTCCAGCGTTGTAAAGTCGTATTCTTCGGTTACTTTTCCGGTAATCAGATAGCAGCCCGGTCCGGTGAAGGGATATTGCCGGGCAGAATTGGGGAAATGAACGGTATCTATCCACTGGCCCTGGGTATCTGTAAAGGTGCCAAAATACATTTGTTCGCCTTTGCTGGTTCGGGTGTATTTTACGGTGATAAGGTAGCCCACAATGGTGATTGTTTTGCCAATGTGTCCGGGCAAGTCTTTTGAGGTTATTGTCTGAGGAAGTTTGTCTTTAAGCAGATCGAATGGAGAGCAAAGCGAAAAGCCCAGCAATTGCAGTTCGTCAAACGCATTGTCGAGGCGGTTGTTGGTCAGCGGCGGCAGAACCCAGGTTTTTGTCTGTATATCAAAAAGCTCTCGGGTTTGCACTTTTTTTACCAAAGGGTTAATCAGCGAATGGAGTTCCCACATCAGTTCTTTTTTATTCGGATTGCAAAAACGGAGGGCGCCAATGCGAACAAGCAAACGTGCCTGATCGACAGAAAGAGGCACTCGTTTGAAAAAGTCGGACATGTTTTTAAAAGGGCCGTTGCGCAAACGTTCGCCGGCCATCTGTTGCACATTTTGTTCTTCCAGTTCGCCGATCATTCCCAGCCCGAGATAAATGGTATTTCCCCGGATGCTGCACAAGACACTGCTGTTGTTTACGCAAGGGGCTTCGATGCGGGCTCCGTGCAAACGGGCTTCATGAATGTAGAGGTCTTTCCGGTAAAAGCCTCCTCCGTTGTTTAATGTGGCCACCATGTATTCCAGCGGAAAATGTGCTTTCAGAAACATGGCCTGGTAGCTTTCCACAGCATAGCTGGCCGAGTGCCCTTTGGAAAAAGCAAAATTGGCGAAACTCTCGATTTGTGTCCAGATATCGAGGATGACCTTTTCGTTGTGATTCTTTTGGCGGCAGTTGTCAAAAAACTTCTGCTGAACAAGAGCGAACTCATTTCGTTTCTTGAATTTCCAGGACATGCCGCGCCTCAGATAATCGGCTTCGGTTAAGGACAGACCGGCAAAGAGATGCGCCACTTTGATGACATCTTCCTGATACACCATCACGCCGTAAGTTTCCTGCAGCAGGTCATACAGTTCGGGCAATTGTTCCCGGGCCGCCTTGCGTCTGTTTGTATCGCGGAAACGCAGGATGTATTCGCGCATCATTCCGCTTTTGGCCACGCCGGGACGAATGATGGAACTGGCAGCGACAAGACGCAGGTAATCGTCGGCATGCAGTTTGGCAAGCAGCATCCGCATAGCCGGCGATTCTACATAAAAACAGCCGATGGTTTTCCCTACGCGCAGCAGCTCTTTGATTTTTTCATCTTCTTTAAAACGGGCAATGTCGTGTATGTCGATGTCCACCTGTTTGTTGTCTTTGATCAGCTGCAGGGAGTCTTTTATCTTGCCCAGTCCCCGCTGACTGAGGATGTCGAATTTGTAGAGACCGATGTCTTCGGCTTCGAGCATACTGAATTGTGTGGTTGGATAGCCTTTGGGAGGCATGTTTGTGGCCGAGTAACAACTGATGGGTTCCTGGGAAATGAGTATGCCGCTGGAGTGCACGCTGAGGTGGCTTGGAAAGCCCTGAATGAGTTTGCTGTATTGCAAAACCAGTTTGCCCAGATCATCTGCTGCCTGATGATTGGACGTGTTTTGAAGTTTGTCTATTTCCCCGGGAGGCAGGCCGAATACTTTGCCCAGTTCGCGAACGACTGCATCTTTCTGAAACGTGCTGTAGGCGCCCACAAGGGCGGTACGGTCGCGTCCGAAGGTGTCGAAGATATAACGGGTCATGTCTTCTCTGTCTGTCCAGGAGAAGTCGATATCGAAGTCGGGCGGGTTGCTTCGCGAAGGGTTGATAAAACGCTCAAAGTAAAGGTCAAGTTCAATGGGGTCTACATCGGTGATGCGAAGCAGGTAGGCCAGCATGCTGTTTGCCCCGCTGCCACGGCCTACGTAATAATAGTTTTTGTGCTGGGCATAGCGTACGATGTCCCAGTTGATGAGAAAATAAGATGCAAAATTCATCTGTTCGATGATGCGGAATTCCTTTTCCACACGCTCCAGAACAACAGCGGAGGGCCCCGCCGGGTACCTGTACTTTAAACCGGTTTCGCATTCGCGGCGCAGCCAGGCAATGTCGCCGGTGCCGCTGCCGGTGTAATGCGTAAGATTTTTATTGGCGAATTTCCCGTAGGTGAATTGTATGCAGCAATTGCTCAGAAGGTGTTCGGTCGTGCTGATAATCCCAGGATGTCTGGCGTATGCTGCATACAATTCGTTGCGCGGCAGCATGACTTCATCGAGAGTACCCTGCTCGCTTTTGGACAATTTACTCAGCAAGGTGTTTTTGTCAATGGCTCTGAGAAGCCGGTGAGCATTGTAACGGCTTTTGTCCGGAAAGCTGACGGCTTGCAGTGCCACAAGTTTGCCGGATTGGTGTTTGACCGAAGAGAAGGAGTATGACAAACTGTTTTTAACGGACACTCCTATAAATTCATTTTCCCTCAGTGGCCAATTTTTATAAGCATCTATTGGATAAATAACATAGGCATGAAGAAAGGGCGGAGCCATGGCATCAAAATCTTCTGCCTGGTGCAAATGTTTTGAAAGGTGTTCGTTGAGCTCGCGGAAGCCTTCGTTGTTCCTGGCAATGCCGACATACTGCTGCTGGGTGCCGTTTCTGAAATCGATTCCCAGTATGGGTTTCAGGCCTTTTTCTTCCGCCAGCCGGACCGTGTCCAGACAGGCAGAGGTATTGTTGATGTCGCTCAGTACAAAAGAAGTATAACCTTTTCGTTTCACTTCATTGAGGAGTTCTTCGGTGGAAAAAGTGCCGTAGCAGAAACTGTAGTATGTGTGGCAGTTGAGTAGCATGGGTTCGTTTGTATTGTCTCTCCAGTCAACTCAGCCCCTAACCCCCCTCTATGAAAAACAGAGAGGGTGAATAATGCGGATGATAATTGAGTCCGGTCTCTCTCCAAACGCTTCCCCTCTCTATCCTTCATAGAGAGGGGACCGAGGGGTGAGTTGAGCTGTGACAGAAAGTATTCCCTTTTTCTCCATGGCCCTCCATGGCTTCCATGCCTCCGTGGTAAAGTTGTTGTTGTTTCACCGGGTAATTGACTAACTCCGCAATCCATTAAACGGATTGAAATCATTGTGTTTGACACCCAGTCCGGCTGCTATGCCGACTGCATCTTTTCCATAGCGCAGACGCATTTTGTCCATGGCCTGGTAGAGTTGAATCTGCGTAACCGAATCCTCAAAGAGGTTATACTGGTAACTGCCCTGGACCAGGTGACTGAACTTCACGCCAATCATGCGGATGAGCATTCGTTTCTGATAGAGCTTGTCGAAGAGTTCTTTTGCTTTTTCCATGAGCACATGATCGAGCGATGTATAAGGCAGGCGGGCTTGCATGGTAAACGTGTTGAAATCGGAATAGCGGATTTTTATGGTGACGCAGGCCGTGAGTTTCTCTTCGCTGCGCAGCTGGAAAGCCAGTTTTTCGGTCATGCTGATCAGCAAAAGCTTCAGGGCGCTTACATCGATGGAGTCTTTGTCGAAGGTGCGTTCTGTGGAAATGGATTTGCGTTCGGAATAGGGTTCCACAGGCGAGTTGTCGATGCCATTGGCTTTTTTCCAGATCACTCTTCCGTTTTGTCCCAATACCTGTTCCATGAGCTCTGCCGGCATTTCCTGCAGGGTGCGTATCCATACCACACCCATGTCGCGTAGCGTCTGATAGGTTTTATCTCCCACCATGGGAATCTTTTTTATGGACAAAGGGGCCAGAAAAATTTTCTCGGTGCCGATGGGGATCTCTTTTTGTCCGTTGGGTTTGGCTTCGCCGGTGCCTACTTTGGCCACGGTTTTATTTGTGGACAGGGCAAAAGAAATGGGCAGATGGGTTTCTTTCATGATTTTCTGCCTGATTTCCCCGGCCAGTTTGTAACAGCCAAAAAAGCGGTCCATTCCCGTGAGGTCGATATAAAACTCGTCAATGGATGTTTTTTCATACAGGGGCACTTCGCTTTGAACGATGTCTGTCACCATGTTGGAGTAATAGCTGTACTGTTCGGTATCTCCCCTGATCACGATGGCATCGGGACATAACTGCCGAGCCATCCGCATGGGCATGGCCGAATGTATGCCAAACTCACGGGCCTCATAGCTGCAGGAGGCCACAACACCCCTGTCGCTCGTACCGCCCACCAATACAGGTTTCCCAATGAGCTTCGGGTTTGTCAAACGCTCTACTGAGACAAAAAAGGAGTCCAGATCGATATGCATGATGGAGCGGTTCATCTGTTTTTGTTTTTAGTTCTTTTCGTATGCCGCTTTTTGAAAAATCAATGTTTCTTCAACGAATCTCCGCAGTTTGGCTTTTCAGATTTGGGCGTGCCCCTGAAGTAAGCGCTCCGCTTTACTTCAGGGGCGGGCTTTCGGCACTCGCTCTTTGCAGTGTATATAATCCCAAAATTCGTTCAACATAAAACATTCCATTCTTATAGGCTAACAAGCTGCAAAGGAGCTCAGACAANNTGCCTCAATCCCTCACGCAAAAAAATTCTTGCTTATATTCTGTATGCATTTAGCAGGATATGAAAACCAGTAAATAAAGATCTTATCAATGACTTGAAATTACTATAATAAATGGTATCTTAGTGCTAAATTATGTAGTATGTCGAAAATAGCCACGAATATCAGGCATTTGAGGAGCCTTAAAAAACTCACGCAGGATGAATTGTCTTCCGCTCTGGAGATTAACCGCTCGCGCCTGGGCGCCTATGAGGAAGCAAGAAGCGAGCCTCCGATCGAAATGCTGATCCGCATTTCCGATTATTTTCACATTGCCATAGATGCGCTCGTAAAGGGCGATTTGCGAAAAACAAATCCGAATGCATTGATGAAAATAGGAAAGAACCGCTTGTTGTTTCCGGTGATGGTCGATAAAGACAACAACGAACAGATTGAGGTCGTTACCGTGAAAGCTTCGGCAGGCTATTTAACCGGCTATGGCGATCCGGACTATATGGAAAAAATGCCCCTGATGAAATTGCCTTTCCAGGTTACCGGCAAACACCGGGCTTTCCCTATCAAAGGCGATTCGATGCTGCCTGTCAAACCGGGCAGTTATGTAATCGGCAAGTATATAGAAGGAGTGAGCGATATGCGGGGAGGAAGCACATATGTCATCCTGACCAAAGATGAAGGCATCGTTTATAAACGCATATTTAAAAAAGGAAACGAGCTGGAATTGCATTCCGATAATAAAGACTACCAGCCCTATAAAGTTCAGGCTGAAGATATACTCGAGGTGTGGGAATTTGTGTGCTGTCTGCAGCTATCCGATAAAAAAGAAGAAGAGGTCAATATGGAAAGCGTCATGAAAATGTTGCGCAGCATGCAGGTTGAAATCGAACGCATTAGGAAATAAGTCTTTTGTAACTTGATCACAATCAGGTATCTATTGTGTTTTGTCTAAGTTCTGCAACGGCTTTTCGTAGTTCTGGGTGATTCTTTCAAAGCTCTGAGTAAATCTTTTCAAGTTTTGCGACAATCTTTCGAAGCTCTGAGTAAATCTTTTCAAGTTCTGCCACAATCTTTCGAAGTTCTGAGTAAATCTTTTCAAGTTTTGCGACAATCTTTCGAAGCTCTGAGTAAATCTTTTGAAGTTCTGCGACAATCTTTCGAAGTTCTGAGTAAATCTTTTGAAGTT
>PLXK01000039.1 GCA_003151415.1 Bacteroidota bacterium
TCTTGATTCTCTATACCATTATATACATCACCTTGTCCGTAGTTGGGTGGATAGATGTTTTCACCCGCAAAGAGTACGCCTATGCCTTCATGAATACCCTGAAATACTGGCAGCGAAAAAAGGAACTCAATCTTTACGCATATGTAATCATGAGTAACCGGGTGTATTTGATTATTGACAGCCGCGAAGAAGAATTGGACGATTTTCTTCAGGATTTTAAATTATACAGTGCAAAACAAATTACCGGCCTGATCGGCAGAAATGAAAACGAGAACAGAACCGACTGGCTGATGCATATGTTGAGCTATTTCGGAAAATACTGCAAGGAAAACAGAAATTTCCAGTTTTGGCAAAACGACCATCAGTATATAGAATTAAAGGATAAAGAGCACATGGCCAGAAAAATTGATTTTCTCCATCAAAGACCAGTCGTAAATGGATTGGTTTTTCAGCCCGAACATTATATTTACAGCAGCGCAAATCCCTACAACCAGATTGATGTCATATCCCCCGTGCCGAACACGGTGGTTCAGAAAAAAATAGTGTTCTCTTAAGAACGAATATCCGGTGAAGCAAAGATTCGTTCAGAGTGTTTCCAAATTCATAGATTTGCATACATGGAACCAGGAACGAATAAAATAGCATTGCTTATTGACGGAGACAATGCCCAGCCAAAATTGCTCAGCCTGATCCTTGAGGAAGCTGCCAAATACGGAAAGGTGACCATTCGCAGGATTTATGGCGACTGGACAACGCCTCAGATGAATTCCTGGAAACATATCCTCAATGATATGGCTTTTACTCCAATCCAGAAATTTTCGTACACCAGTGGAAAAAACTCAACTGACAGCGCTTTGATTATCGATGCGATGGATATTCTGCACGACGAACTGGTCGACGGGTTTTGTATTGTATCGAGCGACAGCGATTACACCGGCCTGGCAAAACGAATTCGGGAGGAAGGTATTTTTGTTATGGGCATAGGCGAAAAGAAAACGCCTAGCGCTTTTGTGAAATCCTGTGAAATATTTACCTATTGTGAAAATTTCGAACTGAAAACGGATACTCCTGAAAAGAAGCACCTGCCCAAAGAACATAAAGCAGTTGTCAATCAGATCCTGATCAACAAGGCCTTTGACATGTCGGCAAACGAAGGCGAGGAAGTGTATGTTTCCACCATGGGATTGAACCTGAGAAAACTGGACCCCAGTTTTGATTGCCGGACATTTGGATACAACACCCTTACCCAGTTGTTTAAAAACCTGAAAGGTTTTGTGCTTGTCGATAACCTGGTAAACGGGAGAAACCATCCCTTGCTCAAACGCCACTAGTTTAAGATCTCCGCCTCGCCCTTTGCCTTAAAATACCGACGCGGTTCCCGGCTGAAACCGATTTAAATCCTGCCCTTCTTTTTCTTGACCTGACGGGCCTTCGCAACTGCTTTTGTTTTTGAAAGAACAGATGAGGAGGGTGTTTCCGCTCCTTTTCCCAAAAGCTCATAGAGCTTCTTCAGGTACTCAAACTTCTCGCGGAGTTCAGTAAGTTCCTTTCGCAGAAGAACAACTTCTTCTGCCGAAGGATCGGGACGGTTCTTGTTTCTGGGGTAATATTTGGGAAGATCTTCCTCGGCTATGGGCAGTTTGGGGTCAAAATAATAACAGAAAAAATCCAGTTTCAGCGCTCTCGAAATCTTTTGAAGCAACTCCGTATCAATGGATTCTCTCTTGAAAATTCCGTAAACGTTTTGTTTGGAAGTGTTGATCATTCCGGCGAGCTCGGTAGGGCCGATCCTCAGTTCTTTTGCTCTTGTTTTGATTTTCTCTCCTATGTGGATATGCATAAAACAAATTTCGTAGCCACATAGTCAATTAAAAGGGACATTTATATGTAAATACTTGACCAATATAATGAAAATATTTATTAATAGTAAATAAAATATTTACTTAGCATAAAATCCCTTTTGCAGGAAGATAACCGGAGGACGGTATCTGATTTGTGAATATCGATGCGGATGCATTATTGCCTTCCAATACTTGATTGAAATTGGTTTATTCAGTACACTTGTTCTGCAAATTATAATTCTGTCCGTATACAGGCTGGTTTTTCAGTGCTGCGTTGGAAATTTTCAGGTGCATCTGACATGCGCCTATACGGTGTATTCAATTGGTTTTCCCCTTTTGCTTTATTGAAAAAAATCCGCCGCTTTGATGTGGATTTTCTGTTTTGCCGGCCCTATTCATCGGAATGAATTCAAATCACACAATTTGAATTGCAATAAACACACACACACACACACACAATTAACTCCTAATTACACACACACACGCCATGAAAATCAAACTACAAATTCTTCTTGTCTTTTCTTCTGCATGGATGAGTTCATTTGCACAGGACTCGAAAATGCACTTGACATACGACCTCCGGAATGAAATTGCCGGTGATGCCACCCGTTCGGGAATAATCCAGATACCGCGTAGCGGAGAAGTCAATACAGCTTCCGCAGACCTGATCTGGATACCAGGCCTGACCCATAAGGTCATGGAATCCGAGCCCATGGAACCCGATCATGAGAAGCTGGAAAAAATCAGGGAGGAGATCTTTAGAAAAAAACTGGAACGTAAGGCTTCCGTAGACCGGATCCAAAACCCCGTTACACTGGCTGTCACTCCGGTTGTGGGTATTCAGTATGTAGCCAATAAAAACAACGGATGGTCTCCGCTGGATAACAATGTTGCCATTTCCGATGCCGGACTGATCATCAGTGTTGCCAACGATACATTTGAGATCGACGACAGCACGGGTACACGTCTTTATTACAATACACTGAATACGCTGATAAATGATCCGGCAATACCGAACGCCTGCGATCCTGTTATTTTCTATGATCATCTGGCGGACCGGTTTATTTTTTATTGTCAGGAAGTCACCAGTTCAGGCAATGGCCCGAACCATATGCTTTTCTTTTTTTCAAAAACCAACAATCCCGTTACCGGCGGCTGGAACTATTACAAACTTTCAGGTGATCCCCTCAACAACGGAAGTCTGGCAGATTACCCAAAGCTCGGAATTTCAGACAACGATGTTTTTGTAAGCAGCAACACGTTTGTCAGTGGAAGTTCACACGGAGCCCTTGTCTGGCAAATCCAAAAAAGTACAGGATATTCGGGTGGCACCCTGAATTCGAGGGTATGGACGGGCATTGCCGGTAACCCGTTTACACTTCTTCCCGTATCCGAAGGACAGGGAAACAGCAATGGTCCGGGCGTTTGGATGGTTGCCACAAGTTCTTCCGGTTCTTCCAATATTGGGTTGTACCACATCACCGATGACATTACAGGCAGCCCGACAATGGTTCAGGCCAGTGTCAGCACGACAGCTTATTCTGCTGCAGGAGATTCTCCTCAAAAAGGAACTTCAGCAACGCTCAAGATAACAGATTGCAGAGCCCTGAGCGGATTTTTGCTGAATGGAATCATTCATTTCGTTTTCAACAGCAATGATGCAAGCGGAAATACAGCGATCAACTACAACCGTCTGAATGTGTCTTCCAAGACCAATACATCCAAGCTGTATTCGGTGTCGGGTATGGATTGCGGCTATCCGGCAGTTGCTTCTTACACGGCCCTGGGTGTAACCAATGACAATTCGGTTATGATCGGTTATGCCACCAGCAATTCAACCATGTATCCGGCCATGAACGTAATCAGTTGCGACAACACAATGACTTTTGGAACTCCCGTAGTGGTTAAGGCCAGCGATGGATATGTGGGTAGTTCTGGCTCGCAGCGCTGGGGAGATTACAGTGGCATGTGCCGCAAGCACAACAGTCCGCAGGCCTGCGTATGGATGAACGGTTCTTACGGCAATACATCAAACAGATGGGATGCTTATGTGGCCCAGATATATGATGCCGGCTTTGCAACGGCCGTGCCCGAGAATAACCCCATCCGTAACCTGAAGACCTTCCCCAATCCGGTAGAGAATCTGTTTACGGTTGAATTCAATACCGATAAAGATGCAAAAATGGATATTGCCGTGTACGATATGCAGGGACGCATGGTCAAGGCCTTATTCAACGGGTTTTGCCATGAAGGAGAGAATGAATTTACTTTCAACAAGTCAAATCTCAGCAGAGGCACCTATCTTTTGGTTCTCCGGTCCAATGAGAATCTGACTTTCCACGAAAAAATAATTGTGACGGACTAAGGTTTGCGTGAACATAAAAAAGCGTCCGGGCATAAACCCGGACGCTTTTTTTTATGTTTTACAGATCTGTGAATTCAGCTGGTTACCAGGGTCAGTAAAGATTTGAAAAGAAACAGCCCGTCGGTATTGGAGAGCTCATTGTCTGCAGCCCGTTCCGGATGAGGCATCATGCCGAACACGTTTTTTGTGGCGTTACAGATTCCCGCAATGTTTTCAAGCGAACCGTTCGGATTCGATTCAGGACTTACGTTTCCTGTCTCATCACAATAATGGAAAAGAATCTGATCGTTGGATTTCATTTTTTTTAATGAAGCCGGATCTGTGTAGTAATTTCCTTCGCCATGAGCAATGGGAATCTTGAGCGCCTTGTTTTTCGGTATGGCCGATGTAATGAGGGTATGTGTATTTTCGGCTTTGACATACACATTTTTACACGAGAACTTCAGCTCCTGATTCGCAAGAAGGGCTCCGGGCAGGAGTCCGGCTTCGCAAAGTATCTGGAAGCCGTTGCAGACACCGAAAACATTTCCGCCTTTGTCTGCATGTTCCATCACTTCGTTCATGATCGGTGAAAAACGGGCGATGGCTCCGGAGCGAAGATAATCGCCGTAGGAAAATCCGCCAGGAAGAATGACAAAATCAGCATTTTGAAGACTGTGTTCCTTGTGCCAGAGTTCAACAACTTCTTGCTTGAGCAAATCACGCAGCACGTAAACCATGTCCTGGTCGCAATTTGATCCCGGAAATACTACAACACCGAATTTCATTTTTGAGGATTTTTGTGGAGACCAAAGGTAAGGAAAATTCCAATTTTAGTTCAATTTTAAAATACGGCCTCATCCGGTCCTGCCGGAAATTCAAACAGACTGTGGAGACACCTGTCTTGTATTTTATCTCGGATGTTTGGGCGTGAGATGCTGCTTAAAGTAGATATGTTTACTTCCCCAGATAAGCAGATAAGTGAACAAAAAGAATGGTCAGCAGCATGCAGGTAAAAAGCATTTCTGCGATCCAGTCTTTTTTCATCTGGATAAACAGGTTGGCGGTGAAAACAGCAAGTGGGAGGGCTGTCATTTTTAAGGCCGGAAAACCAAGATCCGGGCTGAAGAATAAGGAAAGCAATGCAAGTACAAAACACCAGAACAGGAGCGAAAGACCTTTTTTTGATTTTAGCGGGAAAACGATGGTGCTGTTTGCCAACCGCAACAGGGTCATCAGAATGATGATCCCGAAAACAATATACAAAAGCAGATAGGGTTTCGTTGTGCGGAACAAGTCGTGTTTGAATGCCATGTGGTTGTGCAATGTTCCGTGCCAGATGGTTCCCAATTGATTTATCCAGAAATAATAAACCACGAAATAAGTCAGTGGTAAAAGCAGGCCAAGCAGGGAAACAATGTATTCCTGCCAGATAAAGGGGCGGTTAATGATGAGTGTTATCCAGACAAAAATGAACAGAAGCAGTGAGGGGAAATAGAGCAGCGTGGATAAGCCAATGAGCATACCCGAATTGAAAATTTCTTTCAATGCCGAATCCTTGCGGTAGGTGTTGAAAAGCTCATGACAGGCTGCAATGAGAAGAAGATTGGCAAAAGATGCCGCACTGAGGGTCAACAGTTCGCCGCAGCAAGCACTGTAACATAGAAAGAACAGGGCCGGCAGATAGGTTTTCTTTGAAAGAAGATTGTGATGGTTGACGATGTAATTGAGTAGAAATGCGGATAATAGATTGATTAACAGTGAGATAAAAACGGAAGCGTAATAATGCCGGAAGGGAAAACCGGCTATGGAAAGATAAAATGGCATGCCTGTTGGCGACTCTGAAGGAAGTGCCAGGTGACTGTATAGCGGACTGAAAGCCCAGAGAAAAATGGCAAAAAGGGGGACCTTGATAAGAGCGGCCGGCGTATAGGCCTTAAAGCTACCAATCAGCATAAAGGTAAATAATTAGCAATCATTTCTGTATTGTAAAAATATTTCTACTTTTGTTCTTCTTAAAACCAGATCCTATGTTCACCAAAGCCATGTACTTCCTCGGTCGTTTATTCGAAAAAATGTTTGATCTCTGGAGATGGATCTATGCACACATTGGTCCGAACAAGATTTTTATTGCCTGTCTTTTTGCCGGCGTTGCTACCTGGATTTATGTTCAGGGCAAATACAACAAGGACGCAGAGAAGAACGGCACTTACAAATAGTCTTTTCTGAATCCTTTTTCTTAATTGGCTTCAAGATCTTTTCCAATATCGGTTCTGAAATATTTCCCTTCGTATTTTATCTTTTCCGCATTCTCATAAGATAGATCAAGGCTTGCGCGCATGGTTTGCGCCAGGGAAGTGACCGCAATGACACGTCCCCCTTTCGACAACACTTTCCCGTTTTTAGACTCCGTCCCGGCATGAAAAATCAAACTGCCTTTCAAGTTTTCAAGGCCCTCAATGGACTTGCCATTTTCATAAGTTCCCGGGTAACCTCCGGCCACAAGCATAATTGCCGTCGCCGTTCGGGGGTCTGTTTTGTAGCTGCGTGAGGCAAGCGTTTCGGTGGCCACCCCTTCGAACAGATCCAGAAGATCGGACTCAATGCGGGGAAGCACGGCTTCTGTCTCAGGATCGCCCATCCGGCAATTGTATTCGATAACAAATGGTTCGCCGGCGCAATTCATCAATCCGATAAAAATAAATCCTTTGTAGTTGATCTTGTCTTTCTTGAGCCCTTCCACGGTTGGTTTCACTATACGGTCTTCCACTTTTTTCAGAAAAGCAGCATCAGCAAATGAAACCGGTGAAACAGCCCCCATTCCTCCCGTATTTGGACCTGTATCGCCATTGCCAATGCGTTTGTAATCCTTTGCCGACGGAAGCAGCTTGTAAGAAATGCCATCGGTTAATACAAAAACAGAGAGTTCGATGCCATGCAGAAATTCTTCAATGACCACTTTGCTGCTTGCATCCCCAAATTTGGCATCCGAAAGCATGGCCCTGAGTTCTGTTTTTGCCTCTTCAAGAGTGTGAGGGATGACAACGCCTTTGCCTGCGGCAAGACCATCGGCTTTCAGAACATAAGGAGGTTTGAGGGTGCCCAGAAAATCCAGGCCTTTATCCAGGGTCTCCCTGCTGAAAGTCTCATATGCCGCCGTTGGAATGTGGTGGCGCAACATGAAACGTTTGGAGAAATCTTTGCTGCCCTCCAGCTGAGCGCCTTCTTTTTGAGGCCCGATTACCGGAACGTCCTTTAGTTTCGCATCAGCCAGGAAATAATCATGGATGCCTTTAACCAGTGGGTCTTCCGGACCAACAACGACCATACGAATGTCGTTTTTCAGGACAAATTCGCCAATACCCTTGAAATCGGTAACAGACAAATTCACGTTTGTACCGCAGGAAGCTGTTCCCGCATTGCCCGGCGCAATAAATAGTTTTGACAGACGCGGACTTTGAACCAGTTTCCAGGCAAACGCATGCTCCCTTCCTCCTGAACCGATGATTAAAATATTCATGAAATCTGATTTTTCAAAAACAAAGTAAGGTATAATTATCCCAGATCATACCATTCGAATTATAAAAATATCGGAGATTCAGTCCATCTGCAGATCTTCCAAAGACAACCCGCTTTGCGGCAAAGGGGGTATAAAAAAAGGATCCTGATTGTTTCAGGATCCTCTAAAAAACAGCTTGTTTCTTTATTTATTATTTCATGCCCTTGTCTTCTACAGATACAATTTTACCCTTGTCCCAGCCCAGCGTGTAAGTGCGGACGGTCATTCCGGCCTTAGCCTCGAAGGTGCATGTTTCCTTGCCCTCTGCTTTACTGCAGGATACGATTTTGGGGTCGGTCAGGTCATACATGCCCATGTCTTTGGTGTCCAGGCTGTCCTTTCCGAACTGTTTCAATGCAGCCGTTACTTTGGCAGATGATCCAAGTCCGGCCATAAAGCCAGTCATTTCCGGACAGCAGTCTGCGCCGGCTTTATTGCCTCCGCAGGATGTTGAGAACAACATAACTGCAACGGCAAGCATAAATACTAATTTTTTCATCGGGGTTAAGTTTAGGGGATTTATCCACAAAGCTATTGATTTATATGGACCAATGCCTGTAATTTGCCGATAAGATGAATAATAATGATTAGTTCCCCCCGCCGTACTGTTTTTTCAGATTGTCGATCATTTTTTGTCTTTCTTCGGGGCTCATGTCTTTCATTTTGCTGTAGTCCGGCGCAGGGGCTGCTTTTGTATAATCCGAAGGTACAGTAAAGAGATCCGCAGAAATCGTCTGTTTCTCGAATTTGGTCAGTTCCATGCTTGTTTCTCCGCCACGGCCTTCTTTGCTGAAGGTTTTAACCAGAAAGCCATCGGCTCCGGCTTTTTTAAGCGCAGCTTCCGTGTTTCCTTTACCCATGTATCGGCTCCCCTTGTGTGCGGCAGCATATTTTTCAAAGTCAGGAATGTCTTTGGTTGTCCAGAACTCGGATACTTTATGGTTTTCGGTGACCTGTGAATGAACACAGTTGTATTTGCCGATCTTTTCATTTCCAAGAATTTTCACTGTGCAGCTATCGGCATTTCCTTCGGTTTTGGTTTTGACTTCTTTTTCTGAATAGGTCTTTGCTTTATCATCCAGCATGAGCACAATGCCCGGTTTGTCTTTTTGCATAATCGAAGTTCTGCTGAATCCTCCACCCGGCATTTGGGCCACGTGCATGGTCATTTCGGTGCGGACTCCGGCTTCCGCAATATAGCCCTTGAATTCGCCCGTTGCTCCTTCGCTTGAACTGATGCTGTATTCAAATACGACACCTGTTTGAGCAAAGGCCGTTGTGCCGGCCAGAAGAAGAAAGAGAAGGGACTGAAAAAAGATGTTTTTCATGAGTTTATTTATTTGTGATTTCAAAGGTATTAAATTCTGCATTCCTCGAAATCCGGACTCCGGAATCTTTTTAAGGGCCACCGCCGGGAACGGGTAATAACCGTCTGTCCGGTATTCGGAAACATTGGTAAAGGATAGCCATCTGTTTCACAGGAATCCTTACATTTGACCGATTTTACTAATCTCCCATGCGTATTATCCGACTTTTTACCTTCGTCTTTCTTTTGATGTTTGTTTTGCCCGTGCTTTCAGAAGCGCAAAACAAAGCCAATCCCTGGTCGCTGGAGCAATGTATCGATTATGCATTGAAGAACAATCTCCAGGTCAGACAAACGGAGCTGACCAGACAGTCCAATGCTGTTTCTCTGGAGCAATACCGCGCCGGATTATGGCCCACCCTCAATGCCAATGCATCGCACAGTTATAACTACGGACAGATTTATGACTATTACACCAGTACATTTGCAAATGAGCTGGTCGCTTCTGAAAATTTTTCATTGAACGCAAACGTGACCTTGTTCAGCGGACTTCAGAAATTAAATACCATCCATCAGGGCGAATACGATTTGCTTTCGAGCCGCGAGGATCTGAATAAAATGAAAAATGATATTTCCCTGAACATTGCAGGGGCTTATCTTCAGATTCTTTTCAATTATGAATTGCTGACCGTGGCGCAAAATCAGGTAGGCATTTCTCAGATCCAAACCGAGAGAACGAAAAAACTTGTAGATGCCGGAGCTCTGGCGAAGGGAAATCTCCTTCAGCTGCAGGCTCAGCTGGCCATGGATGAGCTGAATTCGGCAACAGCCCAAAACCAGCTTGATCTTTCTTATCTCAGTTTGGTTCAACTGCTGGATCTGGACAGTGTCGGTTCATTTACAATTGTAAGACCCCAGCTCAGTTTGCCAAACGAATCGATGCTTACCCTTACTCCGTCACAAATATTTGCAACGGCAGTGACCATGCAGCCTGTTGTTAAAAGTGCCGAGTACAAGCTAAAGAGTTACGACATGCAATTGAAAATTGCCAAAGGGGGAATCTATCCGCGTCTGACATTCAGTGCGGCGGTAGGTTCGAACTACTCAGGATTGAATACACAAACCGTGGGCACTCCGATTTACACGGGAACCAATGTGGCTACTCCTTATTTTGTTTCGGCAGGTGGCGTGCCGCTTCCTGTGCTTGAGCCTGTATTCACCGGAGTGTCGCAGGAGTTGACGCCCTGGGCCAAACAAATGAACCAGACATTTATGACCAGCTTTGGCCTGAACTTGTCGATCCCTATTTTTAACGGATTGCAAACGCATGCCAACATCGAGCGGGCCAAGCTCTCGGTTCAAAATGCCAATCTGAATCTCCAGCTTCAGCAGATTCAGCTGCGTAAGACAATTCAGCAGGCTTATGCCGATGCAAACGCCGCGCTGATCAAGTTCCATGCAACGAGAAAAACGGTAGAGGCAACACAGGAATCTTTCAAATACACCGAACAAAAATTCAATGTGGGCCTTTTGAATTCGCTCGATTACAATGACGCAAAAAACAAACTCATCAAGGCTGAGTCGGATCTGCTTCAGTCGAAATATGATTATATATTTAAAGTAAAGGTGCTGGATTTTTACCAGGGCAAACCCCTTACCCTATAATTGCCGTATGAACACCAAAAAATTATTGATTTATATTGCTTGTCTTGCAGTGGTGATGACTGTCCTGCTGATCATTTTTAAATCCGGTTCTGGAAACGCCATTGAAATTTCTGTGGAAAAGGCAAAAAAGAAGGACATCACCGAAACCGTTTCTGCAAACGGGAAAGTGCAGCCTGAAGTGGGTGTCAAAATCAGTTCGGATGTGTCAGGCGAGATCATGGAACTGGTGGTCAAAGAAGGTGGAAAGGTGGAGAAAGGCGACCTGCTGGTCAGAATCAATCCGGTTATTTATCAGTCGATGGTCGATCGCATGGTTGCGTCATTGAACATGTCACGCGCCAATCTTGAAAATGCAAAGGCGCATCTGGCCCAAAGCAAAGCCAACGAAATTAATATGGAGTCGGTGTTCAACCGCAATAAAAAAATATTTGAACAGGGCGCCATTTCCCAGGCAGATATGGATGCCTCAAGGGCCTCGTTTGATGGCGCCAAAGCCGATGTGGAGGCCTCAGAAGAAAATGTGCATGCTGCCGAATATACCATTCAAAGCAGTGAAGCCTCACTGAAGGAAGCCACCGACAATCTGGCAAAGACAAACATCTATTCGCCGGTTTCGGGAACGATTACCAAACTGAATGTGGAAAAAGGCGAGCGGGTAGTGGGTACGGCTCAGTTTGCCGGAACGGAAATGATGACCATTGCCGATCTCAACGCCATGGAAGTGAATGTTGACGTGAATGAAAATGATATCGTCCGCATTCACAATGCCGATACCGCCGATATTCAGGTGGATGCCTATTCCAATAGAAAATTCAAGGGAATCGTTACCGAGGTTTCAAATTCGGCAAACACGACCGGTGTGTCTACGGATCAGGTGACCAATTTCACGGTGAAAGTCAGGATTCTGGCGACTTCCTATCAGGATCTTATGGATCAAAAGAACAGCCATCTTTCTCCTTTCCGTACCGGCATGTCTGCCACTGTGGATATCGCCACCAAATCCGTGAAAAACGCAATCGCTGTTCCGATACAATCTGTAACCACCCGAAGCGACAGTACAGAGTCGGATAAGAAAAATGCGGCTCTTGCAAAGCAACAAAACAAGAATGAGGACGAGATGGTTGTGAAGAATGCAAATGACAAGGAAGGGAAAAACAATTCCAAGGAGGTTAAGCCGGAAGAATGTATTTTTGTTTTTGTTAAAGGAAAAGCCGTTCTGGTGAAAGTGAAAACAGGGATTCAGGACAATAACTACATCGAGGTGCTGAGCGGATTGAAAGAGGGAGATGAAGTTATTTCCGCCCCGTATACAGCGGTTTCAAAACTACTCAAAGACGGAGCCAAAGTCGAAAAAGTCGATAAGGATATGCTTTTCAAAAACAAAGCAAAAGCGAATTGATTTTTTGAACGAACGGAAAGAGCTCTCCCGGCGGACTTAATTGTCCACGCCAAATAAAATTGGATTATAAATGCATCCTCAATTCATCCTTCGGGAAGTTCCATGCCGCTGATCCTGAATATAGAGACATCCACCCGGATTTGTTCTGTCGCATTGTCAGAATCGGGTAAGATCATTGGCCTGAAGGAGCTGGGTGGTGAATATACGCATGCCGAAAATCTTACTCTTTTTATCGAAGAGGTCATGAAGCAGGGTGGGCGCCGCTTCAAAGATTTGGATGCTGTAGCCGTGGGCAAAGGGCCGGGCTCATATACCGGGCTGCGCATTGGCGTGTCGGCGGCAAAAGGCCTGTGCTACGCCACAGACAAGCCTCTCATTGCCATTGCCACTTTGAAGGCATTGTTCAGGGCCTGTCCTCAGAATTTTCCTGCAGACGCACTTTATTGCCCCATGCTCGATGCCAGACGAATGGAAGTATACACCTCAGTTTTTGACGCTTCAGGAAATGAGCTGGAGCCGGTTCAGGCAAAAATCGTGGATGAAAATTCCTTTCTTGAACAGCTTGAAAAAGGAAAGCTTGTGTTTTTTGGCGATGGTGCCGATAAGTGCCGGGCTGTGATCAGTCATTCCAATGCTTTGTTTGTCCCGGAAATATTTCCTTCTGCCGCCTGTATGGCTCCTCTTTCGGAGAAGGCCTGGTCTGAAAAAAAGTTTGAAGATGTCGCCTACTTTGAGCCTTTTTATCTGAAAGATTTTGTGGCCGGAAAAAAAGCAAATCCGGCCATTTAGAAAACGATTATTTCTGCCCGTATTTTTTCTTGTACCGTTCGTAAAGCCCCTTCTGTTCGTTGTTGAGGTCCAGTTTTTTTCCACGGATGAAAGCGAATTCCACATTGTTTGTTCTCATATCCAGCGCATCTCCGGTAGAAATGAAAAGGGTGGCGTCTTTCCCCTGTTCCAGCGATCCGACTGTTTTGTCAATGCCCATGATTTTGGCCGGGTTGAGTGTGATGGACATGAGTGCTTCTTCTTTGCTTAATCCATAAGCAGCAGTGGTTCCAGCAGCAAAGGGAAGGTTTCGGTTGAGGTGGTATTCCTGATCCCCGTCGAGCTCCAGGCAATAATTAATTCCGGCCTGATGCAGAAGAAATGCTGTTTTGTACGGAAGATCAACATCGTCATCATTCTTGTCGGGCAGACTATGAACGCGGCTGAGCATAATGCTGACATTGTTTTCTTTCAGCATCGGGGCGACGATCCAGGAATCGCGTGCGCCCACCAATACCAGATGTTTGATGCCAAACGATTTTGAGAAATTGACGGCTTCCGTTATTTCCTTGACATAGTCTGCCCGGATATACAGATTTTCATTACCCTGAAAGAGTTTACGCATGGCTTCGAACCGGAGGTTCTTTTCTTCGGCTTTGTCGTTTTCGCAATAGGCTTTTGCATCGCTGAAAAATTTCCGGAGCTCACCAAGTTGTTTGCTGAAGTTGTCGTTTGCCACAAGCGGCCCGGGTCCGTTGTCATCCCAGTTTCGGGTACTGACTTTGGGCCAGCTCATGAATACACCGTCATCCAGACGATAGGTCATGTCTTCCCAATTCCATCCGTCGAGTTCCATGACCGATGATGTGCCGGCGATCAATCCGCCGCGCGGGGAAACCTGAGCCAAAAGAATGCCATTTGTCCGCACGGTTGGAGGAATCCGGGAGTCGGAATTGAATGAAATCGCAGCACGTACGTTGGGATTCATCGTCCCCGTTTCGCGCGAATCGACGGTGGCCCGAACGGCTTCGATTTCGACAAGACCCAGGGATGTGTTGGCGGCGATAAATCCTGGATAAACCTGTTTGCCGGCGGCATTGATAATTGTGTCGTAGGCTCCCGATGCCAGTTTGATGGTCGTTGCATCGGCAATCAGGTCGATTTTTCCCTTTCGAATTCCAATGGCCGCGTTCTGGATCAGCTGGCCGTTACCCAAATGGGCCGTGCCGTTCATGATCAGGATGCTCTTTGTCTGAGCAGGGGCCGGATAAGGGTTCTGTGCATTTACTCCGGCATATGAAAAGAGCAGAACCGGTAGAAAAAAGATGGACGTATAGGAAGTCTTCATTGGTTTGAAAATTATCATTCGGTTTCGTTCATGTAATCGGATTCGATGTCGTCACAACCAGGGTTCCTTGATCTTTTGGGTTTCGGTTTTGCTGTGGCCGCCCCTCCGTTTTTTTCTGCAATCATTTCCTGAATGATGCGGGCCCTTTCTTTTTGAATGTCTTCGCGGATTTTTTTGTCCGCGTCAATGTCATAATAAATGATGCCGTCAATGATTGTTTTTTCGGCCCGGGCATAAATCGAAAGCGGGTTGTCCGACCACAGAACCACGTCGGCCTGCTTTCCGACTTTAATGCTTCCGGTTTTGTCGTCCAGGTGCAGCAGTTTCGCCGGGTTGAGGGTCACGAATTTGAGGGCTTCCTCTTCCGACACGTTGCCGTATTTTACGGCCTTTGCCGCTTCCTGGTTGAGCCGGCGGGCCATTTCAGCATCATCCGAATTGTAGGCCACGACGAGCCCTTGGTTATGCATGAGGGCTCCGTTGTAGGGTATTGCATCCTTAACCTCTACTTTATAAGCCCACCAGTCGGAAAAAGTGGAAGCGCCAATCCCCCTTTTTTTCATATCATCAGCCACTTTATATCCTTCCAGAATGTGGGTGAAAGTGTTTACCTGGAAGCCCAGCGAATCTCCGCAATGCATAAGCATCATGATTTCGCTTTGCACATAAGAATGGCAGGTGATAAATCTTTTTTTGTGAAGTATTTCGGCAAGCGCATCCAGTTCAAGATCTCTTCGCGGGGCACCGGCTTTCGCTTTTTCTTTTTCAGAAAGGTTTCCGTATGCCTTCATCCGCGCGTCGTATTCTTTTGCCCGGATGAAACAATCGTAATAAACCTGTTCGACACCCATTCTGGTTTGCGGAAAGCGAATCGTATTGAAATCCCCCCAGTTGCTCTGCTTCACGTTTTCTCCAAGGGCAAATTTGATGAATTCATCGGCTCCTTTTATTTTCATTTCTTCTGGAGATTTGCCCCAGCGCAATTTGATGAGTGCAGATTGCCCGCCGATGGGGTTGGCTGATCCGTGCAGGAGTTGAGCCGAGGTGACTCCCCCGGCCAGCTGCCTGTAAATATTGATATCTTCCGAATTGATCACATCTCCAATCCGCACTTCTGCAGTAGAGGCCTGCGAGCCTTCATTGACACCGTTGCTGATAGCGATATGCGAATGTTCATCGATAATGCCGGCGCTCAGGTGCTTGCCTGTTCCGTCAATTGTCTTGACAACAGTCAGCTTGGGTATATCAATGTTATCGGCAATGCGGACGATTTTTCCTTCGGATAAGTAAACACATTTGTTCTTGAGTATCCCCTCCGGTTCGTTGGTCCATACCGTTACGTTTTTGATCAGAATGCCGTCGTAATGATCTTCTGATTTGAACCGGACGTGGTCATACGTGTCTTTCACCTGATCGATGATACCGGCTTTTTCTTCCTTCTTTCTGCCATACCCGCAAAAAGGATAGATTACATCCTCCAGGACAGGTATCGTTTTCTTGACTGAATCTTTTTTGGCGATTTCCGGTTTGAAGGCTTCCTTGAGCGTGGCAGACCAGTCAATCCAGCTGCCGTCAACAAGCTGACCTTTGCCGGAAAAAGAGAGCGGATTCCTGAGAATGTTTCCGCCAAGACGAACACTGCCCTGTCCTTTGATTTCCCATGAAATGGTAATGCTGTTGCCTTTTTCCGAAAGGGTAGCACTGACTTTTGCCGTGTCTGTCAGGAACAGCTGGCCTTTGGGTTTGTCAGGTTCTCCGCTGACTTTCAGTTTATAGGTTTTATCGCCGGCTTTCACTTCAAAGGTGCCGCGCAGGTCAGCCAGGTTCATATCGGTGATTGTATAGGGATTGCCATTGACCCAGTTTTCGAACAGGATATTTTTCTCATCGAAAATGTTTCCGGAACTGATAATGAAATTTGCCGCCATTCCCGTTTTAAGCGCCCCTACTTTATCTGTCAGGCCCAGCATTTCGGCCGGAGTGAATGTTAGGGCTTTGAGCGCATTTTTTTCGTCCAGACCATACTCTATGGATTTGCGAAGGTTTTTCCAGAAATCTTTTTTGTCTTTGAGATCGGAAGTGGTCAGGGCGAAAGGAATGCCTTTTTTTGAAAAAGAGGCGGGATTGATGGGAGCCATTTCCCAATGTTTCATATCGGCAAGGGAAACCAGAGACGCGTCATACGGGTCTTCCACATCGAAAGGGATGGGGAAGTTGAGCGGGAGGATAAATTTATCCTGCGTTCCTTGTATTTCATCCATGCGCTGGTATTCGTTGCCCGATCCCTTGATGATGTATTTTACTTTGAATTCCTTGCCAATTTTGTCTGCCCGAAGGGCTGTAAGTTTATCGTTCGATTCAAAGATCTGTGGAACAGCCTGCAATTCATTGAAGGCTTCAAGACTGAGATTGAACTCTCTTTTGCTTTTTACGCCGGCATACCACTGCGCATCATAATAGGTCTGACGGAGCAGGGCAATGGCGCCCATCATCGATTCGGGGTTGTTCTGTGTCGAAGCTCCTTTGTCGAGCGAATAGCAGGCGGCGCATTTGTCTTTGATGATCTGTTCCTGATCGGGGCCATCTCCCAGAAAAACGAAGGCTGCTGATCCGCGTGCAATCCCGTCTTTTTGAAGACTCAGCACCGAACCGAATCCCAGCTTTCGAAGTTCATCGGCTGCCTTTGGATCTGAAGAAAAAAGCTTGACGGCATCGGTTTCAGGTTTGATGGCCTGGTTCCAGTCGTAAGCACCTTTCTTGGACGATTCATATTGAGGGCTGAAGCCCTGCCTTTTGCCTTTTTCGGGTTCCGCAATGCCGTATGCTGTGTAAGCATCAACAAATGAGGGGTAAATGGATTTGCCTTGGAGGTCACACACAACAGCCCCTTTCGGGATTTTTACTTCAGCTCCTGCTTCAAGAATCACACCGTCTTTAATCAGCAGGGTTCCGTGTGCTATTGTTGTCTGGTAGTCGACCACAAGGTTTGCATTTGTAAATGCATAATAGTTGTGGTTTTTGTTGAAAGGGCCGTTGACAGGAAATGTTTCCTGGGCATAAGCACAGACACTGGTGATGGCAAGAATAAAAAAGAAAGAGAAGTTCTTCATGATGGGTCAGCCCTTTAATCATGGGCAGCCTGCAAATGTATGTTTTTTCCGGTGAAACCCGGGCGGGATGGGATGAATGGTCAGGTAATTGAATAAGTGGCCCCGGAGTGGCTTCATTGGTGCTTTCATGGGCTCCTGGACATTGCTGCAAAAAAAACAAGACGAGTGGTCCGGGATGCAATTATAAAATCCAAAAATGTCAGCGGGTTTTTGAAAACGGCCGGGTCTCAGCGCAAATAAACGGAGCAGGAAGAGCTGTTCTGGAGTTTATTTAAATTTTTTTTGGGTGAAGATGAAAAGGGGGACAGGTAAACCATCCGGCAAAAACCACCATCCAATCAATGGATCATACAATCCACTCAATGAAAAATTTCTATCTGATTTAATGTTTCGCACTGGTGTTTTTCTCTTTTGATTTTGTATTGAATTCCTGCATAGTTTCGCTGCGTTACGACATAATATTTCTTAAAAAAAACAGCAATTCACCGGTCGGCTTGTTGAAATCAATCCGCTAAATTTTAAACACAAAGGCAATGAAAAGTTCAAAACTGAAAATCATTACAACGGGTCTGGTAAGCGTTTTGCTACACGGAGCAGTCGATAACATGGCTGCGCAGACCACCGCGCCCAGTTATACCATCACCACGAACACCAATGAGGGTGGTTTTCTGAATCTTGTGAATCAAGGCAAAACGAGTCCCAACACCCCTACATACACGCTTTTCAATATGAACTCCTTGTATGGAAACATGTTCTCGATATGGGGTTACCCCCAGGCGGGAACTTCGGGTTTGGGCTATCCAAATGCAGGAGCCGGTGTGGCCCGTTTTGACATTTTGGACAATGGCAGTTTTTATTTCCATGGCAATACCGGGGCCATCACAGCCCAGATTTCCAACAGCGGATCCATTTATACCCCGGGGCAGTTAACAAGTGCCGGTTTTCCAACAATGAATGAAGGCGGATCTTTCAGCCTGAGTAACCCTGTGAAAACAGGTGCAAGTACGGGAGCCACGTATACAATGTTCAATATGTCGGCATTGGGTTCAAGCCCTTATAAGTATGAAGAGAAATTTTCAATCTGGGCCTATCCTGCAAACGGTAGCGGTGGTTCTGAAAGGTTCAGCATTTACGATGACGGCCATTTCAATTTCAAGACCTTGGCCGGCATCAACGCGTTTACAATTTTGAACAACGGAAATGTGGGTATTGGAACCATGACGCCCGGAGCTTTGCTTTCAATTGCCAATGGATCGAGCGATCCGACAAATTATGGCAAGGGTCTTCAAATAACCAATGCCAGTGGAAACAGCCAGCAAATGTCTTTCGTCAGAGCCGGAAACGATGTGCTTTCTGCCGGTTATTACGGAGCCAGTCACATCTGGGGTTTTGGTCCTGGTTCTGCTGTTGATGCTTCATTTGCTCCTGCATACATGGCTTTTGATTTAGCCAATGCCCGAATCGGTATAGGCGCAATGGCACCGGCCGTAAAACTGGAAGTGAACGGCGCGGATGCAAATGGCCGGGTTTCTATTTTCAGAAATGGTGCATACACTAGCTTTATGATTGCCAATAGTGGCGCTCAAGCCTGGAGCCCGATGGTGCAAACCGGTGATAACGGAATTGTCTGGAACGATGGAATCGGAGGAATAACAGGAAACGGATTTGTGATTGCCCCCTGGTCGGGTTCCGCAAATGGAATCCGGATTGACGGTCCAAGCGGTAATGTCGGCGTTGGTGCCGGCGCTACAATTCCGGGTCAATCTAAACTCACTATCGGTAGCGCATCCAGTTCGGCTTTGAGTTACGGTACTTCTTACATCGGGTTTAACACATCCCGCAACAGCGCCGGTACGTGGACGAATTTAACCGACGGCAGTCATAACGGTGCCGTTGCCATGTACGGTGATATCAATGGAAACATACGTTTCCTGAACTTTCCAAATTCAGCCACATCAACGGCCAACAGTACTTTGACGGATGCACAAGCCATCAACAGCACAACTATGACGATTTATGCGGGTGGACAGGTAGCTATCGGTGGGACACAGGGTTCTTTTAACCCGCCGGGAGTATCTACCATGCTGGGTATTCCAGGTGGGTACAAATTGTATGTCGCAGGCGGTATCCTTACGGAACAAGTGAAGGTATCGCTGAAGACTTCCGCAAACTGGGCAGATTATGTTTTTGCCGACAAATACAAACTAAAACCCCTGACCGAAGTTGAGCAATATGTAAAGGCCAACAAGCATTTGCCTGAAGTTCCTTCAGCGCAGGATGTGGTGAAAGACGGGGTGAACCTGGTGGAAATGGATGCAACGCTTCTGAAAAAAATCGAAGAACTGACCCTGTATGTCATTGAACAAAACAAGCAGATCAGCGAACAGAACAAGAAAATCGAAGCCCTGGAACAAAAACAAAAATAAGTGTTTCGGGAGGACAAAAAAAACGTCAATTGTTTAGACTTAAAAAAGAACCCATGAAAACCAGGAATTTTACCCGAACATGTTTTGTATTCGTCTTTTTATGTGCTGGTTTTTTCCAATCGGCTTACTCCCAAACACTGTTTGTCAGCTACGATAAGGCCGGAAACCGTGTGTTGGTAAATACACTCAAGCCCAATCCGAAGTCACAAACACCTGCACAAACGGCGGCCAAAAAGAAAGGCACTTCTTCTTTCAAGGGATTTGCCAATTCGATTGCGTCTTATTTCAATTCGGTGACTGACAATGTGGAGGAGGTCCTTCAAAATTTTGTGCCTGCAACAAGCAGCGCAACTCCTGCAGTAGCCAAAACAAACAAAGAGTTTAAAAAAGACGAGCCGCCAACACGGGCTTCGGTTGTGGTTTGCATTGTTTTCCCAAATCCTGCTGTCGATCAGATTACGTTGTCTGATAAAAACGGTTTTACTCAGGCCCTTTTCGAAGTGACCGTTTACAACGCAATCGGACAGGTAAGTGATCATTTCTTAAATACCGCGCTTCCATTTTCCATTGATGTCAGCAGATATCAGTCGGGGTCCTATTACATGAGCATCACACAAAAGGATGTTCACCAAACAATCAAATTCATCAAACTCTAAGCTGCTGAAATTCCATCTTTTCGATTCAGATTCTGGCTCATCAAAAAGACAGCATCAGGAAATCCCTATGCCGAACTGAAATGAGGGAGCCCCAATCGGGAACCCCCAAAACAGGTTTGAAGAGCTAGATTCTGAAGGAAAAAAGTAAGTAACTGCTGACAAAAGATCTGTTAAAAAACAAGAAATACGCCAACGATGAAGAATATTATTTTTATCAGGAATGCCCAGAAAAACGCAATGGAAGAACCGATCCTCCCGCATAGAAGGATGAGCAAAATTCTTTTCGGTCTCTGTGCTTTCAGTTTATTGGTTCAGAGTGAGTCCAGGGCACAAAGCAATGTGGTTACTTTGAACACCCCGGTTACGGCCACCCAGACAAATGCCGCCTGCAAGCAGGTGCTTCTTACTCCCGGTTTTCAGTGTGCATCAGCTTCGGGAGTGACCTGGAACGCCTTTGTCAGCCCTTATCAGCAATGCGATGTTTCCTATGTCAATGGATTTTCTTCGGGTGGGGGAAGCGGAAGCACGCCCGGGCCCTTGAATACAAGCCTTGCTGTAGGGACAACAGCCGGGGCTTTCAGTGTTACAGAATCCGGATCCGCAAGTTACGTCATTCCACTCATTGCCGCTCCCGGAACCGCAGGAATGGTCCCCAATCTCTCCCTTTCCTACAACAGCGATGGAGGCGATGGTTTGATGGGTTTTGGCTGGTCGTTGTCAGGATTGTCTTCCATTACACGAACGTCTGAAACGGTCTATAACGATGGGAAAATCTCTCCGGTTGCTTTGAACAATACCGACCGGTTTTTATTGGATGGAAACCGTTTAATTGCAACAAACGGAACCTATGGTTTTGCAGGAACCACCTATGGAACCGAGACGGAAACTTTCAGCCGGATTACTTCCTATGGAGCCATTGCCGGAGGAGGCGGTCCTCAGTATTTTACGGTAGAAGGAAAAGACGGGCGTTTGTATGAGTACGGAGTCACTGCCGATTCACGGATAGAAGCCAGTGGATCGCTTTCCAACCCCGTCCTGACCTGGCTGCTGGATAAGGTTACTGATTTGGACGGGAATTACATGACCCTGACCTATATGGAAGACAACGTCAATGGTATTTTTCATGTCGATCATATTGACTACACGGGCAATACAACCGCTTCTGTGGCTACTTACAATCAGGTTAAATTTGTTTACAGCAACAGGATTGACAAGCAAATTTCCTATACGGCTGGACATCAGGTCCAGCAAAATGTGGTGCTTACTGCCGTTCAAATGTTTGCCCTGGGAACGCAGATGCACGAGTATGATTTGAACTATGCCAATGATGGTTTATATTCTCATCTGACCGAGCTCGTTGAAATGGGTTCGGATTTTACTCAATACAACAGCACGAAATTTACCTGGCACAACAACCTCATGCAGACAGAGAATACCACTGCATTGACGAATATGGCGGATATTCCCTTTACTTATGGATCTACCAATCCCGCCAATAAATACAATGGATTTACGCCCCGGGCCCTGTTGCAGGGAGATTTTAACGGAGACGGAATGATGGATGTGATCATGGAAGCCCCAACAAATGCACCCATGACCTTGGGCGTCAACTGGAGCCTGTTCACAAAAACGCCTGGAGCAAATAGTTTCACAAGCCAAAGTACAGGCTCAGTTGGAAACGGTTTAATTACAAATTATATTTCGGGCCCCATCATCAGCAGCAATGATGGCCGGTATATATACCCCCGGGAAGGTTATACAACTGCAATCCCCTCTCTGGATATCAATGGTGACGGCAAGGATGACATGGCCTTGTATCTCACCACGAATTTGGGAAGCCAGGGCTGGTCAACGGCAGACCAGTTTCAGGTTTCACTGAGTACAGGCACGGGATTTGGACAAAGCTATATATTCAATGGGGCGAATACATCCTCCGGATTTAATACTGCCCAAATTTTCAATACGGCAGTTGGTGATTTTGACGGCGATGGAATCGCTGATTTGTTGGTGTATTACCCCATCTCTTCGCAATTCTATTTGTTTTCTGTAAAAAACGGAGTGGCAACCACAGTGAAGTTTACTGACCCCAATGCAATTTTGGAGGTCAACGATCAGTTCAACCCGATGGCTGTGGGTACAAATTATGTGTCCACCGAGCCAAGCACGGCTATGGCTATTGACATTGACGGTGATGGAAGAAACGAGGTCATGGTGGTCGGCCCTTCCAAAGTGTACATTTTCAATATCAATGCAAACAACACGATTTCATTAATTTCCAAAGGCACTTTTACGAACTGGGGAACCAGCGTCGGTGGGACGCATGTAGGAAGCGGAATTCTTCCAAACAGCTCGAGCGTTTATCCGGGTGATTTTAACGGTGACGGGAAAACGGATCTGCTGATATATAACAATTTCGGAGGTCAGGCCAATAACTGGTATATCGGTTATTCCAATGGCAGCAACGGTTTTAATTTTCAATCGGCCTCCAATATCCTTACAGAGAACGGTTTTGCCTATGGCTACCCGTACGTCGATAACTCGACAGTTCCAACGACGGTTGCCAGTTTGCATGAATATTTCGTGGCCGATTTCAATGGCGATGGAAAATCCGATATCGTGGACAAGAGCTATACATATGCCATGGCCGCCGGTGGTGGTGGCATATTGAAACCCATTAATTACGACAATTACAGCAATGGCACAAACCCCACTCTGGGATGTTATACGGTCAGTAATCTCAATATGGATGTTTATTTCAGTTCGGGCGAAACGTTCGCTCACAAAAACATAAATACGCCTTTGACCGGTGTGGGAGCGGCTGCTTCAATTGGTCCGTCCAATCCAACCTATGTCGGCGATTTTAATGGAGACGGGCATGCGGATCTGGCCTATTATGGAAACAGTTATGAGCCCGATCAGCTGTATTCATTTGACTTCAATAACCAGCCGGATAATGGAATCAATAAAGTCGTCAATGTGACGAACGGACTCAATCTCAATAAAAAAATATTCTATTCCAACCTCTGCGCTTTAAGTAACGCTTTGATCCCGAATACGAACAATCCAAGATACATAAAGGGCACGACTTCGGTTTTTCCGGTAATGGATATCCAGTCTGCCATGTCGGTTGTCGAACACATCGAAGAGGACAATGCAACCGGAACGGCGAATGCGATACAATATGCTTATGCCGGAGCTATGTTGCATTTGCAAGGCAAAGGCTTTTTGGGCTTTTCAAGCATGCGGACAACGGATTGGGCCAAAAACGTGATTGTTGTGAACTCGTATGATCAACCCCTTGCCGCAAACTTTTTTCAACCCACGCTAAACGAAAGTCGAACCACGATCATGGTCAATTATCCCAATGGCGGATTAAAGTACTACATGGACGTGGAGGATAAGGGATTCACTTACCAGATTAATTCCCTTGGAAACACCCGGCAGTTCACTTATCTGAATAAATTGGTTGACACCGATATCCTGAGATCGAAAACGACCACCACGCTCTATACAGAAGATCAGTATGGCAATATGCTTTCACAAAATTCCACCAACGCTGCAGTGGCTTTGCGTTATACGGTGAACACCTATGAAAAACAAGGGTCCTGGATACCATCGACGCTGACATCCACCATCGAAGTAAACGATCTGGTCTGCAACGCTTCGGCCCCCTGGTATGTCCGCACAACGAATTACACAAACAATCCAGATGGGAAACCCAACACCGTAACGACCGATGGAGGCAATACCGTTTCCAATCTCTGGTACAATCAATTCGGCACACTTACCACAACATTCATTACGGGCGGTAATATTGTGACGCGGGGAGTTTCCTACACCTATGACTCGAAAGGAAGGTTCCCTGTGAAGCAAATCAATTCGATTGGCCAAACCGTCCAAAATACATATAGCGATGCCTATGGCGGCCTTATCACTTCGAAAGATGCCAATCAACTGGTCACAGCAAATCTGTATGATGGTTTTGGAAGGCTGAAGCAAACAACAAGCCCGACCAATCAAATCACAACGTGTATTCCTTCCTGGGTTACCGGACTCGGACAGCCGAACACGGTTTATTACAACACCGTGAGCGGAGCGGGCATGCCAACACAAATTGAATTCAAGGATCAGCTGGGAAGAACGTTGCAAGCCACCAAAACGGGTTTTGACGGAAGGGCCATTATTACATCTTTCAATTACAATGCCATCGGGCAGTTAACAAGTTCGAGCGAACCTTATTATGCCGGCGACTCGCCGCTGTATAATACAGCTACATACGACAATTATTTCAGGCCTTTAACAATAACCACATCCAATGGTGCTGTGACCACCTATTCCTTTTCATCCAATCCCAGTTTGTCGCAGTATTCAGCCACTACCGTGACCACCAGCGGATCGGGAACAAAAACAGTAAAGCGGACCACCGATGCGGGAAATTATTTGGTGTCAACGACCGACGACGGAGGAACCATGAATTACACGTGCGATAATTCGGGGCAGTTTTCGAACATTACCCTGCCGGGTACATCCATTCCATTGACGATAACCTATGATAATTTGGGAAGAAAGACTTCCATGACAGATCCGGATGCCGGGAAGACGAGTTATACCTACAATGCTCTGGGTGAAATCATAAGTCAGACCGATGCCAATTCCAGCTTGCATACACTGACAAGAGATGGTTTGGGAAGGGTAACCAGCAATACCGGTACAGAGGGCGTGATTACCTATACCTATGACAACAAACCCAATGGCCTGGGCGTTATTGGTTCTGTCAGTACAACCGGAAATTTAATCGGGAATGTGGAATACGTGTACGATGCTTTTTCCCGTCTGCAAAGCAAGACTGAAAAAAACGTCGACGGTGTCAATTACACAACCAGTTATTTGTACAATACCTTGAACCAGGTCGTCACCGAGACTTACCCGAGTGCAAATCCTTCGAACAGTCCATTTGCAATTACAAACACCTACAACAGCTACGGTTATTTGCAGGCAATAAACCGGGCAACTTCAGGGAACACGAGCCTGATCTGGCAATGCAACGGAATGACGGCACGGGAAAGCGTCACTTCGGCCACTTCCGGTAATGGTCTGGTCATGACAAAAAATTATACCAGCTATGGTCTTCTCCAGGGCATACAGGTTACAGATGTAACAAACACGCAGCTCTGGAATCAAGCGTATGTCTTTGATCAAACCAACGGCAATCTGAAAAACCGGACGAGCAATTTGCCGAATCCGAATTCACTACAGGAAAATTTCACGTATGATAATCTCGACCGCTTAACCAAAGCACAGGTAAACACCAACACCGCGCTGAGCACGACATTCGATAATTCCGGAAACGTGACCAGCAAAAGTGATGTAGGCACTTATGTTTACAACGCTCCACAGCCTCATGCCGTCGGCAACATCAACAACCCAGCAGTTTCTGGCTTCCCTTATTTATCCCAGCAGATTACCTACAATGAATTCAAGAGAGCGACAAAAATCACAGAAGGCACAAATGAAGCAGATCTGACCTATGGCTTCGACCATAACCGCAGGAAAATGGTGATCAAAAGCACTTCTTCCGGGCTCACTCCGGCTACCAAATATTACATTGGCGACTATGAAAATACCATGAACGTCATGAACGTTTCGGGGAACAGCAGAGAAGTGCACTACATATCGGGAAGCGACGGTTTGTGTGCCATTTATGCCCGCAGCACGGTTTATGGGACGGTTACGGATACCGTTTATTACATACACACCGACCATTTAGGCAGCATAGCCTTAATCAGTTTGCCCAATGGACATGTTGCTCAGGAAGTGAGTTATGATGCATGGGGCAGAAGAAGACCCGCGAACAACTGGATAACGCCCATGTATCCGGCAGGGATTCAATACCTATTCGATCGCGGATATACCGGACACGAGCACCTCGAAGCTTTAAGCCTGATCAACATGAACGCCCGACTGTACGATCCGATTATCGGAAGGATGCTAAATCCCGATAACGAGGTTCAAACCGTTTGCAATTCGCAGGCCTTTAACAGATATACCTATGCAGAAAACAATCCGTTAAAATATACAGATCCGACAGGTAACGAAGCCTCCGAAGGGGATGAAGAGGGACCTGCTCCGGACCTGACATTGCCAACGGTAACAGTCACTGCTAACCATTACGAGGATTTAATTACAAAATACGATGTGCCCGGCGCAGATGGTGGGCCGGTAGATAAGGGACCTGTGGTAGGAATCACTCCCGATGGACAAAATGTGTATGCCCCTGGAATCGATTTGAGTGTACAGCTGCCTACCGTAGTTATCGAAGCCAAAAAAACGGAGGGGATAAGCGATGAAAAAATCTATTCCATTGGTCAATGGATAAACAACCTGACTGATTTTACAATCTCATCAACGACAGGATTTGTCAATGTGGCGCAAAAAATGGCTTATGGGGCCGGGAACTTTGCCAAGATCGAGGCGAAGGGATTATTTAAACGGATGCCATTGATTTCGGGAGGGATTGCTTTTATTGATGGAATGACCAATCCGGATGGATTCAAGAAGTCAAATTATATGGACATGGCCGTTAGCGGTGGTACAGTGCTATTGGATGTGGGTTTAACGGTTTTATTAGGATCAAATCCTGTTGGTTGGATAATCGGAGCGGCCTTGCTCACAGGAGATATCATCTGCGAAGCTAAATACGGCGAAAGCATGTCAGCACACCTTTGTGATCACCAGGGTGGCGGCGGCGGTTCGTGGTAGAGAAAATCCAGGAAGCTTGTTACGATCCTGTTTTGATCTTTATGAAGAGCAGGCAGGGTATTCGAAAGCAGAACGGTTTTTAAATCCGTATCCCGGAATAGGAAATCCTTACCTTTGGGTTTCGTTTCAGAATTCTTGCTCTGTTGCATGGAATCCGGAACGAAACCCATCTCTGCCAACAAAGATGGAGAGGTGTTTTTTTGATTCGAATTTATTTGAAACCATTTCAGCTCAAAAAACAAGATGTACAATTTTGTATTCTATTACTTTTATTCAATTTACAGAAAGGGTAAGGATGGAGGCGAACGGGGTACTGCCGTTACTTTTGCATTCGTCACACAGGCTATACATGTTTTTCTGATCTATGGAATCATTAAACTGATTTATGCACAAGTCACCGGCGGGGGCAGGATGCCTGACAACGGCATATTTAAAATACTCCTGCCTGACCGTTTTTGGGGAATGTTTACAATTGCATTGCCGTGGATCATTATTTTATACAGATACTACAACCCCAGGAGAATTTTAAAAATAGAGGAACGGTATGCCGGAATTAAAATGATGACTGCCCCAAATGCCTTCAAAATTATTTTGCTCATTGTTGTCCCTGTCCTGATAGGAATTAAAGTCTCCAATTTTACAGCACATCAAATGAAACAGAATGCTTTTCAATCGGGCAGCACAATGAAATAGAAAAAGCTTTTTTAAAAGCCGGGGATTACCTAAACACCAGGATCCAGGACCCGGTTCCCCGCAGCCCATAAATTTTTAGTATTTTTGGCCCAACCAAAAATGCAACCATGTTTCAAAACCTTTTTCTGACCCACAAGATCGCTGTAATTGTTTTTTTACTGATTTATGTGATCAAAACAACCCTTCTTCTGATCAATAAGAACGCGGCACTTGAGCAATTCAAGAAAATGACCAAAGTCATCGAAATGATTGTCAGTGTTACCTTTCTGGCTACCGGCATTTATCTCATCACCCAAATACCCGAAATCAAGAGTTTGCTCATTGTCAAGCTAGTGGCTGTTGCCCTGGCCATTCCGGTTGCCATTATTGGCTTCAAAAAGAACAACAAGATGCTTGCTACGCTTTCTCTGGTGCTGATCATCGGGGCATACGGACTGGCAGAAATGAGTAAAAAGCAGGGGATGTCCAAACCCAAAGAGGATGTTAAAGAAACTACAATCGGACCGGCAAAGACAGATACAACAAAAACAAATGCCGATACCGCAACTTCCGTAGACAAAGAAGCCGCCAAGACAGCTGAGTTTAATGCCATGCGTGCCAAGAAATTGTATGGCGACTATTGCAGCAGCTGCCACGGAGCCGATGGAAAAGCAAAAAGAGCCGGTGCCGCCGACCTCAGTAAGTCGACCCTGGGTGCCATGGAAGCAAAGGCAGTGGTAACAGACGGCAAGGCATCGATGCCCGGCGTTGGAGAAACCCTGAATTCGGGTGAGATCAATGCTGTGGTCAATTACATTCAGTCATTTAAAGAAAAGAAATAATTCTTTCATAACGCATTGGCAAAAGTTCAGGATACATCAAAAAAGAAGGAACGGGCAGTTCTTGTCGGCGTTATTAACAGGCAGCAGGATGCTGACCAGGTAAAAGAATACCTCGAAGAGCTCGCCTTTCTGGCCGAAACAGCCGGGGTGACTCCTGTGCGCCATTTCGTGCAACGCATGGAACGTCCTGACCGAAGCACCTACATCGGTTCCGGAAAAATCAAGGAAATAGATCTCTACATCAAAGAGAATAACATCGATCTGGTTATTTTTGACGATGAACTCAGCCCTGCTCAGCAACGCAATATCGAAAAAGCAGTGGGAAAGCCGGTACTTGACCGAAACCGCCTTATACTCGATATCTTCGCACAGCGTGCACGAACGGCACATGCCAAAACACAAGTGGAGCTGGCCTTTTACCAATACATGCTTCCACGGCTTACCGGTATGTGGACCCACCTGGAACGTCAGCGGGGTGGCACAGGTACACGGGGCGGATCGGGAGAAAAGGAAATTGAAACCGATCGCCGGAATATTCGTGACAAAATCAACGACCTGAAAAATCAGCTTGATATCATCGACAAACAGATGAGTACCCAGCGAAAGAACAGGGGAGAGATGATCCGTGTAGCGCTTGTGGGTTATACCAATGTCGGCAAGTCTACGATCATGAATGTACTCAGTAAATCGGATGTCTTTGCCGAGAACAAACTTTTTGCCACACTCGATACAACCGTTCGCAAAGTCGTCATCGAGAACTTGCCATTTCTTCTTTCAGATACCGTTGGTTTCATCCGCAAACTGCCCCATCACTTGGTTGAGTCATTCAAATCCACTCTGGATGAAGTGCGCGAAGCCGATATCCTGGTGCATGTGGTGGATATCTCCCATCCCAAATTTGAAGAGCAATTGAATGTGGTGAACGAAACACTCAAAGAGCTGGAGGCAGGGGACAAACCGACACTCTTGTTATTCAATAAAATTGATGCCTTCACTTACGACCAGAAAGACGAAGACGACCTGACTCCGGCAACGGCCAGAAACCATAGCCTCGAACAATTGAAAAAAAGCTGGATGAGTAAATTGTCCTACCCTTGTTTGTTTATTTCTGCCACCAAGAAGGAGAATGTTGATGAACTGAGGCAGACGCTTTATAAGATGGTGAAGAAGTTGCATGTGAAGCGGTACCCCCACAATAAACTCC
The DNA here is from genome assembly GCA_003151415.1 of Bacteroidota bacterium. GTDB lineage: Bacteria > Bacteroidota > Bacteroidia > Palsa-965 > Palsa-965 > Palsa-965. Next base: position 29,900 of record PLXK01000039.1, read on the forward strand.
TCTACTGATCCAGTCACCGCAATTTGAGACTTGCCATTTGTAATTCGATTTGGTTCGGGTTGTTTTAGTTTTTAATTTAACAATAGCCATGATTCCCATCCTCCACGTATCTCTGATCTGTATGTACTCCTTTTTTCTCAAACCTCAAGCCGCATTGGGTTTTGACAGTATTCAGGTGTATGATTATTATTTTGCGAGAGGCGCAACTACAGGAGATGCATGGAGTCAGTTTGAAAAACTGGAAAAGGAGAACTTCAAAAAACGATCCTGTGACGTGCAGCCCTTTAATCTGATTTTGAGCCGGGCTAAGATCAAAAAACATATTCAGCAAAAATTAGGAACCGAACAAAAGGTGTTTTGCATAGCTTTTTATAAAAATGCACCTCATCAGGTTTGCGTGTGTATTCCTTCTTTGATCATCGATTTTACAGATCATAAAAATTATTGGATTTCAGATGAGAAGGATAAGCTGTGGCTGGAACAATGGAGGGATGTGGTTAAAAGATGAGAACTTGCTTTGGTTTTAAATAAAAGCAACAATAATTTCAACAACAACAAGAAAAATTGGATCCTGAAAAGGGAGTGCTTCGGTTTAATACAAAACTTTTTCCATCAACTCGTCCCGGCGATAAATATCCATAAATAGCATCAGGCCTTGTTGCTCATCCACGATGGCGGTAAAGTATTTGGTATAGATAGGAATCTGTTTTTTGAGATTGACCTGTTTCTGTTTTTCTTTCAGAATATCGGTGAGTAAAGAATCAACAGGGTATTTTACACTGTCGGGCAGGATGAGATACTTGGCCAGTTCCATGTATTTTTCAAGCCGCATGCATCCGTGACTTAGTGCCCTGACATCGCGTTTAAAAAAACGTTTTGAATTGGTGTCATGCAGGTACACCCCGTATTTGTTGTTGAAATTGAATTTCATGATACCCAGTGAATTGTCTTCGCCTTCGCGCTGGCGGAAACGATAGGGAAGATACTTGATGCTGTAATTCTTCCAGTTGATGGTTGCCGGGTCAACGATGTTGCCGTGCCAGTCCATGACATCAAAATTTTTCTTTCTGAGATAGCTCGTATCCCTTTTCAATATGGGCAGCATTTCTTTTGTGGCAATGCTGTTGGGTACGTTCCAGTAGGGATAAAGCATAATGTATTGAATCTGGCTGCTGAGCAAAGGCGTGGGTTTGTCAGGAAGGCCAACGACAACAGGTGATTGCATATATAATGTGTCGTTGTCAATGAGTTTCATTTCAAATTGCGGGATGTTGACAAGGACATAGCTTTTGGCATAGTGTACGGGTTCCTGCCTCCATCTTTCCATGTTCATTTCAATCTGTCGGATTCTGTCTGTTGTGCTCATGTGCAATAGACGCAATGTATTCTTGCCCAGTTTGCCGTCGGTTTCCAGGTAGTAGCGCTTCTGAAAAAGTTTCAGGGCTTTTGATAATTTGACCGAATCGTTGCCTTTTACCGTGGAGTCATAATCGCGGGTTTGAACAAGCATGCGTTTCAGTGCATGATAAAGGGCCGCCGTATCTTTTTCGTCTTTGGGAATGGTATCCCAGGGATGCGCTTCCCAGCGTTCTCTGAACTTTTGGAGTTCCGCCTTAAGCAGATGATATTGTTCCTGTTTGGGTTCCAGCGAATCGAAGCATTGTCTGTAATTGCCTTTTTTATGTACGCTCTGGAAAAGTGAATCCAGATTGTATTTCATTTCTTTGATGTTGAAAGAGGGGAGTATGGTATCGCTGCGCAGGCGTCCTTTGTTCAGATGCGTGCTGAAAACGAAGAAGGCATCGGTAAGCAAAAGATCAGCTTCGGCCAGATTCACGGCATTGACAGTTTTTGTTTTCGGATCCAGGGCGGATTTGAGGAGGCTGTCGATGAGGGGCACCTGATAATCTTTGGGAAGGAGACCGTAATCGGAAGCATGGTGCAAAATGGCCAGAAAGGTATCGGCCTGGGTGTTGAGTTTTCCTAAATGTGTCCAAAAGCTTTCCCCGTCGCTGGTTTTATAAGCCGCATGAACAAAATCTTTTGTTTTGAGGATTTTTCCGCAGACATGCAAAACTCCGGATGTGTCTTTCTGGTGAAGCTGGTAGCCAATCTGCTTGTTGACATGGGCATCCATTTCTTCCGGCTTCTCAACAATGTCTGCCTTGGGTGCATCGGTATGACACATGCGGCATGTGCTGAGGGCGAAAGTGAAGAAGATAAAGCCCAAAAGCGTTTTCATACTGCAAAGGTGGATAATTACCTTGTATTGCAACGAACGAATGGGAGAATGGTTGCAATAATTTAATCACCGTCAGACAATAGCCGGCGAGGTGTTTTTGTATGCGCACAGTACAGCCGTGAAGCCACCCTTAAATGACTTGATGTGTGCTGGGTATCAGGAGTATATCTGTTTTTTCTGCTTTCTTCCGCAAGAATGAAAGTAAAAAGCCCTGAATCCATATATAGATTCAGGGCTTTTTCATGTTTCAGGAAATCTTCCGAAGCATTACCGGATGACATTGAATTTGCCGCGGGCAACAATTTCACCCTGATTGTTTACAGCCGAGTAAAAGTAAATGCCAGCAGTATACGAGCTGGTGTTCAGTACGGTACGGTCTGATGTGATTTTCATTGTTTCAATCACCCTTCCGGTGATGTCATATACACTCAGGTTCTCCACTTGTTTTGAATCGGTTACCAGGTTCAGAATTGAATTGGCTGGATTTGGATATGTGCTGAATCTGACATTGTTCTTGTATTCCTGGATGCCGGAAATGCCGGTAAACGCAAGCTGGTCGATGATGAGTGTGCTTCCGGGTTTGGCCATATTTCTTGTTCCGCAGGCATTGAACATGATTTGCAGGGTGTCAGGAAAAGTGGTTGTGTTGAGGTAAGTCAGGTTGAATGAGTTTGGCATAAAGGTGGCGCTTGCCGGTATAACCACCAAATCCTGGCTGATTGTTGTTCTCGAAGCCGGTGTGGTTGCCGTGTTCCATTTGGTGAGTCTTACCGAAACCGAAGCCACGTCTGCTCCCGAAGGAACATATGCCGACTGGAAACTGAAAGTCATTGGTTTGTCTGTATAAGCCAATCCGGGGAATACATAAGGAGAGGTTGTGGATACAGATCCCAGAAAAAGACTTCCGCTTGTGTCCGGTATGCTTGGATAGCCTGGATTTGTTGTAGTCACAACCGTTACAATTTTGGCAGAAAATGAACCAGCAAACGGAGCGGGTGCAACGTTGTCCTGAGTAACCGAAGTCGGATTTGTATTTGTAGCGGGAAAAGTAAGTAAAGCGGAAGCCAATACATTTTCCGACACCCATCCTGTAGGATCTTTGGGTTCATTCAAAGGGCTGCTGCTCCAGTTTTCCATCCCGGCATTGGGCGGTTGTGTTTGTGCATTTATTGTATAAACCGCAGCAAAAACGGTCATAGAAAGTATGAGTTTTTTCATGTTGTGTGTGAGTTTTATTTTATCAAATATATTACAAAATAACAGAAGAGAAAAATTTAGGGGAAAATAGGCTGTTTCGGGGTTCTTTCAGGATAAGTTCAATGGATATTCAGGAAAAACTCTGCATGTCGTAGAGCTTCCGGTAGACACCTGCTTTTTCGATCAGCTGGGCGTGTTTGCCGCGTTCCACGATTTCACCCTGTTGCATGACAATGATCTCGTCGGCGTGCTGGATGGTGGACAGCCGGTGCGCGATAACAACCGATGTGCGGTTCTGCATGAGCTTATTCAGCGCATCCTGCACCAGGCGTTCGGATTCGGTATCCAGAGCCGATGTGGCTTCATCGAGAATCAGAATGGGCGGGTTCTTCAATACGGCACGTGCAATGCTCATGCGCTGCCGCTGTCCGCCCGATAATTTGCTTCCCCGGTCACCGATGTTCTGCTGATACCCGTCTTCCATCTGCGAAATAAAATCATGGGCATTGGCAATTTTGGCTGCTTCAATGACTTGCTCCATGGTTGCCCCGGGTGTTCCGAAAGCAATGTTGTTGAAGACCGTATCGTTGAATAAAATGGATTCCTGGGTGACAATGCCCATCAGGGCCCTGACCTCTGAGAGCCTGGCATCTTTGATGTCTTGTCCGTCGATGAGCACGCTTCCTTTTGTGGTGTCAAAAAAGCGTGGAAGCATATCGGCAAGGGTGGTTTTGCCTGAACCGCTTTGCCCGACAAGGGCAATGGTCTTTCCTTTTTCGATTTTAAGATTGATGTTTTTCAGCACATAGCCATTGTCGCCTTTGGTATAGGCAAAAAACACATCGCGGTATTCAATTTCTTTTTCAAAGGACCGAATCGGTTTAGGAGATGGAATTTCGGTAATGGTGTTCTCGGCTTTCAGAATCATGTTGATCCTGTCCATGGAGGCCAGCCCTTTTTGTACGTTCGAATAGGCTCCCGTGAGCGTTTTGGCGGGAGTGATGATCTGTGAAAAGGTAATGACATAAAAAATGAATGCTTTACCATCCAGCTGAAGACCAAAAACCATTCTTCCGCCCAGATACATAACCAGCATCATGATCACTGAACCCAAAAACTCACTCATGGGAGATGCCAGATCAACCTTGCGGTAGGTATGGACCATTTGTCTGGTATACTGTTCATTGACGGTATTGAAACGCGTTTTCATTTTCTCTTCGGCATTGAAACCTTTGATGATCCGCAGACCACCCAGAGTTTCTTCCATGATCGAAAACAAAGTACCCAGTTCCTGTTTGGCCTTTGAGGAAGAGCGTTTCAGGCTTTTCCCGATGAGCGAAATCAAGCCGGCGCTCATAGGCAAAAGGATGACAACAAATAGAGTGAGGGTCGGACTGACATAAATAATCACGCCCAGCAGAATCAGAATATTGATCGGGTCACGGAAAATCATTTCCAGTGAACTCATCACCGACCATTCCACTTCCTGCACATCCGAGGTGATGCGCGACATGATATCGCCCTTGCGCTCGTTGGAATAATAAGAAAGGGGAAGTTCGAGTGATTTTTTGTAGATCGAATTTCGCAAATCTTTGACAACGCCATTGCGAATAGGAGCAAGAAAAAACATACCCAGGTAACGAAACAGGTTCTTGAAGAAAAAAACAATGGCGCCCGTTACACAAATGCACACCAGGGCATAAAGCTTTCCTTCGTGTACAATCAGGGAACTGAGTTCATAATTGAAGTATCCCGAAAGCGATTCGAGACTGGCGCCAATAACCGGTTTCCCTTTGGCAATGATTTCCTGGTATTTGGAGTCCTGCTCGGTGATGAGCAGCTGCAAAAAAGGAATGATCATCACCAGTGAAAAAACACCGAAGACAACGGACAGAATATTGAAAACGATGTTCCAGATGCCAAAGCGCCAATAGCCGTTGACATATTTGAGTACACCAAAAAGATTTTTCATTGCCGCAAAGATACTATTTCCGGCAAGGAAGGGCATTGCTAAAAAGAGTTAAGACAGACCTGTGTGATCAATAATGAATACCCCATTGCCTCAAATAATAAAAATCATTCAGCCTTCCCGGTGATTTCGGGCGCAGGACCCTTGTCCAATATTTGACAGGGATATCCGATTTGGTCTGAAAATGAGTAGTTTGAATGAGAAACAGGTGGGTTCAACGGGGACAGAATCGGTTCCGATGGATATTCGTTCAAATTTGCTGCAGTGGCAATCGATTTTGTTGCAAAAGCGATTCGTTTTGCAGCAAACAAGATCACTTTTGTAACAATGTGTCTGCCAATGCAGCAATCTGATTTACTTTTGCAACAAACCCAATCGCTTTTGTGACAATCAGGCTTTGCTTTGCAGCAATTGCAATCGCTTTTGTCACAAACGCAATCGCTTTGCAGCATCTTCAACCATTTTTTGTGTCAGCAACGATCACTTTTGCAACAATAGTGAGTGGTTTTGCATCAATCTCAATCACTTTTGTAACAAACTCAATCGCTTTTGCGGCAATCGGCTTTTTTGCCTGTTTTTGCACTTGGACCAGACTGATTTTTATGAGCGGAATATCTCCGGGAATCGGAAAAGGAGAGCTTCTTTTTTGATATAAATGATTGAAATTGAGTATAATACACTCCTTCCGTCCATTATTCGGCCAGATAGTGTATTTTTGCGCCCATGGATTCGACCCGTCAGCTTAAAGTATCACGCCTGATTCAAAAGGAATTGGGGACCATATTTCAAAGAGATACCCGAAGTCTGTTCGGAGCTGTGATGATTACCGTTACTCAGGTGCGTGTCAGTCCCGATTTGGGCGTGGCGAAAGTGTATGTCAGTCTTTTTCCGGTAAAAGATAAAGAAGCCGTTTTGCAGCAAATAAAAACAAAGACCATCGAAATCAGGATGGCTCTTGCCACGCAAATCAAGAAACAAGTCAGGGTCATTCCAAACCTGATGTTTTTTCTGGACGATTCGCTGGATTACGCCGAACATATTGATGACTTGCTAAAGAAATAAAATTCAGATTTTACCTGGTTCCATTGCCCAAACCCATAACACCAAACTCCAGTAATGCATTACGATCCGATCAAGCGAAGTGTTGGCAGCGTTTTCAATAAGTCTCCTTTTCTGAGAAAAGTGTTTTATAAATTGCTCGACTTGCTGCTTTTGCGCGCCTGGCATGTGCACAATGAATTGAAGAAATGGAGTAAGGGCAAAGGCGGGCATGTTCACATTCTCGATGCAGGAGCCGGTTTCGGACAGCATACCTTTTACCTTTCCGGGATGAACCCCAACTGGAAGATCCTGGCCGTGGATGTCAAGCAGGAACAGGTGGAAGACTGCAATGCATTTTTCAAACAGATAGGAAGAAACAATGTGAAATTCGAGGTGGCCGATCTGACCAAATTCAGAATGGACAATGAATATGATCTGGCGCTTTCTGTGGATGTGATGGAACACATTCTTG
>PLXK01000211.1 GCA_003151415.1 Bacteroidota bacterium
CTCCTGCTTGAACATTTTTTTAGAACCATGGAGACATGGAGAGCATAGAGAAAAGCATGGAGAAACAACAGCCTATTACCCGGTATTTTTTTTCTCCGTGGCCCTCCATGTTCTCCGTGTCTCCGTGGTAAATTTGTTGTTGTTGTCGTTGTAAGGAATAAGGCCCAGGAAACGCAACCAGAAACCACTATCCTTTTTCAGGCTTCACGGTAAGAAAAATCTTCATCAGCGGTCCGCTCATGATGCTGGTGATGAGGGCCATAATAACGAGGGCTACGAACATCCGTTCATCAATCAAGCCAGCATTCAGGGCGAGTGTGCCCAGAATAATTTCCATTGCACCGCGTGCATTCAATCCGAAGCCGACGGCAATTGCATCCCTGCCTTTTAATCCACCAATCCATGCACCCAGGCTGGCACCAACGAGCTTGCAAACGACTGCCAGGAACAGCACGATGAGAACAAGCGTGAGGTCAAAATTCTGGATAAAGTTGACTTTCAGTCCTAGTGAAACGAAAAACAAGGGAGCGAAAACATTCATGACAAACTGGTGGATGATTTCGCGGGCCTTTTCGTGCAGGTGAACCGAATCCCCGAAGGCTATACCCATGATAAAGGCGCCCAGGATGGCATGCAAGCCGATGGATTCGGTGAAGGCCGCTCCGAGAAAGCAGAATCCCAGACAGATGGAGAGTACGCCTCCCGGCCAGCTCAGCTTGGTCTGGATCCAGGGAAGGGTCCTGTCGATGATCTTTTTGCCGATGATGAGCATGAATAAACCAAATGCAAGGATCATCCCGATGGTGTACCACACATTGGTAATTTCGCCTTCCTGCCCCAGCATGCTCAGTACAACCGAAAAAGCCAGCCAGCCGGTCAGATCATCAAAAATTGCGGCGGCCATAACCAGCATCCCGACCTCCGTTTTGTAGATATTCAGGTCCATCAGGATTCGTGTGATTACCGGCAAGGCAGAGATGGACATGGCAATTCCGAAAAACAAGGCATAGACGAGCTTGCGTTTTTCTTCGAATGCAAAGACATGCGGGAAAAACCAGACCACACCAAAACCCAGGATAAAGGGTATGATCATGCTGGTGAACGAAGTATACATGGCTGCCTTGCCCCGTTTAAGAACCAGAGAAAGTTGCACTTCAAGACCGGCAACAAACAAAAGCATGATCACTGAAATGGATGTCAATCCATCCAGGGCAATTTTAGCTCCGCCTGTTTTGGGAAACAAATGAACGAAGAGATCCGGAAAGAAATAACCAAACACCGTAGGCCCGATGAGTATCCCGCAAAGAATCTCGCCCATGACAACAGGAAGTTTCACTTTACGGCCCAGTTCAGCCAGCAGACGCGATATAATAAGAATAATCGCGATGCTGGAAAGAAGGGCAAGCAAATCGAAGTGCGTAAATTTCATTGAATCAAACTCTCGAATGGACAATCAGAACATTGCAGGGCAAGTCTTCAAGAATATACTCCAGATCGTGAGTGAAAATCCGGTCAAGCAAACGCATTTGTTTGTCAGGAGAATTCACCTCTACAGAGGTGATCACACAATGTTNNCATTTGTTTGTCAGGAGAATTCACCACCAGCAAATCGGCTTTTTTGTTTTCCGCAAAATTGCGGATGGTATAGCCCGGTTTGCCCTTGATGAACTTTTCATTCACAAGCACATTTCCCGTATCACACTGGCCGATAATGGAGTTCAGTCCTTGCTCCTCTTCGATGGCAAAATCCTTTTTCATTTTACTGGCCTCCGGGGCTGTGTTATCCTCTGCCATGGTCATGGCAAGCCCGGGGATATGCAATTCCTTGACGACAGTGATTTCCTTTACGCTGAACGCTTTGGCCAGATAGAGGGCCGTGTTGATGGTATGGACACTTTTGGGACTCTCCTCGCCATTGACCACAAAGCGTTTCACTTTATGCACTTCTTCAGAGGGTTCGGTAAGCAGTAAAACAGAACATTTTGCCTTTCGGCTGATTTTCCGGGCGACGGAACCGAGATAGAATTTGAACAGATTTTCTTTGCTTAATGCTCCGATAATGAGAAGGTCAACGACATTCAGTTTGCAGAGTTTCAATATGGTTTCGACAGGTTCGCCGTCCATCCAGTTAATCCGGCATTTTTTTTCATCGATGTTTAACTTGGTGATCAGCTTTTCAAGCCGCTCTTCCTTTTCCTTTGTTTTTTCTCCAACATGGATCAGCAGAAGCGCAGCCTGCAGGGTGTCGGCAACGCGTTTCGCCTCAGAAAGCAGGGCTTCAAGACGGGGCGAAAAACTGATTGCCACGGCAATTGTTTCGAAAGGAAACGGCGGGCGTCCTTTTAGCCTGCTGAGGTCAAATTGTTCCATTTTAGTGATTCTTAAATCTTTACAAAGTTAAGGTTTTATCCCGAAAAGCGGAAAGCCTGCAGGCACACTGATTTTTCAAAAGGCCGGCGAACACATCCGGATACATACATGAATTTCAATATCTCTGTATGTCATTCTTAGTCCGATCCTGAAAAACACCCCGCCGGAGATGAATTCAACGGGTGTTTTCGCCCATTGGGGGGAATATTGAAAAAGATGATGCAAAGGAGCGAAATAATCCGCAAATTTGCAGCCGGTTTTTAAAAGCTCATTTCCATTTGTAAGAAGAAAGAGATAAAGCTTGGTTATCAGATCTTCTTTCCAATAAATTACGGTTGACAAAACATGCAAACACATCCGGAATTCGCATTTCTGCAGTTCTGATATTTATCTGACCTTATAAAATGATCATACTCATCTTTTTTCTTTGCCATTGGTTTATTTCCCTCTTTTTTCAAACCTTTTTTCTTCACAGGTATGGTTCACACAAGATGTTTACCATGAGCAAAAACTGGGAGCGCTTTTTCTATTTCATGACCTTTACCACCCAGGGCACTTCCTTTTTGAATCCCAGGGCCTATGCCATAATGCACCGTATGCACCATGCTTACAGCGACACAAAGAAAGATCCCCACTCGCCTCATTTTTTCAAAGACGTTTGGGGCATGACCATGAAAACCAAGGATATTTATGTGGCTTACACCAAATTCCAGATCGAACCCGAGCCTGCCTTCCGGGGCGGATATCCGGAATGGCCCTGGATGGATAAATTCAGCGATTCCTGGATCACACGCATTGCTTTTGCCATTGGCTACACCCTTTTTTACGTTGCCTTTGCCACACACTGGTGGATGTTCCTGTTGCTTCCCATACACTGGTTCATGAGTCCTGTTCACGGTGCCATCGTCAACTGGTGCGGCCACAAATACGGATACACCAATTTTGATAACGATGATCACAGCAAAAACACCCTTCCTTTGGATTTCCTGATGCTGGGCGAACTGTTTCAGAACAATCACCACAAAAGCCCCAACTCCCCGAATTTTGCCAAAAAGCGTTTCGAGTTTGACCCGAGCTATCCATTCATCAAAGGCTTGCACTGGATGGGGATAATCAAGCTCAGGAAAGTCGTTTAGAGCCTTCCCGGTCCCGGCATTTGTTGTTCTTGTAATCTTCTATATCTTGCAGAGCCAATGATTGTCTCCGACAATTGTCAAAATCTGGCTCTGAAAGCTGAATGGATACCACCCTACTCCTAAAAATGCTCCTGCTCTCGCTTGGGGCTTGTTCTCTCATCATGATTTTGGTCTGGATCTGGGCCTGGCGGATTAAAAATGCCGGTGTGGTGGATATCTTCTGGTCTTTTAACTTCGCCGTGATTGCCGTCATCCTTTTCCTTCTGGGTGAAGATTATTCGCTTCGGAAACTGATTGTTTGCGCCATGGTCATCATCTGGAGCTCACGGCTTGGAATATATCTTCTTTTTCGGGTTACCGCACATATCCACGAAGAAGAAGGACGATACCAACAGCTGCGGAAAGAATGGGCGCCACGGGCCAATGCAAAATTTTTCGGCTTTTTCCAGATGCAGGCCTTCTCAAACGTGTTTCTGGCAACCCCCTTTTTTATCATCTGCCTGAACAACGATATTGAATTTCATCCGCTGGAGCTTGCCGCCACAGGATTGTGGACACTTGCACTTCTGGGCGAATCGGTGGCCGACAATCAGCTGAAAACCTTTAAAAGTGTTTTTTCGAACAAGGGGAAAGTCTGCGACAAAGGACTTTGGAACTACTCCAGGCACCCGAATTATTTTTTTGAATGGATGATCTGGGTCTCTTACTTCATCTTTGCCTGTGCATCGCCCTGGGGATGGATATCGGCTATCTGCCCACTGGTCATTCTCTTTCTGATTCTTAAAGTAACCGGAATCCCCATGACCGAAGAACAAAGTCTGCGATCAAAGGGTGATGCTTACCGGGAATACCAGCGAACCACCAGTGCCTTTGTTCCCTGGTTCAAGAAAAAAACGGACAATTAGCAATTGGCAGGAACAAAGCAATTCGCAGTTGGCAATTGGCAGGAACAAAGCAATTTGCAGTTGGCAATTGGCAGGAACAAAGTAATTCGCAGTTGGCAATTGGCAGGAACAAAGCAATTCGCAGTTGGCAGTTTGCAAGAAAAAAAGAAAGAAAGAAATAGAATTTAATTAAAACTAAAACGGGATGCTTTGCGTATCTGTATTTTGAAATAGCTGTTATCGGATTTTTTACACAATTGTCTTTGGTTTGACAAAACCGATTCCCAATTGCACATTGCCAACTTGTTCCGTTTCCTATTCATCTTTTATCGTATGTGGTATAATTCTCTTCTGGAAAAAAATAAAATCCCCGATTTTCTTATCCGGAAAGGTATCCGGAAACTTCTGGCACAACGGTTGAAAGACGAAGACAAAGGCAGCCTTGAAGCCAATCAGAAAAACCTGATGCACTTCATTGCCGCACTGAAAACCGATCCGATAGCTATCGAAACAGCCGCCGCCAACGAACAGCATTATGAGGTTCCTGCTGAATTTTTCGGGTACTGTTTGGGCAAACATCTTAAATATTCGAGCGGTTACTGGAACGAAGGGATAACAGACATTGACACTTCCGAATCGGATATGCTTACGCTCACCTGCGAACGTGCCGAACTTAAGGATGGACAAGCGGTTCTCGAATTGGGTTGCGGATGGGGCTCATTATCCCTGTTCATGGCGGCAAAATTCCCCAAAAGCTCCATTACGGCAGTTTCCAATTCAGCTTCACAAAAAATACACATTGACCGGCAGGCCATAAAAAGAGGAATCAGCAATCTGACAGTCATTACCGCCGATATAAACAACTTCGATACTGATAAGCGCTTCGACCGCGTTGTTTCTGTCGAAATGTTCGAGCACATGCACAATTACGAATTGCTGCTTGGTAAAATAGCCCGGCTTCTGAACGAGCAGGGCAAACTCTTCGTTCATATATTCACGCATCGCCAGCTTGCTTATAAATTCGAAGCCCATGATGAAAGCGACTGGATGAGCAAATATTTTTTTACCGGAGGCATTATGCCCAGCGATCATTTGCTTTTGTATTTCTGCAAACATGTCCAGATCGAACAGCACTGGCGGCTGAACGGCATGCATTACAGCAAAACTTCTGAAGCCTGGTTACAGAATATGGATGCTCATGAAAGCCAGATCAAACCGATTTTCGAAACCGTGTATGGCAAAGCACAGGCTTTGAAATGGTGGGTATACTGGAGAATCTTTTTTATGTCCTGCGCCGAATTGTGGGCGTATAAAGGTGGTGAAGAATGGATCGTGAGTCATTATCTTTTTAAAAAGAAACAACACGATGCAAACGGTCAGGTTAAGCCTGAAATCTTCATGCCTGAGTAAACGACATCATGCAAAAACTAGCCATCGTAGGTACAGGCATTGCCGGAATGGGATGCGCCCATCTTCTTCAAAAGAAGTATGACCTGACTGTTTATGAGCAAAACAGTTACATCGGCGGCCACACAAATACAATCGCTGTTGAAGAAGAAGGCAGGACGGTGTTTATGGATACCGGTTTTATGGTATTCAATTACCAGACTTACCCCAAACTCTGCAAGTTGTTTGAAGAGTTAAAAGCCCCGGTTCGAAAAACCGAAATGTCTTTTAGTGTTCAGTATAAACCAGATAAACTCGAATACTGCGGATCCGGGCTCAACGGTCTTTTTGCCCAGCGCAGGAATATCTTCAAACCGGACTATATCCGCATGCTGATGGAAATTAACCGGTTTAACAAAGAGAGCATTCGCATACTCGATGATCCCGCTTATGCCGGTTACTCCCTGGCCAGGTACATGGAAGAGTTCGGGTTCGGCAAGGACATGCTTTGGAAATATCTCATTCCGATGAGCTCTGCGGTATGGTCAACACCAATGGAGAAAATGCTTGATTTTCCGGTAATTTCGCTCGTTCGTTTTTTCAAAAACCATGGTTTCCTTGGTCTTGACACGCAACATCAGTGGTATACCCTTGAAAACGGGAGTCAGTCCTACCGCGACATTCTGATCAAACCTTTCCGCAGCCGCATCAGGATAAATTGCGGCGTGAAAAAAGTGGAGCAAAGGGAGGGGCGGGTTCTTGTTCATTCCGCTGACGGAAACAGCGAAGTCTTCGACAAAGTCATCTTTGCCTGTCATGCCGACGAGGCCCTTGACATGCTTGCTGCTCCTTCTTCGGAAGAAGAAAACCTGCTGAAGCCTTTCCGTTACCAGCAGAATATGGCAACAGTTCATACCGACGAAACGCTGATGCCCGGTAACCGCAAAGTCTGGTCGAGCTGGAACTACAGGATTGCTGAATACGGAGGAAAAAGAACACCCAGCACCATTTACTGGATGAACAGGCTGCAAGGCGTTTCTGACAAGAAAAACTATTTTGTTTCCATAGGCGATCCGGCCCTTGTCAATGAACAGAAAACAATCCGGGAAATCGCCTACATGCACCCCTTGTTTGATGTCCCTGCCCTGAAAGCGCAAAAGGATTTGCATCTGCTGAACAAGAGCGGCCCTTTGTACTATTGCGGAAGCTATTTCAAATACGGATTTCATGAGGACGCTTTTGCTTCGGCCGTCGATTTGTGTATGAACCTGTGAATGTCAATAAAGCTGTCGAACAGCAACCCATGAATAGCTGCCTCTACAAAGCGCGTATCATGCATCACCGCCTGGAGCCTGAGAAACACAGCTTCCACTACTCCGTTTTCATGTTCTATCTCGATCTCGATGAATTGGACAGGCTCAACGGCAAACTGAAATTCATGAGCAGGAACAGGTTCAATCTGTTCACTTTTAAAGACCGGGAACATCTCCAGCTTCCGCGTGAAAACCCGGACAAAACAAAGACGACAAAAGAGCATATCAGCCTGTATTTAACCGAAAACGGAGTTGTCCAACCCATCGGAAAAATCATGTTGCTCACCAACCTGAGTACCCTGGGTTACAATTTCAATCCGGTATCCTTTTATTTCTGCTTTGATGCTGATGGGCAACCGCTTTGTTCGGTGGCCGAGATTGGCAATACGTTCGGGGAACAGAAACCCTTTCTTCTGCGGAAAACGGATTTCGAACAAGGAGCATTCAGGCTGAACACAACCAAACATTTTTATGTTTCGCCTTTCTTTGACCACGACACCCAGTTTGATTTCCATCTGCAGGTGCCCGGCGACAAGCTGGATATAAGGATAGACGATTACAAAGAGGAGCGCCGGATATTTATCAGCACACTCAATGGGGTTCGGAAACCGCTGAATGATGCCAATCTTTTGCGCTATTTCCTTTCCTTTCCATTGATTACCCTGAAAATAATCACACTGATTCATTGGAACGCCATCCGGCTTTGGCTAAAGAAAATCCCTTACCGCAAAAAAAACGAGCATGCCGACCTGCAGCAGGGCGTTTACAAGCCATATAAGAGAGGCGAGAAAAAACAAAGCAGCTGAGGGTCAGACCGCCAAAATCATTGTCTCCGAAAGTATAAAACCATTGAAAAAGGATATATTTATCTTTCGTCAATCCCGGATAGGCTCATTTTCGTAAATTCGTATAAATTGATTCGTTCATGGAAACGATTACCGGTAAACAAAAGAAAACAGGATTTTATGAGCGCACGATTCTGAATCTGCTGGGCAATATGCCATTGGGGGCATTGCGTCTTACTTTGCCCTCGGGTGAAGTGCTTCAGCTGGGAAAAGAGGAAGAAATAAACAAGGCGGATCTGCATATCAAGGACCCTGATTTTTTCAGACGGGCTTTTCTGTACGGAGACATTGGTTTCGGCGAGGCCTATACCGATGGCCTTTGGGAATCAGAAAATGTCACGCGGCTGGTCCAATGGTTTATTCTGAACATCGAACACGCGCCTTCTGTTTCGGGCAGCCGGGTGAAGACGGTTCTTCTCAACACCCTGCGTTTTCTGAACCGGATTACACACAAACAAAACGCAAATACCATCAAGGGTTCCAGAAAAAACATTTCTGAACATTACGATTTGCAAAACGATTTCTTTGCTCTCTTTCTGGATTCGTCAATGACCTACTCTTCCGCTTATTTCCGCGAAGAAGGGATGACCCTGCATGAGGCGCAAATGGCTAAATACGAAAGGCTTTGTGAACAACTGAATTTAAAACCCGGAGACCATGTTCTGGAAATCGGCTGCGGATGGGGAAGCAACGCCATTTACATGGCAAAAAAATTCGGATGCAAAGTAACCAGCATCACCATTTCCAAAGAACAGCTCAAACTTGCCCGAACACAGGTTGAGAAAGAGGGTCTTTCGGATAAAATCAATGTCGAGCTGGCCGATTACCGGCTTATTGAAGGAAGTTTTGATAAGATCGTTTCCATCGAAATGCTTGAAGCCGTTGGGCATGAATTTCTGGATGTGTATTTCCGTCGTTGTCATGATTTGCTGAAAAAAGGAGGCATTCTGGCCTTGCAGGTAATCACCTGCCCCGATTCCAGGTATGACAGCCTGCGCCGGGGTGTGGACTGGATTCAGAAACACATCTTCCCCGGCACCCTGCTTCCTTCTGTGGCTGCCATCAACAAGGCTATCAACAATACGGGAGACATGACACTGGTGGATCTGAAGGACATCGGGCTTCACTACGCACGTACCCTTGCATCCTGGCACGAAAGCTTCAATAAAAAACTGGATGAAGTGAGCCAACTGGGTTTTGATGATCAGTTCATCCGTAAATGGAATTATTACTTCTCTTATTGCGAAGCGGCCTTCAGCATGCGCAACATCCATGTGATGCAAATGGTCTATTCCAGACCCAACAACACAAACCGGTAAACAGAGATAAATGCCTGTCAAAATTTGAATGGCAAGGTCATTTGCTTAAAACTGATATCGATCATACCAATCTTTCCTTTTCCAAACAAATATCAGCCCGGAGTCATATACCACTCAAGATGAGCTGCGTATGAAACTTTTCCAATAAATTAAACAGCTCTTTCTCCTCCTCATCCTGTTAAAAGATGTTAATGCCTGCCTGCCAGTTAAAATATTGGATCGCTTGTTGCGTTTACCTTATCAGAACCAATTCTAGATAAGAAACGGAATCACATTAATCATACATATATGAAAAAGCCAATTAAAAAGGAAGTAAAAAAAGAAAGTAAAGGAATTGTCAAACAATTGGGAGAGCAGATTAAACTGCAGCTTGATTACCGCACAATGATTGTACTGAGAAGCAAGGCCGCATTAGCCATGTGGATGAGTAAATATCCGGATGCAAAGGTGATTGCTTAACATCATATCCCCCTCACAAACCAACAAAAAAAGACCGCCATTTAAAGCGGTCTTTTTTGTTTCCTGTATTCTTCAGGCGCTATTCTATTTTCTCATCCATGGCATCCATTTTCGCTTCGGTCCATTCGCCATTTGTGGCGAAGACGACCTTGCCATTTTTGTCCAGAACAAAAATATAGGGAGTGTCCTTCTTTTCGATGAGCAGTTTTTCTTTGTAGCTTGATATTTCACCTTTGTAAAAAATCACGTGAGACTGAAGGTCCTCTTGTGTGGTTGATTTCATCTTGTTTTTCGCCTTGTCATAAAAAGGAAGACTGCTTCCGCTGAACATCGGTATGAAATATACGTTCACGTCTTCTGCAGCATCAAGCAAACCTGTTTTGGCAATGTATTTTTGGTAAATAGGGTCCATCCAGGTCTTCAGGTCCTGTTCGGCATCGGTCGAATGAGCCATGCCGACAATGGTGAATTTTCCTTTGGCATTATCGGGCATGGTGATGGCTTTACCATCCAGGGTTTCGCCCGAAAGTGAAGGATAGGTTATGCCAACCTGTGCCCGGGAATCCACGGCACCGAATGCAAGGAAAAGGCCCGTAACCAGGGCGGCAGATATGTTTCTCATGAGGTTTCCGGTTTCTTGGCTGAAGAGTAAAAATAAGGTTTCTCATCCGAAAAGCAAAGATCAGGCCGAAAAATAAGACTGATTTTCTTTGCAAATCCGGCCTGCGATAAAGGATTCTTGATATTTTTAGATACCATTTAAAGAAAAACAGATGAACAAAACGAATTTTCTTCTCAGCCTCCTTTTTTCCTCCCTTGTATCCATTGCCTTTTCGCAAGAGAAGGATCAGAAAATGAAATGGGACGTATCCAACCCGCCCGGCACGTACAAAGACATTGAATTCACCACTACGGAAGGCACCTGGATGAATCTGGACCTGAGTCCGGACGGCAAGACCATTGTATTTGATATGCTGGGCGACCTGTACAGCCTGGGTATTGCCGGCGGAGAAGCCAGAGCCCTGCGTACCGGATTGCCTTTTGATGTGCAACCGCGTTTCAGCAGCGACGGGAAGAAGATTTCCTTTACCAGCGACGCCGGAGGTGGAGACAATATCTGGACCATGAATGCCGATGGTTCCAATGCGAAACAGATTACAAAAGAATCCTTCCGGCTTTTGAACAATGCCGTCTGGATGCCTGGCGATCAATACCTCATTGCCAGAAAACACTTCACCAGCACACGTTCTCTTGGGGCAGGTGAATTGTGGATGTATCACATCTCCGGAGGCG
Organism: Bacteroidota bacterium; assembly: GCA_003151415.1. Lineage (GTDB taxonomy): Bacteria > Bacteroidota > Bacteroidia > Palsa-965 > Palsa-965 > Palsa-965. The sequence goes on from PLXK01000211.1 coordinate 11,006, forward strand.
AAGGCCTGCAGCTCACCAAAAGGAAAAATGACCAGCAGGATCTGGGTGAACCTTGTGTTTCGCCCGATGGTAAATATGTCTATTACAGCGAGGATGTTTCCCCCGGACCTTATTTTCAATACAACAAAGATCCCAATGGCGAGATCTATGCCATCAAACGTTACAATTTCGAAAAGGCGGAATCCGAATACGTGACGGGTGGCAATGGCGGAGCTGTAAGGCCACAACTTTCCAGAGACGGAAATTTCATGGCCTTTGTCAGACGTGTGCGCGAAAAATCGGTGCTTTATGTGCGCGATCTCCGTTCGGGAGAAGAATGGCCTTTGTACGATAAGCTCAGCAAGGATCAGCAGGAAACCTGGGCCATCCACGGTGTTTATTCGAATTTCAGCTGGAGCCCGGATTCAAAATTCATTGTGATCTGGGCAAAAGGCAAACTCTGGAACATCGATGTGGCATCGGCTTCGGCCAAAGAAATTCCTTTTTCCGTAAAAGTAAAACAGCGAATCTTTGATGCTCTGAAATTTGAACAGGAAGTGGCCCCCGACAAGTTCACCGTGAAAATGATCCGCCAGGCTGTCACCTCTCCCGATGAAAAAACGCTTGTTTTCAATGCGGCCGGTTATTTGTGGACAAAAACTCTTCCCAATGGCACCCCGCAGCGGCTTATTTCCGGATCTGGTCAGGCCGGACTGGAATTTGAACCCTGTTTTTCTGCCGATGGGTCAAAGATTCTTTATGTGCTCTGGAATGATGAACAATCGGGCGCTATTATGTGCTACGATGTGAAAACCAAAACAAGCCAGAAACTCAGTACGGAGAAAGGAATCTTCCGCAGTCCGCGGTTCTCCGCGGATGGTAAATGGATCGTATATCAGAAGGAAGACGGCAATGATCACCAGGGTGGCTCTTTTTGCGTGAAACCGGGTTTGTATATCATGGATGCGGGGACAAAAACGAGCCGCTTCATCAGCGAAGACGGTTTTGACCCTTATTTCTCAAAAGACAACAGCCGCATCTTTTTCCAGTCGGGCGGTGAAGATGCACAAAAGGCGTTCAAGTCGTACGATCTGACCGAGCACAAAACAAAAACCTTGTTTACATCCAGGTATGCCAACCGGTTTGTACCCAGCCCCGATAACAAATGGATCGCATTCACCGAACTTTTCAATGTGTATATTGCCCCCATTCCCGAGTCGGGCCGGACAACCGATCTGGGTCATGATATCGGAACGCTTCCTGTAGCCCGACTTACCCGGGATGCCGGCATTAACCTGGACTGGTCGGCCGACAGCAAAAAGCTGCACTGGACTCTGGGAGATGAGTATTTTACAAACTCCCTGAAAGACCGCTTTTCGTTTATTGAGGGAGGCAAAGACAGCATCCCGCCGGTGGACACCGCCGGGATCAAAATAGGCCTTGTGCTGAACTCCGATAAGCCCGCAGGACTGATTGCCCTGAAAGGAGCCCGGATCATCACCATGAAAGGCGATGAAGTGATCGAAAACGGCACCATTCTCATCCGAGAAAACCGCATCATCGATATCGATGATGCAGACAAGGTGCCCATTCCCGCTGAAGCCAAAATCATAGATATGTCCGGCAAAACAATCATGCCGGGTATCGTGGATGTGCATTCCCATATGGGTACTTTCAGACAGGGGCTGAGTCCGCAGAAACAATGGAGTTATTATGCCAATCTGGCATATGGGGTAACCACCAGTCACGACCCTTCTTCAAATACAGAAATGGTGTTTTCGCAGTCCGAAATGGTGAAGGCCGGTTATATGGTGGGTCCGCGGATTTTTTCCACGGGCTGGATACTTTATGGAGCAGAGGGCGATTTCAAGGCAGTGATCAATTCCGAGGACGATGCCCGTTCGGCCATCAGCCGGACAAAAGCCTACGGAGCCTTTTCCGTAAAAAGCTATAACCAGCCACGCCGGGAGCAAAGGCAACAGGTTATCGCTGCGGCCCGCAATCTGCATATTCTGGTTGTGCCCGAAGGAGGATCCATGTTTTTCCAGAACCTGACCCAGATCATCGATGGGCATACAGGGGTTGAGCACAATCTGCCCGTTGCCGATCTGCACAACGATGTGATTCAGCTTTGGAAAAACAGCAAAACGGCCTATACCCCTACTTTAATTGTGACTTACGGAGCTGCAAATGGAGAGTTTTACTGGTATCAGAAAACGGATGT
>PLXK01000243.1 GCA_003151415.1 Bacteroidota bacterium
TTTTTCATTTTCTTAGGTTTTAGATGAATGATTCAGCATTTAATTATCAATCAAAATTAATTCATGTAAGGTCTCAGGAAAATGGAAATCGACGAACATTGGATTTTCAGATGCGGAGAGAGGAGATTGGATTGTGAAGGATTTTGTTCTCTTTGAGGTGCGATTTTCAGAATACATCCAGAGCCTGAACTGACATTTTAAGAATGGCTAACCCGGGCAACCGCATGATTTGCCCACAGAAGACGGACAGATGCAATGGAATCGGCGTCCTTGTGATTTGTCAGAGGAAAAAATCAATCACTCCTTCACCACCTTCCGTACAAACACGCCGTTGCCGGTATGGACGGAAAGAAAATAAATGCCCGAAGAAAGCGAAGAAAGATCCTGGTAATGAAATGAATTGTAGCTAACCGGTGCAAGAAGCCGTTTTTCAGTAAATATGTTTCTTCCTGTGAGATCGAACAAATTGACCGTTACCAGTTGTGCATTTTTTGACCAGAAAATAAAATCAAAGCCTTGGGCAAAAGGGTTTGGCCGGAGACTGGTTAGAAAATCATTTTCAAGGGATGCGGGGTTGTTCACACCCATGGTCAGGTTGGCCGCGCAGAAATCGGGTATTCCATAACCCAGCAAGGTATCGGGGGCATTGTGCTGGCTGCCGCTTTGCTCAATATAATGAAAGAGGTCCATCACACTGACGTACGGATGTGCCTGAAGCAAACAGGCCACCATTCCGCACATCACCGGCGATGCGAAAGATGTTCCGTTTTCCGGAATAACCGTATTGCTTTGAAAATCGGCGACAACGGTGCCGGCCCCTTCAGCTGCAACAGCCGGCTTAATCATTCCTGCAGAACCCGGTCCGTGTGAACTGAACGAGGCGTATACACCTCCGCCATCCACCGCTCCAACTGCCAGCACACTGTCGGCATCGGCCGGGGTGCCCACATAATTCCATTTTGTTCCGGCCAGGTTTCCTTCGGCACACACTACAGCAATGCCCTTGTTGGCAGCAAAATTAGCCGCCCGGGCGCAGGGAGTTGTATGTCCGTTCATATCGGCATACGTATGGTTCTCTGTGGAATCATCAAATGTGGTATAGCCCAGAGACGTGTTGATGACATCGGCACCCACACTATCGGCGAACTCAGCCGCGTTGGCCCAGTTGTATTCTTCCACAACATATTCTGAATTCACATCTTCGCTGACAAGGAGCCAGTAATTGGCCTTAGGTGCGGTGCCGATAAGCTGGCCCGGCAGGTTTGCGCCCATGCAGGAAAGCACCATCTCGCCGTGAAAATGCTGATTGTACACCGAATCCTTTTCGGTCACAAAATCCCAGGTTCCAAGTATCTGGTGGTTGGCCCGCAAACTGTCGTAGGCCTTGAGTGTATCGGCATGACTAAAACCGGCATCCAGTATGGCAATAACCACTCCCTGCCCCTGATATCCCTGATCGTGCAGGCAAACACCCTGCAGCATATTGATCTGGTTGCCCGAATATCCATAATTCAGACTTACCGGTTTGGGAACAGATGGAATTGTTTTCCGGCTTGCTGAAGCCGACACGGGATTCCATTTTCCGGTCATAGCCGCACCGCCGGTCTGATGCACATCACCAACGGCGAGTGAACCGGAAACAAACGGAAGGGTTTGTATAGCAGCAAGAACGGCGGGATTTGTGAGCGTCACAACAACCCCGTTGAACCATTTGCTGCGGCAGTGAATGTGGGCACCTTTGGCAACCAGGCTGTCGATGTAATTCGCGTTGATAGGAATATCTGTTGCCACAACAGGTATATTGTGATTCAGCCTGCGCTGGATCGATCTGGGCGTGAGAAAAGCGCCTGGACTTGTGACTGAATAAGGAGAGTTTTTTTTGTCGGTAAACTGAATCCAGTACCGCGTTGGCGATACGGCCGGTGTTTGTGCAGAAGTCCGGGCAACAAATCCCAGTATACAGAGTGCAAGTAATTTTATCTTGTTCATTCGGAATGATTTTGCCAGATAAAGATACGAAACCTGATGGATCAATGGCCGTGGCCTGGCCAGACAAAGACAGAGGATTTGATGGTTTCAGGCAAAGCCCGATTTACTGCCTGCCGCAAGAGTTAACAGTCAGCCTGTAATGAACCCCGCCCAGGATCCGGTCGACAACCGGCACTGAAATGTTCGTTGAATTGTCGTACACATCAAAGATCTCTTTGTAAACGAGCCCGGCGTTTTTGGCGTACACTTCCTTGTAGAATTGGTGAATGAGCAGATTGGAGGTATCCCGCTGTATGACCGTAACCGTGGAATCAAAGCGGGATGATCCCAGCGTCATTGGCTGATTGATGCCATTGAACTGGTATTCCCAGTTGCCCAGCGTGTTTTGTGCATTTCCATTCCACTGTTCGTAATTTTTAATCGGAAAAACGAAATTGACATAACGGATATTGTTCTCAACCCGCTCCAGATCAAATTGGGTTCGGGTGGCGTAACACACATTTCCAAGGGTCCAGCTCACATTGTCGTAATACGGCGCCGTGGCCTTTGGATACTGGTAATAGCGTTCGATCCGGGCAGAAGGGCGGCCTTCGTTATCGGGAAAGATGGATTCGATCACTTCCTTAAGCTGGTATCTGTATTCCACCGTATCGTGATTGAATTCGCTGTAAACGATCGAATCGGCATCATAGATTACATACCGGCCCACATCACCCGGAAAATAGGCGTAACCAAAATCCAGATGCAGGTTATTGTCTTTCTTGCAGGAAAAAAGCAGGAAAGCAAAAACAGAAACAAACAGGATAAGTCTGAGTGGTTTCATCAACGAGAATTGGATTTTTCAAAAAAGCCGAAAAAAAAACGTGTCATCTGCTAAGCAAAACGATCAGACAATAAATCCACCACCGACCAAATCATTCCCTTCATAAAAAACAGCACTTTGACCCGGAGCAATGGCACTGACTTTTTGAGTAAAAAAAGCCTGTATCCGTCCGTCCACTTCTTTCAGTCCGGCCATCATGCCCGAATCTTTATACCGGATGCGGGTCAATGCTTCAAAATCTGCGGGAAGCGATTCGTATTTGATCAGGTTGTAATTCCTGACGAGCATTTCCTGTTTGTCAAGTTCCTCTTTTTTTCCTAAAACGACGGTGTTGGTTTCTGGTTTTATTTCAGTAACGAACATGGGTTCGCCAAATGCCAGTTCAAGGCCTTTGCGCTGACCGACCGTATAAAACGGATAGCCTTTGTGTTTGCCTACAACCGTACCATCTGCAAGAACGAAATCACCGCCATCCACACGTTCTTCCAGACCTTCCACTTTGCGTCTTAGAAAACCGCGGTAATCATTATCGGGAACAAAACAGATTTCGTAACTCTCACTTTTCTTGGCCAGTTCTTCATAACCGCTGTCTATGGCCATTTGGCGTATTTCAGACTTGTGGTATTTACCCAATGGAAAGATTGTTCGTTTCAGGCTGTCCTGTGACAAACCCCAGAGCACATAACTCTGGTCTTTGCTTTCATCAAGTCCTTTGGATACAACATATCTGTTGTTTTCGCAACGCACCTGAGCATAATGTCCGGTGGCAATAAATTCACAGTCCAGCTGATCGGCTCTTTTGAGCAAAGCATCCCATTTGATGTGCGTATTGCAGAGCACGCAAGGATTCGGAGTGCGGCCGGCCAGATATTCTTCCACAAAATTATCGATGATGTAATCACCGAATTCTTCGCGGATATCCAGAATAAAATGCGGAAATCCGTGATTCACCGCAAGTATCCTGGCATCGTTGATAGAGTCCAGGCTGCAGCATCCGGTTTCTTTTTTCGATCCGCCCGAACCGGCATAATCCCATGTTTTCATGGTCACCCCAATCACCTCATACCCTTCGTTGTGCAGCATCATGGCAGCGACCGAACTGTCAATTCCGCCACTCATTGCTACCAATACTTTTCCTTTAGTACCCACCGTCATCGTTGTTTTTATCGGTTGAAGGAGTCGTTCCCCCACCATGTTCTTTATCGTTCCTGTCCTTGAATTCTTCGAGTCCGTCCTTCAGCATCTTTTCAAAATCAATTGGCTGTCCTCCGATCACATCCCCATGTTTATACTGCACGGTCCGCTCAACAATTCCATTCGGTTTGAGATAGTTCCAGGTACCCTCGGGCAGACAATTTTTGTAATTCGCTTCCAGTCTTTTCACACCCATTCCCGCATAATAAATAAAAGGCCCATCCTGACAACCATTCACAAAATTCCCCTCTCCCCGCTTTGAACCATTGTCGTTGAATTGGATCCAGGGGCCCTCCTGTATACCATTTTTCCAGACACTTTGATCGGCTATTTTGCCGTTGTGAAAATAAACAACAGCGGGCCCGTTCTTTTTTCCTGCTTTGTATGTTTCCTTTAAAATTACGGTATCGGCAGAATAAAACAACCAGACACTATCTCTGAGCTCATTGATGTATTTTCCCTTGCCCATAAGCAGGCCTTCGCTGTCAAACATTTTCGCCTGACATGATTTGCCGTCTTTTGAAAAAACCCGGATGGCTATAACTTTACCATCTTCATTAAAATTAGTGAAGGTTCCGTAACGCTTGTTGTTTCTGTAATAGCCCTCATCAATGGTTTTTCCGTTACGATCTACCGTCCTGAATTTCCCCTGTTTCATCCCTTTGGCATCCACCCAATTGATGGAGTCGTGCTTTGCGGTGAATTCTGGCTGGGCAAGAGCGGAATTTAATGCAAAACAGGAAAGAATCAGAAAGAAGGAAATACGTCTGAGAAAGGAATTGGGATACATCATACGAAGATACAAATTAATTGTTTTCCTATAAAACGGGCATTTCCAGTTACTTATTGCCGTCAGGATCGCAAAAAGGCCGCTTAATTTGATCCACAAGCCATATTGGCAGGAAACCAAGAAAAGAAAACCTCTGCCGCAAAAACCTGTTTCATAAAACAAAAAAGGCTGCCCCGATCCGGGGCAGCCTCTGAATTGCTTGAATCGAGATCTTATTTAATAACTGTGAGTCTTTTTGTTTCCACGTTCCTGTTTGCCGAGATCCGGACCAGATACGTTCCGGGCAACAGATTGGAGCCATCAATTCCGGTTTCATGGTATCCGCTGCTCTGGTTGCTGATTTTCACAGCCGGCATCACTTCCCTGCCAACCAAATCGTATACATTGATGATGATATCCGAATTCTGACTGATGGTGTAAGCCACGGTGGTTTGCCCTGAAGATGGATTGGGATAGATGTTCCAGTTGTTGATGGTCTGGATTTCTTTAATACCGGCAGCCATTCCCTGAACTACATTGACAGTGGTGTGCGTACCCGCTGCCCAGGCCGGAAGCCGGGTTGCGACAATCGTATCGCAGAAGGTCGAGGTACATCCGGTTGCGTCATAAATGGTCAGGCAAATGTCATAAAGACCTGCTGAAGGGTACGTATGCACAGGTGTTGCGGTGCTGTCCATCGTGTTATCTCCCCAATTCCAGTAATACTTAATCACCCCTGTTCCGGAAGCCAGGTTGATGGCTGTGAAATTACCAGGATGAAGAGAATCGGGATGCAGAACAAAGTTGGCCGAGCAACTGGTGGCACCACTATTCCAGACAGTATCTATTGCACACACCACGCAACCTTTTGAATCGGTGACACAAACTGTATAGGTTCCGGGAGCAAGCCCGCTGACAGAGTCTGTTTGAAAGCCCGAAGCCGACCAGGAATATGCGTATGGAGCTGTCCCACCCTGTGCGTTGACCCTCACAGATCCATCGGCGCAGGACGAACAACTGGCAGACATTGAAGATGGGCGTATAATCAGATTACAGTTCCCGGTATTGCCGATTGCAATAGTGTCACAAAAAGAGCTGCTGCACTGGACTCCGCTGGACGTGGAGTCGGACATATACAGACATACCGTGTAGGTGCCGGAATTCATATACTGGTGAACCGGGTTGGCCGAATAGTCAGAACTGCCATCACCGAAACTCCAGTAATAACTCGCTGAACCAGAAATATTGCCCGAAGACATATTGGTAAACTGGACCCTGTTGAAATTGGGAACACTGTTGCTGAACAAAGCATTGCAGGTATTGCTAACCACAGGTATGACAACCGAACTGCACATGTGGCAGGAATTTGCATCGGTCACACAAACCGTGTAAGTACCGGCAATCAGATTGAAAGCTGAATCGGTGGAAGCCCCGTTTGACCAGGCATACGTAAATGGAGCTGTACCTCCGCTGACGTGAAAAACGTAAGCCATTCCGTTTGCGCAATTCGTGCAGCTGGAACCGTAGGTATTGGCCAAAACCGTCAAATGACAGATCACCGTGCCGGTAACCCTCACGGTATCGCAATACATGCTGCTGCAATTTGTACCGTTTGTGTTGACTGAATCTCCGATTTGAAGACAAACCGTGTACAATCCCGGAACAGAGTAGACATGAGAAGGGTTGGCGGCAAAGTATCCGGAATTGCCGTCACCGAAATCATAATGATGTGGTGTACTGGGAAGAATACCGGTCGACAGATCCGTAAATGCTATCGTATTGGGAGCGGTTTGTGATTTTGAAAAACCAGCATGGCAATTGTTTGTATTCGCACTTACGACAATGGAAGTGCAAGTCTGACACGCATTGTTATCGGTGATGCAAACCGAGTAAACCCCGGTATCAAGTCCCGATTGCTGATTTGTATTTCCGGACTTCCCTGACCAGGAATACGAGTAAGGAGCAGCGCCCCCCTGAACAGACTGTACCGAGGCCGTACCGTCGGCACAGCTTGGACAGCTCGCGTTGGCAGATGTCGTGGTAGCTGAAAGTCCGCAGATGACCGATCCGTAAACGCTGATCGTATCACAAAAAGTGCTGTTGCAATTGGCAATACTGTCAGTTATGGTCAGACAAACGGTATAGTGTCCGGGAAGATTGAAATTGCCGGAAGCAGATTGTCCATAGGCATAGGTTCCGTTGCCAAAATTCCAGACAAAATTTGTGTTTGCCGTCACCCCGGTCGAACCATGACTGGAGAATCCGACCACGTTGGGGTGGAGTTGTGTCCAGACAAAAGCTGCCTGACAGGTGCTTTGAGCGTTTCCGGTTTGAATACCCATACTGATTAGCAGGGCAGCAAACAGGAATCTACTGAATCGTTTTTGGGTTTTCATTTTATTTGTTGTTTTAGGAATCATTTTATCCGTTTGGATTATTTTTCTTAAACAAAGGTAGGCGAGCTATACTCCCTGGCAAACTGATTTTTGAATTTTCTTACCCGTTCAAATGGCAAATAACGATGCTGTTCAGGTGGTTAAAAGGAGCCTTTCGCCACAAAATTCATGTCTTCCTCATAATATTTCAATACATTTGTTTCTATAAGACCTAACTGGAAACGATTGAGCAAGAATCAAATCCATTAAATCCTCCAAAACATGAAGTATTTAGCCCTGACCCGGATTTCAATTCTGTTCTGCCTTTTTGCAGTGCTCATTTCTTCATCTTCCTGTTTTTACCGGGTGGTCGGATCACAGCCTCAACGCGAGGTCGTTTACAACACCCCCCCTCCGGCTCAGGTTATTTATACACCTCCGGTATGGGCGCCTCCCTATGACAACGCCCAGCAGGTCCGTTATTACTACCTGCCCGACATGCAATGTTATTACGATGTCTACATGCAGCAATATGTATATAATGACGGCTTCCAGTGGATACATTCGGGCTATGCTCCTGCAGCTTATTCGGGTTACGACATGAACACCGGATATGTGGTGGTACTCAGCGCCGGAGTAACCAATCCCTGGGTGAACCATACCAATTATGTGACAAACTACCCGCGCGGCTATTACAATAGCCCGGCCTATTCAAACGGTCAAATCAACGGTGGCAATGGAAACAGCTATGGTCCGCGCAGGGGGTACAATGAAAACGACAAAAGTACCCTGTACCACGGCAACAGAAATGGTGGTACCCAGGCCCAACCCAACATGAATGGCGGTAATCAGGCCCAGCCGAACAGAAACAATGAGGGACAGATGAATGAACGTCAGAATCCGGGAAACAATAACCCTCAGGAGAGAAATGAAGGTCAGCGCGTGAATCCGAACAATGTTCAACCCGGATACGAAAACAACCGGGAGAAGCCTGCTCCCAATGAGAACAACATAAACAGGGAGAACAACAACAATTCCAATCAATACAGAAACAATCCGACACCTGTTGAGAATAAACAACCCGAAAGGCCGTTTAACCAGCCCAAGGAAAACACACAACCAAAAGAAAACAGGAATAACCAACAACAGCAAATTCAACCGCGCAACAACCCGCCTCAACCCAACAATCAGAAACAGGCGCCTCCAGCGAAAAAGAGCCCTAAAAATCAACCTCCGGAAAAAGAGAAAAAAAAATAGACGAGGTAAAACAATTGAAATAAAAAAAGAGCCTGTACATGAAAATGCGCAGGCTCTTTTTCTTTTTCAGACTCTCTCCAGAACTTTATTTATTCATGCAATGCCAGAATGGGTATATGGGTATGAAAAGCCATTTGGTGCGTCTTGCTTGAATGAAATATTTTTTCAAAGCCTATGTGTCTTTGCGGAATCATGACAAGCAAATCCACGTTATGACTGTCCTCAAATTCAATCAGGCTCCTAATCATGTTTTTATCCTCCAGATAATGCAAGCTATGTTCGGTACCTTCCAGCCCAGTCTCGACCTGATAACTGTTGACGGCCTTTTTCGTGGAAACTTCCACTCCGGGACTCTCCACGTTGATAACAAACAATCTGGCTTTAAAAAACCGGACGAGAATTTTCAACTCTTTTAAAAGTTTGCTGCTCACTTTCAATTCATAATCGCATGCAAACGCAATTCTTTCGGGCACAGCAAATTTCGCCTTTTCGGGCACGATAATCAATGGCAGAGCAACACGATCCAGAACAGCGGTTGTTAAACTTCCGAACAAGGCATGCCCGATGTTGCCGGATGAGGATACTCCCATCAGAATGAAATCAATTTTTCTGGATTTCGCCAGATCCGCAATTTCATCTGCGGGATACCCCGGGCTGGTTATGCATTCAAAAGAAATTCCTTTCAGTATGCCCTGCGAAAGATTACCGGCATATTCCTCCAGCCGGGCCTGATTGTGTTCTGCCATTCCCGGGGGGATTGAATAGGCCACATCCACATCCATCACCGGAACAGGAATTTGATAAACATGCAGGAGAATAATTCTGGACGGAATCACTCTGGCAAAACCAATGGCATAAGCCAAGGCATTATCCGAAGATTCTGAATAATCGGTGGGTACAAGAAGGGTTTTCATAGCAGACAGATTAAGAGTCAAAAAATCAGCCTAAACAAGACGTCTTTCCAAAGACGATTACTGAAACAAGGAACAGATTCCAGACCAGTTGACTTTGCTCTTAAGTACGTGCAGAAATGAAAAGGAATACTCTTTTTCGGTAAATCAAAGAATAGCATAGCCCGGCAGGACTAAATGAATGGCTGGCTTAACAAACAGGAAGATGAAAAGACCTGACAACCCAAGGGGTCATAAAACGAACTCGACGCGCAGATCATCGATATATATTTCTTCCCTGCTAATGTCCCAGGGATAAAAATTAATGGTGTTTTGCGGACTATTGGCATTATTTTTCAGAAGATTACACTCACCCTTTAACTCAACCCATTTACCGCTTTCTGAAGTCAGGTCCTGGATGTGGGTAGCCTCCCACATGATGTTTTTCTTATCTCCGGAATCCACGGCAACAACAATTTTGCCCTTGGCATTTGAATTTTTCAGAAAACACCACATGCTGAACTTCAGTTTCCTGACCGGCAGGGGCGAAATATCATCAAATTTCAGTCTCAGGGTCGGCCCGTAAGGATGTGCCGTGTCCATTTTGTATGAATAGGTTCCCGAATGAACGGGGTATTTGCTGACACTTACACCTGGCACCCAGCCTTTGACTGATTCAAAATCATTGAAATACACAAGACCCTTTTGCTTGTTTCCGGATCCACAGCTGTTTAAAACAGTCATTCCCAAAATTGCAGCGGAGAACAAAGACAATCTGATTTTTAAAGAAAGTTGTTTCATGATTTTTTTATTTGCAAATAACTTGTTCTGTCTCGTAAATTTATCGAACAAAACGAAAAGCGAATTGTTCTTTTCCAACCGAAGGNNTTCTATTTCAGCCGGAATGCCGATCATCCTCTTCCTTTCCGATTATTTTTTCAATAGAGTATTGCGCCCTGTTGCTGACAGATAAAAATATGCGTCCGATATATTCGCCAATCAGGCCAATGCTCATCAGAATCAGTCCTCCAAAAAATATCGTCAGCAGAATGAGTGAAATCCAACCTTCCACACGCCGGTCGGCGTAAAGATACTGCACAAGATAAAATGCAGCGATGATAAAAGAAAGAAAAGCAGCTGAGAATCCTGTTATACTGACCAGACGAAGGGGAAAAACCGAATAGCTGGTCAGGTGGTTAAAGAAAACGAATGAGGACTTGACGAAATTGTAGTTGCCCGTCCCGTTCCTGCGCGGGTGATGTTCCACATCCACCTGCGTGATGTTGGAAGTGAGCGTAAGGATCGTGGCATCAATATAGGAATAGGAGCTTTTGAATAAAATCATTTCCTGGGCTAGTTCCCGGCTGATGATTTTAAAAGGAGACAAATAAATTTCCCTGGGTTTATTCAGAAGCTTTTCGGACAATTTGCCGTTGAGCCAGCTCCCTGCATTTTTCCAGGTCTTTTGCTTCTTGTTCGAAAACCGTCCGTAACAAACATCAAACCCTTTCACACACTCCGTGTACAGTTTGAAAATGTCAGCCGGGTCATGCTGAAGGTCATCATCCATAATGACAATATACTCACCTTTGGCAAGCTTCAAACCGGCGAGAATCGCGTTGTCCTGCCCGAAATTTTTGCGTAGACTTACTCCTTTCACTTTCGGATTCAGAAGACAAGCTTCCTCAATTTTCTCCCAGCTTTTGTCCAGGCTTTTGTCATTCACCAGAATCAGCTCCCAGGATGAAAAATCCCTGAATGCTTTCAGCAGCTCCTGATGAAGAATCGAAATGCAATCTTCCGAGTTGTAAACAGGTATAACAATGCTGATTTTCATGTCTCGTGCGGTATCAGGTAAATATCCAGGCATCAGCAAGGAACATATTGAACAGATAGGTTTGCCAGATGATGCATGGAATACTTATTACAACAAGTATAATCCATTTTGCGCGGCCTGACAAATGTGCTTCAAACAGAAGAAACAAGGCAAGAGTAACAGACAAAAGCAATCCCACATTGGCAAACTGCAACCTTTCTCCTCCGTAAACCACAAAATGAAGAAATAAGCTCAAACCGGAAAAGCAAAGGCAAAAGAAAAGCAGTTTCACCCAGGCCGGCAGGCTCCTGATTTTATCTGGCAAAAGGAAAAGAACAATGTAGAAGAAGGGAACGGCCATGGTATACCGCGAGAAACCGTTCAGCACATTTCCACTTGTCAAAAATGTATAAGCCAGGTTCCCGGCTATAAACAAAAGAGAAACGTGGAACAGATAATCCTTTTGCGCTTCCCTGTCGGTTCCAAACAGAGAAACAGCCGGATGTTTTGTCCTCGTTCGCACACTCTGAAAGGCCCAAAAAATCAGGTAGATCAAAGCGGGCAGGGAAAGAAAAAAAATCGAAAACACCGACATGCCGAAGCCTTCCCTTGACCAGTCGGTTATGAGGTTAAAAAAACCTGATTCTGCAGGCCAGAGATCCATGGAATCAAAATAGGCTGTCCATGACCCGCTATACAGATATTGCACAAGGATAACTGCTCCCAAACCGGCAATGCAAGGGGCAATTTTCTTAGAAAAATCTCTCAGGAAATGAACCGGGTTTCTGTGGCGGATAAAATAAATGCCATCCGCTGCCAGAAGTGCCACCATAAAAATCATGGCAGAAGGCCGGGTCATGCAAAACAACATCGCTCCTGCGAAATAGATCCAATATTTCTGCTTCAATATGCCCCAAACGGCAATGGCCATGGTAAACAAAAACAGCGATTCGGCGTACGGAAGGTAATAGGTAGCGGCAGTGGGAACAAGAATGCCGATCAGCAAATAGACAAGGCTGCCTGAAGTCAATCCATTCAGGAGCATGGACAAAAGAATCAGGCCCAGGATGAACAAAACATAATTGCAAAAGACAATGCATTCAGAATCGGCATGGGAAAGCCTCCAGATCAGTGGAAACAAAGGGTAGAAAGCCAGCTTTTCCTTTGCAAATCCAGTTCCTGTTTCGTAGGCATGATCTCTCACCTCTTTGTACAAAACAGCATCCCAGTGATTTAGCGTGGCATTATTGAACCTGTTATAGGGTTTGTGGACATTCAGGATTTGAACATCGCGTTTTACACCGGAGCGTTCGTAGTTCGAACTTATTTTTCCCAGTGAAGAATCGTATATCTTTTCATTCTGGAAAAGTGAGAAGACCAGTATAAAGAGCAATCCCGTACCACAAGCCAGCAGCACCTGCCTAAATATCAATTTCAGCATAAAATTCGCTTCAGCCTTCAGCATATAAGAAGATGCTTCAAAAATAGCTGTTTTGTCACACAAAAACGAATAATTTAAAAGGTCAGGTGCCAGAATGACGAGGGTCTCAGGCGAATATGAGCTACCGGTGGCCGGCTCCGCCTTCTTGTTCCTTTCTGGAAAGAAAAGGGAACAACAGGGTAAGCGATTGATTTCGGGTGAGGTATTGATAAACCCAATTGATAAATACAATGATCCTGTTTCTGAAACCCATAAGCAGAAACAGATGAACACTCATCCAAATAAACCAGGCCGGGTAGCCATGAAGGTTGAATGCCGGACCGGGCAGATCCACAACCGCTTTGTTTCTTCCCACCGTTGCCATTGTTCCTTTATTGCGGTATTTATAGGGCAGCATCGCGTTGCCGGAAGCAGCTCGTTTAAAATTCCCGGCCAGGTTCCGGGCCTGATCAATGGCCACACTGGCGAGCTGCGGATATCCCTTTGGAAATTCGACACTTTCCATATATGCTCCGTCTCCCAGGGCAAAAATCTTTCCATCCACCTGGTTCCATTGGTTCACCCGGATTCGGTTGCCTGGGGCAAAATACTTTGAATCCAGCCCGGCGGGAGCGTTCCCCTGAATGCCGGCCGTCCAGATCACAAGTGCACTCGCAATCGAAGTTCCATCCTGAAGCAAAACCCTTTCTCCATCATAATCCTTCACCAGCGTGTTTGTGTGCACGCTCACACCCATTTTTTCCAGATAAGAGCGCGACCTGGCAGAAGATTTTCCGGACATATTCCCCAATACCTTTGAGCTTCCTTCAAGCAGATAAATTTTCATGGCCGCGAAATTCAATTCCGGATAATCCCACGGAAGCGAATGCCGCTTCATCTCGGCAAGTGCCCCGCTGAGTTCAATGCCCGTTGGGCCACCGCCAACAACAACGATATTCAGCAAACTTTCGATTTGCATGGGGTTTGTTGAAAGGGACGCCTTTTCAATATTTTGAATAAGCTGATTTCTCAATTGCAAAGCCTCGGTTGTCGATTTCATCGGAAACGCAAAGTGCTGCAGATTGGCATTGCCAAAATAATTTGTCGCCGCACCTGTGGCGATGACCAGAAAATCATACGGGATATCTCCAACCGATGTTTCTATTTGCTTTTGAGATGGAGAGATCCGTTTCACTTCGGCAATGCGAATTCTGGTATTGCTGGATTTCCGGAATATGGTCCGCAGCGGAAATGAAATATTGCTGGCATCCAGATTGGCCGTGGCAACCTGATAGAGCAGTGGCTGAAACTGATGGTAGTTGTTTTTGTCTACAAGAGTGATGTTGAAGTTCGGGTCATTATTCAAGTCCCTTGCAAGACGCAGACCTGCAAAACCGGCTCCAATAATTACCAAGTGTTTTTTTTCCGGCATTTTCTGAAAATCGGGAACATCAACAATTTATTGCTTGGCAGGGACGATGTTGCTCAAAAAAACAGAAAACAACCTTTTCCCTGCAGCAGATAAAGCTATGTAAAACTTCTGCCACAGAAAAACACCAGGATGCCGTTTACCGGGAATGGAGCCGGCGAATCATACTTTGACCTTGATAATGAGCTTTCTTATTTTTGCTTTATTTCCGTTTTTCAACCCCGGCATGTGCAGATCTTCCGGAAAAAAAACAGCAAAGCGTCCAGCCTCCAGCATCACCATGGAGGAATCATCGGCAAACAAAACATAATCGTCTTCCTCACTGTATGCCTTGACCGGAACCTGTTTTTTAAGCGAGGTTACGCCGATGAATTCAGCTCCTTCCAGGACATACTGAATGTCAATGTATTTGCGGTGCGCTTCCAAAGCACATTCCGCTATATCCTTTGTCTCATATTCACTGATTATAGCGAAAATGTCATCCCCATCAATTTCATATTTGCCAGGCAGCATTTCCGAAAAATCTGTTGCGTGGATATACTTAAAAGCTGTGGCGATACGTGTTCCGGCTTGTGTGTATATACCTGAATTTTCAATTTTGTCAACGATCATGTGGTTTCCTATTTTTTAAATGTTTCATTCAATACTGCAGCCAGTCTGAGACCGGCCCGGGAAAGTTGTTTTGCAATGAGCGGGGTACTTTTGTTGATGTATTCCTTATCAATCACATCCCCTTTTAAGTCATACACGGCATCCAGCAGCGAACGCGATTCGTTCATCCATGCAATCACATCCACTTTCTGAATGGCCTTAATCTCTGCAGGAGTATATGCCGAAATTAGTTTCAGGCAATCATCGGCAGTCAGTTTTTTTGCTTCAATGATATCAGTATCCCATACGCGGTGAAGATTGGACTGACGACCCAGAATAGTAACCGAAACTCCATTACCGCCTTTATCAGACCCATATCCGACATGCAATGGCATGTGCAAATCGCCTACAAGATGAAACAGTATTTTTAGATCCGTATTTATTTCTTTATCAGAATGTTTCGATTTTTCGCTCAATTCGCCAATGACCAACTCCAGTTTTGTGATCACATTTTCCTCGCTTGTTTTGACATAGGTCTTGTCTTTCTCCACATTGACGTAATGCCAGGTCTTCATGTAATCGTAGTTGTGATCTTTCCTGACATCGTCCATCCAGGTTGCGGCTTCGGCAAAATACATGTTTCCTAAATATTTCTGAACCGAATCCTGCACATTTTGATTCAGGTATTTTTTGGCTATTTCCGCAACGATGATATGCCCCTCCCTGCCCCATGCATAAACAGAGACCGATTTTATAAAAAGACAGCATAGAAGAAGCGCAGTTGATTTTTTCATTTGAGGGGTGTATGGGGTTTTGTATTTTATTCTATAAGTGATAAAATGCATGTTAAAAATTCAATCTGCACTTTATAAGGAGTTGTTTTCGATAAGAGCGATGCTCATATATTCTCACCTTCCGGTTTACTCTTGTCAAACGCCCGGATTATAAAGGTCAGATTGGATAAATCGCATGAAAAGCCCACCGCTTTAACCCTTCCGTTCAGGTTGCCCGGAGGGATGTAGCTGATGGATTTCTCTTCAGATCCGAAGGCATTGATTTTACTTGTTTGCTGCTTCACTTCCCCGTCAACCATGTAATAATGCGCGCGCAATTCAATATCCGGATGCTCTTTTGATGATTTTGATGATTCAAGCAGCCTGAACGTGAGTCTTAAATCCTCCAGATTGGTTTCCTCGATTTGAAAAGATGATTTTTTCCGAATCTCGTAATCTGCAAAATAACCGGCATTGATATTTAACGTGATTGAACCCGATACCGCCTTCATAATTTGGATTTTGATTCTTCGAATTTAGACAAAAAGAACAAGACTTTGCAGTAAACCCTCAAAGCTCTGATTTTCATTAATTTCTTCTCCTTGACCGATCCGACTCTCTTTTATTCTGCAATGAAACACCTCAACCAGACATATCAAAAACTTGCTTTTGTCCGGTAAAAAGACGCTCTGACCGAATTTCAGAGAAAACAATTTGAATCCGAACTAGGTTTGAGCAGAAATCAGAAGAGAAATCCTTTTTCAGGCTCTTTTCGGGAATCTTTTAATTCGTAAAAAATAAACTAATTATTCTTTCACTAAAACCGAACAAACCATGAAAAATCAGTACAAGTTCCTAATGTTATTCAGCGCAGCAGTGATTCTTCTTGCTTCCTGCAGTCCGGCCTCCAAACTAGCCGTTACCAAGCGGCATTACCGCAGTGGTTATTATGTAGACAGAGGAGTTTCAAAAAACAAAGAGACTTCAGCAAGCCAAAACAAATCAGCCGTTCATCAGCAGGTGGCACTTTCTGAATCAGCGACAAAGACAACACCACTGATCCATGTTCAGGATCAGAACGAACTGGCGGTATCAACTAAAACCACTGCACAGAAGGCTACCAAACAGGCGACTGCCCGGGTAAAAAACAAGGCTCAAACAGAAACCGCAAATCCGGTGGTAAACAATGCTTTTGCCAATCATGCGAAGGCAAATTTATCCGCTCCCGATATGTTGGTCAATCCCTTTTATGTGAGTCACCTCATCAAACAAAACATCCAGGTTCCTGTAGACGGTGATGATGGCGCAAGAAGCTTGTTATGGCTCATTATTGTCATCATTTTGATTCTCTGGTTGCTGGGTCTTCTTTTCTCTTTCGGAGGAAGTCTGATTCACTTACTGCTGGTTCTTGCACTTATCTTATTTATTCTTTGGCTTCTGCGGATAATCTAATAGAAACCCAAACAATAAATACCTGATCGTATTTATCAAAAAGCCCCTGAATATCCTGAGAAAGGAATTCAGGGGCTTTTGCATGAAAACAGACAAGCCCGCTCATCGCGTTATTTCGTCAAGTCTCACTCCGAAAACCACGATGAAATTTGTGTATCCTCTAGGTATTGACTCTCACGGAAACCGGATTTCGTTTCAGATGTTTGAGGTGTTCCCCCTGTTCCGAATCCTTTATCAATTGATTCAACCTCTTGAACCGGGTTGTTTCCTGCTTTGCACTTATCACCCACCAAATCGCCGCTTTGCGGTAAGAAGGGACGGTTTTGTTAAAAAAGGCAAAGGCTTTTTTGTTTTTTTTGAAAAGAACTTCCAGCGGCTTATTGAGAGTGACCTGAGCCTGTTCGAAGGAATATATTTTTGACCGCTCTTCGGTCCTTTTTTCAAAAGCCGCTTGCCCCGTCGGTTTCATCAATCCCAACCGGATCATTGTCTCGGCCTTGCCGATATTCACCGCGCTCCAAATGCTCGTCTTTTTACGGGGACTGAAGCGGATCACATAAGCGTTTGCATCAATCGATTTACGAATGCCGTCAATCCATCCAAAACAAATGGCCTCATCCACAGATTGAGACCAGGTGATGCCCCCATGACCGCTTTTCACCTTATGAAAACCGACCCAAAGTTCAGCCTTCTTGTCATGATTCTTCTCAAACCATTTTCGCAAATCCTTTTGTCCTGCAAAAAAGAAAGGTTCCATTCCTAGTTTGTTTTAGAAATTTCCATTGCCAAAAATCTCCGCGGGGCCCTCCCCGGGCTGACAATACCTGTTTTAAGCTGACCGAATCAAAACCGTCAGGCATCAAAAAGGTTGGCCGTGAGTGGCCGAAATCACCTTATCCGCTGCCCAGGGTATTGCCCGGAACAAACCGATGGCCATATTTGTCAGAATCTTTTTCCCAAAAAGCGGTTGAATGAGAGATCCTGTCCTGATTCTTGAAGAAAAAGAGTTGTGCCATTCCTTTTTATAAAGAAAGGTCAGTTGCGCAAATGTGATTCTTCCATCCAGATACCCATCAATCAAATTCGAGGCAATGAATGAAGCCCGCATGGCCATACTCATTCCATTCCCACAAAGGGGAGTGACTGTACCTGCCGAGTCGCCAATCATAAGCATGCCTTGTTCTACCGGCGATTTTTTTCCAAAGGTAATCTGAGAAATCGTCAAAGGCCTTTCATTCAGAAAAACAGCTTCCGAAAAGTAGGCTTTCAGATGAGGGTTTTGCATCAGCACATTTTGTTCCATCAGTTTGATAGTGTTCCCATTTTCGCGAAGGATTTCAGCATTCGTCAGATAACAAAGACAACATTTGTCTCCATCAACTTTGGATATGCCGCAATAACCACCTTTGAAATTATGCAATTCAATCCGGTTCGGCGGGAAATCCAGTTTGACGTGATATTTCACGGCCAGGTAATTCAGGGCTCCGGGAATGGCTCCCGGCAAATGCCGGCCGGCTTTTCTGTCCAGCAAGGAGCGCTTTCCGTACGCACCGCAAACGATTTTAGCCCTGTACTCCTTTCGTCCTGTTCTGAGAACAAAGCTATCCCCATCGGAAACGACCTCATTCACCTGAGCGTTCTGCCATACAACAACGCCCTTTTTTTTTGCAAGTTCGAAAAGCAATGCATCGAGCGTATACCTGCTTATTCCAAAACCGCCGGTATCCAATTTTCGGGTCAATGATTTTCCATTGGGAGATGATATTTTGACCTCTGTAATGTCAGGCAGGTTCATTGTTGTGAGCGGCAGGCCGATCCGCTCAAGAAAAGAATAACTTTCATTGGATATATATTCTCCGCAAACCTTATGGAACGGGTATTCTTCTTTTTCAAGCAAGATCACCTCCCTGCCCTTGTCAGCCAGTTGAATGGCAAGACAGAGCCCCGCAAGGCCTCCGCCAACAATCGCGCAGTCGAATTGGGATTCATTCATTTGGATAAATGATTAGGAGATGCCTGAAAGCCCAGCGGTTTTCAATCACATAATTCCTGATTCCCGCTATTTTCAAAACAGACTGCCACTCTGATTTTTTAAAGCCCCTCAGCACAGATAAAGGGGCATCATTTTTCACCATGTGCGATTTTGAAAAAAAAGAGGTGAGCCATTTGATGCTGTAATAAGCCATGACATTGCGCTCCAAATCGTTGATAATGAATATGGCTCCTGCCCGGCTACAAAAAGAAACGAACTCACTGATCTCTTCTTCGTTAAAATGATGGCAGAACAAGGAGGCATGCACAATGTTGATCCTTTCTGACGGAAAAACCAATTCTCTGAAATCCGCACAATTGAATACAATGTGGGGATACCTTTTACAGGATTCCCTGGCATAACCGATGCAATCCTCCAGCAGATCGACGCCGGTCAGCGAGAGATCAAATCCATTTTTTTCAGCCCAGCCGGCAATCGCCCTCAAAGAATCCCCTCCCCCGCACCCGATGTCAATGAGGTTGTATTTTCGGGATTTATCCAGCATGATTTTTTTTATCCCCCGGATAGAAATACGGTGCCCGCCAAGGTGTGTGTTGATATAATCAAGTTCTTTTAGATTTTGGAACAAATGCTCTTTCCCGAAGAGTTCTCCGTCGAGCAATTCCTTTTGGTATGATCTGCGCTCAAACATTTTCAAGAATGACAGATTCCATAGTGAGGCCGGGACCAAAAGCAACAGCAAAAGTGCGTTCCGGAATTGTCAAATCCGCCTTATTTTCCAGAATATCTTTGAGAACAAACAAAATAGTGGGCGAGGACATATTCCCGTAATTTTTCAAAACGCTGCGCGAGCTTTCCATATCCATTTTTGTCAGGCCAAGCTGTTGTTGTACCACATCAAGAATTTTCCGCCCCCCGGGGTGAATGGCCCAATGCTTCACATCGCTTTTCTCAATGCCCAAAGTAAGTATGGCTTTTCCAAAAAAGGTTTTGATACCGTTTTCTATAAGCTGCGGAATGTATTTGCTGAGTGTCATCAGAAACCCGGTAGAAGAAATCTGCCAGGCCATGTCTTTTTTCCCTCCAAGCTCAATGTGCGAATGAAATTTCCGGATCCCAAATCCATCGAGTTGCTTTTCTGAAGCGATTCGGTCGGAAACAACAAGCGCAGCCCCTGCCCCATCGGCAAACAAAAGATTGGCCGTCAGGTTATCAATATCATCCAGTTTTTGAAAATGAATCGTACAGAGTTCGACACAAACAATAAGCACAATGGCCTTTTCATTGCTTCTGCATATCGCGTCAGCCTGTTTCAAGGCATGCAATGTGGCATAACAACCCATAAAATTTACCGAAGCCCGGTTAATGTGTTCATTGAGCCGGAGCGACTGCACGATATCGATATCCAGACCCGGTGCGTACATGCCTGTGCAGGACACTGTAATGAGGTGGGTAATTTCAGCCTTGTCCACCTTTGCTTCAATGCATTTGCCGATGGCCTTTAAAGAAAGTTCAAGAGCATGCCTGATGTAATAATTCATCCTGAATTCAATTCCCGGGCTTGATGAAGGATGATTGTTTTCGGTAAAAAAAACGCGCTCAGCCTGAGGAAGGGAGTAATCTGGAATGACCGAAAAGCGCGTCTCGATCCCGCTTTTGGCATACAAAGCGGATAATTTTCTTCTTTCCGCACCGGTGTACTCAAACAAATCGCACATAAATTCAGCCAAATCAGCCTGAGTATGTTTATGGTCCGGGACGGCGTTGGATATACTGGCAATAACACTCATTTGTTCAGATTAAGAATCACCAGCGTCAGGAAATAGAGATTCATGGAGGTGGAAGCAATTAAATTCATTCTCATTGTATTCTCAAAGGAAGCTTCACGGGTATCCTTGACAACTTTCAGATACCAGCCCAGAAAATAGACGAAAACCGGAAGCAGAAAAAGCTGGAAGAGGATAAAGTGCATGTTTTTATTTATGGCATTGAAATAACAGGCAAGTAAAATACCGGCACAGATAAACATGAACGCGGAAAAAACGAAAGTGCCTTTATACCCAAGCCGGGAGCTGATTGATACGTCACCGTTCTGCAAATCGGCATCATGCTGATAGATCTGAGTAAGGGGATAGACTCCCGCTATTAGGAACGAAGATGCTAAAAATCCGTAAACCATGCTTTGGGTCAGCTCAAAACCATTTTTGCAGATGCCCGCGTAAACCATCCAAAACGTAAATCCGCCCTGAAAAAAAACAACCGTCAAAAAACCTGCAAAGGGCATTTTTTTCAGACGTATTCCTTTGTAGCTGTAAGCCCTTGATGCCAGCAGATAGGCAAGAACACAGAGAAAGAATTGACTGTTGACTGCCATTGCCAGAGACAAGCCGGCAAGATCAAACAAAACCGAGAGAAAAAATACTTTTTTAGTTGGCTTGGGCGGGTTTCTCAAACCACCGACAGGTGTTTCATCCTGATCCATGTAACTGTTGTAGCCATTGCTTGCCGGGTAAATAAACAAATGCAGGCTAATGAAGCTAAGAACAGCGTGTATGGGGTTCAGCGGGCGGGACTGGCTGAATGCAAACAAAAAAACAGGCATCAGGAAATATGAAAAAGGGATACGCATCAATCGAATGGTATCCATATCGATTGAAACAGATTCAAGAAAATTGTTTTTATTAGAATTCTCTTTACGCATTGGTGGCAGACAAATTATTTGTTAACGGCAATTTCAAAACTCAGGGTAACTGGCCTACTGTCCTTACCCACCTTGTAATCAAGAGCATTGAGCGTGAACTGGCCTTTAAAAACACCGCCGCTGCCCTCTTTGCTGAATGTAAACGGGATTTCAATGAGTCGGGTTATGCCTTTTATGGTCATATCCCCGATGGCTCTGTACCCGGTAGTTGTTTTTTGAATTTGTTTTGAAGTAAACGATGCAAGCGGGTATTGGGATACATTCAAAAATTCTTCTTTCTCGCCAAGGTGCTTGTTTCTCAAAGAAATGCCCGTTTCTATTGTTTTGGGATCGATGTAGGCAATGATTGAAGCCGAAGAGGGACTGTCTTCGTCGAATTTGATTGTTGCTTTCAATCCGGAAAACGATCCCTTGATTTCTCCGAATGTTCCATTGGTTTTAAATGTGATCCGGGCCTTAGCCGCATCTATGGTCCATTCAGTAACCAAAGAGAATGCCATGAAAGCCAGACAGACAGCGTATGCGCCAATTATTTTCATTTATACAGATCGGTTTACCAATTCTTAAGCGAATATATGGATTTGACGGCCCATTGCTTAGCGCATTGCAAATGTATTTTCATGAACTTTTGCCGGAAGGTCATCCAAAGGCTGGTTTAAGGGCAATGGAAAGTATGGATTTCAATCCTTCCTGATTTTGCATTTTCATTCAGCAGGGCTTAACAGGAAGCTGAATGATCAATCCAAGGCAAAATTTTCATTAATATTACCATCCTGGCATTGCCATTCACAAATACCTTTTTACTTTTACTTTCATCCTTAAAAGCAACCCATGAAATTATTCCGCAAATCCTGGCCACTTGTTCTATTGGCATTACTTTTTTCATTTTCCATTGCCTTTCCCAGGGCAGGTGGTGCCGGTGGACATAGCAGCAGCCACAGCAGCCATAGCAGCGGCGGCGGAGGCTTTGGCGGAGGAGGGTTCGGTGGCGGTGGAGGCGGAGGATTCGGCGGATTTGGCTTTGGTGGAATCATTTTGGTCATTATTGTGGTTCTGATTTTCTATTACCTGAAAAAGAAAGGTTTAATAAAAGTCGATTCGGATGACGATTCGGATGCTGCATCACAAACCGCAGCCGAAGCCGATTTAAGCGTTCTCGGCGAAGGCTTTGACAAGGCTGCATTTATTGAAAAAGTGAGCATTGCCTTCCTCGGTATCCAGGAGGCCTGGACAAACAAGAATCTCGGAAAAGTTCGGCGTTGGATTTCGGACGGTGTATACCAGCGTTTCAATGCCCAGTTCACCATGATGAACCTGCTTGAACAGGTAAACACACTGAGCAATATCAACATCAAGCGCATTCAGATTGTTTCAGCTGAAAAAGAAGGTAAATACAGCGTCATCACGGCTCAAGTCAGCTTTACCATGGATGATAATTTCATTTCCAAAAAACATCCGGAAATGAATGAGCAATATGATGGGGATACGGCTACAGAATACTGGACTTTCATCAAGAAATCAGATGCGGCCGGAAAAGACCTGTACAAAACGAATTCCTGCCCCAAATGCGGCAATCAGATAAATGAAGATGGCGGCGAGGTAAGCAAATGCGAATCCTGCGCAACGGTTACCTATCTGGGCGATTACGACTGGGTGCTCTGCGAAATAACTCAGGCGGAAGATTACAACAACAGAAGCTACGCCCTTCGTTCGGGTGATGCTCAGCTGGCCCCGTTATATAATGAAGATATTGATTTCAGTGCCCAGCTGATGGAGGACAAGGCTTCCAATGCCGTAATGCAGTATTTCGAGTCGGTAGCCACCCGCGATTTCAAATACATGAAACGTTTCACCAACGACACTCTGGCCGCAAGCCTTGAACAGGATATCAAAAACCAGAAACCATTCATCTTCAACCGCCTGTTCCTGAATGAAGTCGACCTGATTTCATGCACATTGGCAAACGACCATTACTTCCTTAATTTCAACATCTTTTATTCAGCCATGAAGCTTGAACCCTCGGCCTCCGGCTTGAAAAAGATAGACAATGAGGTGGTCAGACAAACAATTAATTTAACGCTTTGCAGGAAAGCCGGAATTCTGCCCAAAAGCAAATTGTGGAGTTTCGAATGTCCAAGCTGCGGTGCACCTTACGGAGATACAACAAACACAACTTGCCAATACTGCTCTGCTAAGATAAACTCGGGAGACAATGACTGGGTCATGACGGACCTCCGGCAATCTTAACATCAATTCGATACTAAGGCCTAAAACAAAAAAAACCTCGATGAGGTTTTTTTTGTTTTAAGCCTTAAAATTTTACTTAATTCAAATGGATTTATTTCTGGATCTCTGCCTTCAGGCTTTCCAAAATCCTATCTTCCCCGCTCGGCGATCATCGTGATGAATCCCGAGAAGGTCAGGGTTACACCGGTGACCATGCAGGCAAAACGGGATGATTGCTGATAGAATGGCACGGTAACACCCTGCCCAACCATAAAATTACCGCTTGGATATCTGACTTCCGCGGGAGTCAGAACACCGATTGTTATAAACAACATTCCTCCACAAAGAAGTACAGGACCATATTTGGTTCTTCCACCATGCGAGGAGAATACATTGTTGTGTTGGGCATGCAGATTCATGTTGAACGCGACTAACAACATCGCAGCAAAAAGTAGTTTTTTCATGGTCATTTTATCGATAATATGATCTCTGATTAAACTGTGTATGCCTTTCCTTCAAATCCAGTTTTCAATGACGGAAGGTACAGGAAAAAATAAAGAATTGTGAATATTTTGATAAAACGGCTCAACATTATCGGTCTAAGTTATAATAAATTCCCGAAATGTACTGTTCCGAGCCCCACATTCCCAAAATAACCCATTTGCGTCTATTCCCCTGAATCAATCAGGATAGCAAAATCAGGTGTCTCATCGCCCCTTTTTGCTCTTTTATCGGCACAACTTAAATCAATTCCATCGACTAAAACATAGAATTTTTTTGCGTAAAGAGAGGCCAGACAAGAAATTTATCCTGTTTTCTTATCTGGCCTCTGATGCATGAACCGCCAATCTCTTCAATTGTTCCATGTGTCTGCGCGCATGCTGGATTTCGAAATTAACCCACTCCAGTGCTGTCAATCCTCCGAAACCAGGGTGCTTGAATTCAGAAACAAATAAAGTCAAATCCATCGCTGCCACGGATTCAGCCAGGAGCCGTCTTTCTGATTTTAATTTCGCGGTAATCTGCTCTTGTTTCAGGGTTACCTGGCCTGGCAATGCCATTTCGGGTGCTTTATAACGCGCATTTCCATCGGTCATTGCGCCGGTTATTACTTTTATTTTCTGGTCATAGGGCCGTTCAGACACAACTGTTTTGCCTTTCAGTGCCTTATTCACATACACGGTCACTTTCAAAACATGCTCCCCCACTTCAGCTGCCGACCAGGCTGTTGCAGAAGGTTTGGCATTGAATTTCTCCTGATCGAATGCCGAGATCATTTCCAGAAGGCTGTTGGTGTTGTGTTCCAGTTCGAGAAGAATTTGTCGGGTCTCTGTCATGATTCAAATTTTGAATTTTTTTACGGAACTAAATATAAAAATAAATTCCCTGTATGAAACCAGGGGCACATCCCCAGCCTGTTGATTCCAAGTGTTACCTGAGTATCAATACATCTCCCGGGGTTACATTTTCCTTCAGCAGCCATTTATCCAGCCCTTTCTGATTTTCCATCAGAAAAAAATCACCGAAAGCGGGCGGGCAACTGCTGGAATAACCGTTCACCGTCTGAATCCCAAGACCCTGAGCGGCAATCATCATATCCAGCTGGCTCACAAAAACAGGGTCCTTTCCCATTGGTAAATAAACCACAGCCTTGTACTTCTGAAAGTCTTCCCGGAGGATCTTTGTTTTCAAGGATTCCACACGGGCTATCAATGCGGATTTTTCTGTTCTTGGAATTTTTGTCTGATCAAAAAGGTTATCCAGAATCACCAGAAAAGGCAAGCAAATCAAAAGCATGGTCTTGATCTTTTTATTGTATTCAAGTTCCACAACTGCCGAAATGCCCAAAACAATCAGAAAAAACAGCTGCACATGCATGAACCGCGTCAAGACCCTCAGACTGTTCATTCCGGGAAGTTTAATCAGAAGGCCATAAAACGTCAAATTGTTTTCCGTGCGGGTAAACAGAAAAAAGAGGGCCAATGAACAGACAAACAAGGCTGAGAACAAAACCGGCATTTTTCTTTTTTGTACAAATCCTTTGATTGTTGCAAGAAAAGACAAAGCAAATCCGGCATAAACGAGCATCCCTGGAAATATATCCTGTAACCACCATTCTTTGAAAATCAATTTTCCTTTCAGGGAAAGGAAGTGCCAGGGAACACTGGCTTCATTTGAGAAAAAATAGGAATAAAATGCAGGCAGATTCGGAACCACCTCCTTATAAAGACGGAAACCCGTTTCTTTTGAGGTAATAAAATAGGGCCAGACAAGCACATAAAGCAACAAGGCGCATGCAACAGCCATTGCCAGGCTGAAAGCCACGTTCTTCCGATTCAAATAAAAGAAAAGAAAGGAAACCGAGCGGTTGAACACGGCCAGCAGAAGGATAAAGAGCAGCGAAAAATACAATAGTAAAAAGCCCAGATACATGACGCAGTAGAATTGAAAAAGCAAGCCAAAGCAATAGATGGCCAGGTATTTCAGTTTGGGTTCTGTTACCAGTTTGTAAGCGGCAAACAAAACGGGAGGAACCATAAACCGGCTGACCATTTGCATGTAGTTCAACTGGCTGAGGTTGAACAGGCCGTATGCAAAAATGAAAGCTCCGCAAACCGCGAGTATGTAATTGCCCATCCATTTTTTTAGTACCACAAAACAGGACCAGTAATTTAAAGCCGAAATAATGACCCACCAGAGCTGAAAAGACGTCTGACTGTTCCAGCCCAATCCTCTTAGTGCGGCATATACCGGCAATGTCCCGAGCATATTATCAGAAAGAGCAATAACCGGTTTGTAAGGGTACATGAAATTCCCATTCCAAAACGAATGCAAATGGCCGCTTAGAAACTGATAACCGTGTTCAAGAAGGTAATTGATAAAGCGGGAATCCCCCAGGTCACCGGGAATGTACTTCAATCCGGGACCCAGAATCCTCAAATTGAAATAACAGGTTCCGAATAAAAAGAAAATGAAAGGGAAATACGTTCGGACAAAGACGTTCGAATTCAGAAGAGCGAATGAATCAAGGCTTATCTTTTGTTTACTCATAAATTGATTTGACCAAAGATCCAATCAGTTAACAGGTCTGTTCTATCCTTATAGCTCAGCAGAGTCTTTGGAAATAAATCTTCAGACATGAAAATATTCCTGAAACTGAATAGGCGGCATAATAATTTATATAATTACGAAATTAAATCTTATTATTACCCCTACTGGCAAAGCGCTCTTATATTTCTTATTAAATTTCGGTATAGACCAATTATTGGTGTTGATTCTCCTCTAGATAAAAAACAGGAAAGATCGGTTTAGTTGGAACCAATACCCCCGATTTGAGAAGAAAAAAGAGCGGAAACGCTTTTCTAATTTTAATTTTGTCGTTATATTTGAGATAGTTGTCCTAACAAATCATTAATTCGTCTTAAAAATGATCAAAACTGAGATAGCTGAACTTTCATACCTGGAAGAAGATATTTTTTATACCAAATTACATGAAGGGGCAGAAATCAATCTCGAAAATGCCAATGCAAATTTCTTAACCGCCAAGCAGATCACCCAGGGTCGACGTTATGCAGCATTGTCGGATGGCATAGCGAACGTGACCATTACAAAAGAAGCCATGGAATTTGGCGCAAGCAAAGAAGCCAATGAATTTCTCATCGCCCATGCCATCGTTGTGACTTCACTTGCCAACAGGCTCATAGGCAATTTCATCATCAAGTTTCATAAACCGCCGGCACCCACCAAATTATTCAACAACCAAGAGGATGCGCTGATCTGGCTCCGCGCCATGCTTAAAAAAGAAAAAAAAGCCGCAGCAATAAAAAAAGAAATCTGAAACTGGCCTTTTCGGGATCAATTCTGTTTACTCTTTCCTTTTTCGGATCAGGGCTTGGGGCCTGTCTGAACAATAAACAACAATCAAGTATCTAAGGGAAAATAGTTACAATCCTCCTTCCAATCCCATTTTACCTTTTTTCAGGAATACACAAATCGAATTTCTTTTCGATCGGCTCAGATCAGACCCGGTGGGCATGTTGCGATTTGGAATGTTTCCCTTCTTGGCTATGCAAACCGGGTTCTCAGCGAATATCAAATGTCGAGGCGCTGCTGTCCGATACATTTGCTCCAGAAACAAATCTCCAAAAAATCAAACATCATGGCCAACATAACCGAACTCAAAGGAAACTGGAACGAAACGAAGGGCAAACTAAAACAGCAATTTGCCATTCTTACAGACAACGATCTGTTGCTTGTTGAAGGCAAACACGACGAAATGCTGGGACGGCTTCAGGCAAAACTTGGAAAAACCAAAGAAGAAATACACAAACTCATCGCCGGGTTGTAAACCCGACAAAGGCGAATCACTAAACTTCATTTAAATCCAACAAAACCATGACATTCAAAAAAACAATTTTAGCAATTGCCGCCTCCACATTCATCCTGGCTGCCCTCATTACCAGCTGCAATACGCCTGCAGAAAAAGTGGAGAACGCTCAGAAGAACGCAGCGGAGGCCAATGAAGATCTCGACAAAGCCAACAAAGAATATCTGGCTGACCTTGAGAATTACCGCAAAGAAACCGACGCAAGAATTGCATCAAATGATTCGAGCATCGCTCAGTTTAAAATAAGAATTGCCCAGGAAAAAGAAGAAGCCAAAGCCGAATATACCAGAAAAATAACCGAACTCGAACAAAAGAATACTGACATGAAAAAGAGGATGGATGATTACAAAGCAGACGGTAAAGAGAAATGGGAAAAATTCAAAGCAGAATTCAGTATGGGTATGGACGAACTGGGCAAAGCTTTTAAAGATTTGAAAAATAAGAAAGCCAACTAAAACCAAAACAAGCCCCTCAAAACCCCGATTAAACTTCTCTACCATGGAAGAAAATAAATTGACGACCGCAAGCGGAAGACCTTATACCGAATTTGACAATTCGCTGACTGTCGGCAGCCGGGGGCCTGTTCTTTTACAGGACTATTTTCTACACGAGGACATGGCACATTTCAACCGGGAAAGAATCCCCTCAAGGGTCGTTCATGCTCAGGGAAGCGGGGCGTTCGGCACTTTCACTGTGACGCATGACATCACTGCCTATACCAAAGCCAAGCTGTTTTCGGAAATTGGCAAGCAAACACAGATGTTTGTTCGCTTTTCTCTTGTGGCCGG
Source organism: Bacteroidota bacterium (assembly GCA_003151415.1). Classification (GTDB taxonomy): domain Bacteria; phylum Bacteroidota; class Bacteroidia; order Palsa-965; family Palsa-965; genus Palsa-965. The sequence goes on from PLXK01000243.1 coordinate 28,874, forward strand.
CGAAAAGGGAAGCTCAGACAGCGAAAGAGACCCCCGCGGATTTGCTCTCAAATTTTATACAGAAGATGGCAATTGGGATCTGGTGGGCAACAACACACCGGTGTTTTTTATCAAAGACCCTAAAAAATTCTCGCATTTCATTCACACACAAAAGAAAGACCCGCATACAAATTGCAAAAACCCAACTTCAATCTGGGATTTCTGGAGCCTCAATCCCGAAAGCCTGCATCAGGTTATGATTCTGATGAGCGATCGCGGAACGCCTTTCTCCCACAGGCACATGCATGGGTTTGGAAGCCACACTTTTTCGTTTGTCAATAAAGACAATGCCAAAGTGTGGGTGAAATTCCATTTCATTACCCTACAGGGTATTAAAAATTTCAGCAATCAGGAAGCCAACGAAATGAAGGGCAGAGATACAGATCATGCACAGCGCGATTTAATCGAAGCCATCGGAAAGAAAGATTTCCCAAAGTGGGCTTTTAAAATTCAGGTCATGACTGATTTGGAAGCCAAAACTTTCAAATGGAATCCTTTTGATATCACAAAGGTCTGGAGTCATACAGATTTTCCTTTGATCGACGTCGGGACTTTTGAGTTGAATAAAATCCCTGAAAACTATTTCCGGGATGTCGAACAATCGGCATTTGCGCCGGCGCATGTGGTCGATGGCATTGGTTACTCGCCTGACAAACTACTTCAGGGCCGTTTACTTTCCTATCCGGATGCCCACAGGTACCGTTTAGGTGTAAACTACGAACACATTCCGGTAAACCAATGCCCCTTTCATGTAACCAACTACCAGCGTGACGGAGCCATGCAGACGGGCGATAACGGAAGCAACAACCCGAACTACCGCCCGAACAGTTTCGACTCCATCGTCGTTGACCAAGCCTACAAAGAACCTGCCACACAGCTCGACTCCAATACGGCAGACTGGTTTGACCGGAACGAAAACGACAACGATCATTATACCCAGCCGGGTCTTTTATACAGGAATGTCATGAATCCGACCGACAGAATAAATCTGTCTGCCAATATCATCACTTCGATGCTTGGTATCGGCGGACCGAAAAAAAATGAAATCATTGAGCGACAACTTTGTCATTTCTTCAGGGCCGATGTGCAACTGGGGATGTCCATTGCCAAAGGGCTTGGAGTAACGGTCAATGAAAAAGCCATAGTCCATCAGGTTTAAGAGAACCCATTTGTTAAACGATCAAATCAATAAAAGCCGAACACAGATTACATACTTCTTTCAAAACAATTACAAATAAAACAATTCAAATGAAAAATAAATTATTCCGCCTTGTTGTAACAGCAATCGCCTTGTGCTCCTTCCCGGGCGCAAATTTTGGCCAGGCGCCCACTCTTGGAACAGCTGCAAATTTTGTTCTTTACACCACAGTTGGAGCAGTGACCAACACAGGCATTTCGCATTTAACTGGCAATGTAGGAACGAATGTAGGTTCCAGCACAGGCTTTGGAAATGTGGACGGCGGCATGCATGATCAGGATGCGGCAAGTGCTCAGTGCTCGACCGATTTGCTGCTTGCTTATGGTCAGCTGAACAGTGCCGTTGCAACCTTCTTTCCGGCTCCCTTGCTCGGAAACGGCCAGGTGCTCAATGCAGGAGTTTACTCCATTGCTGCTCCGGCCACTTTAAATTCAACACTCATTTTGGACGGGCAAGGCAATCCCAATGCGCTCTTTATCTTTAAGATCCAGGCCGCATTCGCCACCAATGCCTCTGCCAAAGTACGCCTGATTAACGGCGCGTTGGCTTGCAATGTTTTCTGGAAAGTAGAGGGCCAGGTAAGTATCGGGACAGGAACATCCATGAAAGGAACCATTGTTGCTAATAACGCAGCCATTGCCTTGACCGCCGGAGACACACTGGAAGGACGGGCACTCTCCCTCAACGGAGCCGTAACACTTGACGGATTATTGGGCTATACGCCGATAGGTTGCCTGAGTCCTTTTCTTACCGGACCCGCTGCGCCGCCACTTGGCACCACAGCATGTTTCGATTTGTTTTCTTCTGACGGACCGGTGACAAACTCCGGAGTGACATTTGTAACCGGTGACATCGGGACCAATGTAGGAACAACCACCGGTTTTCTTCCAATCGATGTAACAGGCAATATTCATGCTGTGCCTGATGGGGCTACGGGACAATGTGCCACCGACCTGGGTACTGTCTATACTTTCCTGAACACCCTTCCAATTGACATTTTGCTGTTGTACCCGGCCCAGTTCGGCCACAATCTTGTTCTTACCCCCCATACTTACCGTATGAACGGAGCCACGACATTCACAGACACCCTTTATCTGAATGCTGAAGGCAATGCCAACGCAGTCTTCGTCATCCAGATCAAGGGAGCCCTGTCTACAAGTACCTTTTCAAATGTTGTCCTGATCAACGGCACACAGGCCAAGAATATTTACTGGAACGTAGATGGTGCAGTGAACATCAATGACCATTCCATTTTCAACGGAACAATTATCTGCAACAACGGAGCAATCAGTTTAAATACCGGAGTCCTTCTCAATGGAAGAGCCCTGACAACAAACGGAGCCCTGGCCACTTTGGCAATCACAGCCAGCGTACCTTCCAATTCGGGTCCCGCAGGAAACATTTCAGGTCTTGCCTCAGTTTGTGCCGGTCAGACAGGCGTCATTTATTCCGTGCCTGCAATAACCAATGCAACAGGTTACAACTGGACTCTTCCCGCCGGCGCAACAATTACCGCCGGGGCCAATACAGACAGTATCACCGTGAGTTTCGGCGCTGCCGCGTCAAGCGGAAACATCACCGTTCAGGGCAATACCGGTTGCGGTAACGGAAGTATATCTTCAAATTTTGCAGTGACGGTGAACCAATTACCAGGGGCTCCCGGAATTATAAGCGGACCGGCCGTAGTCTGCCAGGGACAAACCGGAGTCGTTTATTCCATACCGCCGATACCCAATGCAACAGGTTACAACTGGACTTTACCAGCCGGAGCAACAATCACTACCGGTCTCAACACAAATACGTTTACAGTCACTTTTGGTCCGACTGCAGTCAATGACAATATCACTGTTTCAGGAACCAACAGCTGCGGCACAGGGCCTTCCTCTGCAAACTTCCCAATCACTGTAAATCCATTGCCTTCTGCTCCGGGAACCATTACCGGCACATCTTCTGTATGTCCCGGACAAACCGGAGTTGTTTATTCCATACCTCCTGTAGCCAATGCTACGGGTTATACCTGGGCATTGCCTGCCGGAGCAACAATAACCGCAGGTTTAAATACAAACAGCATCACAGTTAGTTTCGGCGCTGGCGCTTTGAGCGGCAATATTACCGTAGCCGGAACAGATGGTTGCGGGACAGGAACTCCTTCAGCAAATTTTGCCGTCAATATCAATACCGTTTCACCGGCGGGACTCATTACAGGTTCTTCGAATGTTTGTCCCGGTCAAACCGGAGTCATTTATTCTGTTCCTGCAGCAACCAATGCCACCGGTTACAACTGGACACTTCCAGCAGGTGCTTCAATAACTTCCGGTCTGAACACCAACAGCATTACAGTAAGCTTCAGCGCAATTGCTGTAAGCGGCAATATTGCTGTACAGGGGACCAACGTTTGTGGAAGCGGAACATCCTCTGCAAACTTTGCAGTTAATGTAGGCTCAGCTTCTGCGTCAGGTCCTATTTCAGGATCACCGCTGGTTTGTCAGGGGCAAACAGCTGTCCTCTATACTGTTGCTCCAATTACCGGTGCTACAGGTTATAACTGGGTCCTGCCTGCAGGTGCCTCTGTCGCAACCGGTCTCAACACCGACAGCATTACTGTAGATTTTAGCGTTACTGCCACAAGCGGCACGATTACCGTTCAGGGGACAAGTGCCTGTGGAAACGGAACCATTTCCGCCAATTTTGCGGTCACCGTAAATCCTTTGCCAGGTGCATCAGGTCCCGTAACAGGACCCCTTACAGCATGCCAGGGAGAAACCGGGGTGATCTATTCCGTGCCGTCAACCGGTAATGCGACAGGTTATGCCTGGACACTTCCGGCCGGAGTTACAATAACCGCTGGCCTGAATACAAATAGCATCACTGTCAGTTTTGCAACAAATGCAACGAACGGTGTCATTTCAGTTCAGGGTACAAACGGTTGCGGAAAAGGTACAGCCTCGGCAAATCTTGCCGTAACAGTGAATCCCTTACCTGCTGCAGCGGGTCCGATAAACGGCCCATTGACAACTTGCGAAGGCCAGACAGGCGTCATCTATTCGGTTTCCCTGATAGCCAATGCAAGCGGTTATATCTGGACAATACCCGCCGGAGTTACAATAACTGCGGGCAATAACACCAACGCCATAACGGTTAATTTCAGCAATCTTGCTGCAAACGGCACAATTACCGTACAAGGAAGCAATGCTTGTGGGAATGGAACAGTCTCTGCCAATTTCAATTTCACAGTAAACCCTTTGCCCTCGGCTGCAGGCCCTATCAGCGGGCCGGCCACTGTATGTTCAGGTCAAACCGGAGTGATTTATTCCATACCTGCCGTAAGCAACGCAACAGGATATACCTGGAGCGTACCTTCGGGAGCAACAATCACCTCTGGCGCAAATACAGACAGCATCACAGTAAGTTTCAGCGCAGCAGCTGTTAACGGGATGATTTCTGTGGAAGGCACTAACGGTTGTGGCAATGGCATTGTTTCGTCAAACTTTGCAGTGACGGTCAACACCACTCCTGTTGCATCTGCAACAAGCAATTCACCTGTATGCTCGGGAGGTTCACTCGAACTCATGTCTCAAACAGTTGCAGGCGGAACTTATAGCTGGACAGGCCCTTTGAGTTATTCCTCTTCGCTTCAAAACCCGGTCATTCTTGTCGCTTCGGTGACAAATGCGGGCAACTATTCTCTCTCCGTTTCGGCCAATGGTTGTACTTCAGTTCCTTCAGTTGTTGCCATCGCAGTAGTCATCTGCGACAGTGCCGATTTGAGTGTGGTTAAAAGTGTCGACAATGTCCATCCGATAATCGGGCGAACTGTTGTATTTACGATTACCGCATCCAACAAAGGTCCCAATGATGCCACTGGAGTTGCCGTAAACGACATCCTTCAAAGCGGTTACACTTTTGTTTCCTCAACAGAAACCGAAGGAAGCTACGATCCTTCAACAGGTGTTTGGACAATCGGCAATTTGCCAGCCAGATTATCGTACGTATTAAAAATCACAGCGAAAGTGGTTGCAGGCGGAAACTATCAGAACACGGCCATCATTTATGGCAATTTACCTGACGGAGATATGACCAATAACAATTCAACTATTGAAACTTTCCCGACCGACTTCAATATTCCGGAAGGCTTTTCGCCAAATGGCGATGGAATCAATGATGAGTTTGTGATCCGCGGTCTTGACAGTTATTCTAAAAATACGTTTGTCATTTTCAATCGCTGGGGAGATCAGGTGTTTGAAGCAAGTCCTTATCAAAACAACTGGGCCGGACAAAGCGCAAAAGGAATCCGGGTTGGCGGAGATGTATTGCCTGTAGGCACTTATTTCTACGTGCTTGATCTGGGTGATGGATCAGCCATATACAAAGGAACCATTTACCTGAATAAATAAGAGAAATAAACTTAACAACGCTCATGAAATAACAAATAAAACAAAATGAAAACATTCAACAAATTATTCACCGTATTGATTCTTGCTCTGGGAAGCTCCACCCTAAAAGCCCAGCAAGATCCAATGTTCACTCACTATATGTACAACACCCTGGCTGTTAACCCGGCGTATGCGGGAAGTCGCGAGGCCCTGTCAGTGACAGCGCTTTACCGCTCGCAATGGGTTGATTTTAAAGGCGCCCCGGTTACCCAAACACTAACCATGCATGCTCCTTTAAGAAACGAGCATCTCGGACTTGGTCTTTGCATTTTGAATGATAAGATCGGCCCTACCAACAACACCTCTGTGGCAATTGATTTTGCATACATCATGAAATTGAGTAAAAAATCAAAGTTGGCGCTTGGAGTGAGCGGGGGAATAAACATTTTTCAGGCCAGCCTGAATACGCTCAACCTGGATCAGCAAAACGATCCCTCCTTTCAAAACAACATCAGCAACCACACCACACCGAACTTCGGTTTCGGCGCTTATTATTACCGGGAGCGTTTTTATGCAGGAATCTCCGTACCAAGCCTGATGCAAAACAGTTACTCTGTCGTTACCGATCCCAACGGGGTAACCCTGTCCGGCATGCAACAAAGGCATTATTACCTGATTGCAGGAACAGTGCTTAACCTGGCAGATAATCTGGCTTTTAAACCCACAGCCTTTGTCAAAGTCACACCCGGGGCACCTGCAGAGGCTGACCTGACAGCTTCCTTTATTCTGATGAAAAAATTATTACTGGGAGCTATGTTCCGCTCGGGCGATGCTTTTGGAGCCTTAATTGGTCTTGACATTACAGATCAGCTTCATGTGGGTTATTCCTACGACTATTCATACGGCTTGCAAACATTCAAATACAATCAAGGAAGTCATGAAATTATGCTACGCTACGATTTCGTCTTCTTTTCCAAAAAACAAATTCATTCCCCACGTTACTTCTAAATTATTCAAAAACAAAAATTATGAAAAAATTACAAATCCTTCTACTTGTTTGTCTCGGGCTTAGTCTGAGCATTTTCGGGGCAGAGAAATCAAGGAAAGAGTTAAAAGGAGATAAATTTTACACCAGATATGCCTTTGACAAAGCCGTTGACTCCTATGAACACACCAGGCACCTCACTATCGAAGGCCAGCGCCGCTTGGCAGAAAGTTACCACCATCTGGATAAAAACATCGAGTCCGAGATCGCATATTCAAAGCTTCTAAGCTCCCCCGGCAGCATCTTGCCAGAGGACTATTACAACTATGCCATGGTTTTGAAAACAAATGGGAAAGTGGATCAGTCTAACACGGCCATGGATAAATTTGCACAACTAAAACCGGAGGATTTGAGGGCGAAAAGTTATCTGGCGCACAGTCCTGAAATGGCGAAGCTTTTGAAAGACGACGGAACTTATGCTATTGTCCATTTGGATTTCAACACGGATGCAGAAGATTTTGGTCCCTCCTACTTCAAGAATAAAATCGTATTTGCTTCGACAAGAGCAGTTCCCAAATTTATTGCCAGAAAATACAACTGGAACAGAAAACCCTTTTTGGATTTATACAGTTCTGATTTGGATGGCATCCAACTCAAGAAACCCGAAAACTTCGGCAGCACACTCAACGGAAAAATGCATGACGGCCCCGCCAGTTTTAGCAATGATGGTACCTTCATGGCCTATACCAGGAACAATTACGACGTGAAACGAAAGGACAGCGTGGTGAGAATTGAGATCTACTTTTCGGATTTCAAAGACGGAAAATGGACCAAACCGGTTGCTTTTGTACTGAACAACAAGGATTATTCAGTCGGACATCCTTGTCTTACCTCTGACGGCAAGACTATGTACTTCGCAAGCGACATGCCCGGAGGCTTTGGCAAATCCGATATTTACAAAACGGTAAGAAGCGCCAATGGCGACTGGGGCAAAGCAGAAAATCTGGGCGACAAAATAAATACCGAAGGAGATGAAATGTTTCCTTTTTATGAGGAAAACAATCAGGTTCTGTTTTTCTCATCCAACGGCCGTTTTGGTCTTGGCGGACTGGATATTTTCATGTGTGCACTGAATGGTTCCAAATTCGGACAGGTATCCAATGCGGGTTTTCCATTCAATACCCAATATGATGATTTTGCCACAATCGTTGACAGCAAGATGAGCAAAGGATATTTTTCTTCAAACAGAACCGGAGGCAGCGGGGATGATGACATCTATTCCGTTGAAATTCTCAAACCTCTTCCCATCGGCAAAAAAATCAAAGGCATAGCGAAAACCCAGGCTGGCAACTCCATACCCAATACTTTTGTCACCCTTTTTGATGACAAAGGCCGTATCCTGGATACCATGACCACCAAATATGACGGCGCATTTGCTTTTCTGGTTGAAACAGATAAACAGTTCAAACTTTCAGGAAAAAAAGAACCCTACATCGAAGGCGACACCGCAGTGAGTACCGCCAGCAAAGAATTTGTTGTCAAAGCAGATGTTATATTGCTGACTAAAAAAGAAATGATCGAAGAAAAAATTCAGGTAAATTCAGATCTTGGCAAAATACTGGATCTGGATCTGCATTCAATCTACTTTGATCTTGACAAATACAATATCAATCCGGAAGCGGCAGCTGTGCTGAACAACATCATTCAGACCATGAATGAGCATCCCGGAATGACGGTTGAATTGCGTTCTTACACCGATTGCAGAGCTTCCATGGAATACAATCAGAAGCTCTCAGACAAACGGGCCAGCGTTTCGGCAGAATACATCCGGAAAAAAATCACCAAACCAGAGCGCATTACAGGAAAAGGGTATGGTGAAACCAAACTGGTAAACGGATGTGCCTGTGAAGGAGATGTCGTTTCCACCTGTTCGGAAGAAGAACATCAAAAAAACAGACGAACCGAATTCATCATCACCAAAAAATAAACCGTTCATTCAAAAAAGCGCCGGCTTTCTCAAGTCGGCGCTTTTTTATTTCTTTATAAAGTGGTTTTCGCAAAGGTCCCTGTTACCGCATTTCATTGAGAAACAAATCACATCCTCATTCTCCTTTCCCAGCTAACCAAAACCGGCTTTCAACGAATTTCAAAAATTCCGGCAAGGGCACTGGCTACCTTTATTGCAGAAAACAAAGCCGAGCGACAACAAAGGCCTTCGGTAAAGAAAAGACCCTTCCGCTCCAGGCAGAGCGGCCATGCAAACAGAACCAAAACAATCAATTCTCAAAACAAATGAAAAACTCAAACAATACCGGAAAGCTCATTGGAGCACTTTTATTAGGCACAGCTATCGGCGGGGCGCTGGGAATACTCTTTGCTCCGGCCAAAGGAAGCCAAACCCGCAAAAAGATTTCTGGAAAATCTGACGACTTCACAGACGCCATGAAAGAGAAGTTCAATGATTTTATGGAAGAAGTAAAAAAAGACACCGAAGCTGTGAAAGCCAAGGCAACCGAATATATGGATCATGCCAAAGACAAGGCCGAAAAATTCAAAGGAAATTAATACTCAGATCAATTAACCACTTAAAACCAGGCCCCATGACAACAGCAAAATACTTAGGAATTTGGATGGATCATTCTCTCGCCAATTTAATGGAATTTTCAGTAGAAGAAATTGAAACAAAAATTATCATGTCGCAATTCACACATCAGGAAAAAGAACAAATTCTTGACAAAGGCGAGCGCCACATGCACAACAAAGAACAGCATGAGCAAGCCGGATATTACAAACAACTTGCAGACGTCATGAAAAACTACGAAGAAGTTCTTCTTTTTGGTCCCACTGAAGCGAAAACGGAGCTCTACAACACAATAAAAGACACCCCGCTTTTTGCCAAAATAAAAATTGACATTAAGAAAACCGATAAGATGACAGAGAACCAGCAGCATGCTTACGTCAGAGACTTTTTCACGACACGTATTGCCGGAAAAAAACAAACCACCCATTTCCATAATTAATCATCCCAGTCCACATTCAAAACCACAAAACCTTATTATGAAAAAGACAATTGTTATTCTCGCACTTCTACTGATCGGTTTTTGGCCGGCTGAATCCACCGCACAGGTCCGTGTCAGTTTCAACATCGGTCTCCAGCCCATCTGGGGCCCTGTAGGCTATGATTATGTAGATTATTACTATTTGCCCGACATCGACGCCTATTACAATGTACCTGAACGTCATTTTGTCTATTATGAAAACGGCGCCTGGATCAACAGCGGCAGCCTGCCTGCACGTTATCATGATTTCGATCTGTTTCATGCTCACAAGGTGGTTATTAACGAAGACCGCCCCTGGATGCGCAATGAAGAGTACAGGAACCGATACAGTTCTTATAAAGGGCATCACGACAATGAATTCATCCGCGACAGCCATGATTCCAGGTATTTCGAAAACAAAGACCATCCGGAACATGACAAATGGAAAGGAAATGGTCATGGTGAAGAACACGGAAACGGCAAAGGACCCCGCAAATAAGCAAATTGCGCCTAATTGAAAAGTGATTTAAAAGGATATCTGAAAGGATATCCTTTTTCTTTTGCCTGTTTTTATGTCCCGGCAAGCCCGGATATTTTATAGTTTTGATACCGCTAAGCCGAACCGAATGACAGATCGCACAATGCCCATACTTGAAACAGAACGCCTCAGCCTTTGTCAGTTGAAGATTGAAGATGCTCCATTTATTTATGAACTGCTCAACAGCCCGGAATGGATTCAATATATAGGCGACAGAGAAATAAGAACACTGGACGATGCCCGGAATTATATTGAAAAAGGTCCCATGTCAAGCTATTCGCGGAATGGCTTTGGACTTTACCTGACCCGGCTCAAAACAGATGACACACCGATAGGACTCTGTGGTCTGATCAAAAGAGAAACATTGGCACACCCGGATATCGGCTTTGCTTTTCTTTCTGAATTTATGGGTAAGGGTTTTGCTTTTGAATCGGCTTCGGCCGTTCTGAAACAGGGCAAGACAAGTCTGGGGCTGGAAACGATACTGGCCATTACCGACACCAACAATCAGCGCTCCATCAAGTTGTTAAAACGACTCGGATTGCTCTTTGAAAAGACAATCACATTACCTCCAGAGGAAAAAGAACTACTGCTGTTTTCCAGTAAGCTGATTCAGGTAATATAAGCATATTGGCCTATCCGGTCCTTCTGACAACAACCCCGATGCTTAAATTCCATATCTCCATTTCCACAAAACACAAATTAAAATATATCGAAAAAAACCTTTGCTTGTATTATATATGAAATTTTAGTTTATTTGTATGCAGGTTGGGTTACGATTCAAAGTTCATCGATTAAAACCGCGCATTGTTCTTTGAGTATCTTGCAAATTCAAATTGAAAGAATCAGAAAATTTGTCTGGACATTTTCAGTTTCGATTTTGAAATAAACATTTTTTCTTATTTCAAAATCCATTTGTCGGGCATCACGGATGTTTTTCCATTCCGCAAATCCGGTTTTCCGGATGCGACCGGTTCTTTTCCTTTCGAAAAATACATTTTGCCGATTCGCATCGATGCTTATCGAATCCACAAACAGTATATTCCTGCCGGCCAATATATTTTTCCAGCTCGAAAACACCTTTTTCCAATTGATATGGGTGCATCTCCAATCCACAAATGTTGTTTTCCTATTGACAAATCTCATTTTCCAACAGGCAAATACATTTTTCCAATGCGCATTGCCGGTTTGCTTCGGGGAAAACACTCTTTTCCAATGCGCCTGGCTCTTTTTCCAACAGGAACACACCTCTTCGCCATAGTCGTTTTCATTATTCTTACAGAGAAACATTCTTTTCCAGTAAAGCCTGATGTTTTTCCATCAGGAAAACACCTCACTTCAACAGGAGTTTCGGCGTTTAATACAGGAAAACAAGCTTTTCCTATTGGTATCTGTATTTTTCCAGTTGGAAAACATATTTTGTCAATAGGAAAACATGTTTTGCCAATTGGAAAACATATTTTGTCAATAGGCATTACCATTTTTTCAACTGGAAAGTTCAATTTTGGAATGACATTCAAATTTTTCTTTCTGAAAAGAATAGTTTCTAAAAGATAACCATAGGATTATACTGGTTCTGAGTCAATTTCAATTCGCCTCAGGCGGAGCCAATTGACTCATATGATACCGACAACGAAACCCTAAAGTGATCTTCCAAATCAGGTAAAGAGCCCGATTCTCCTGATTTTTCGATTAAACAACCGCGTACTTTTTGACTACCTAAATCCTTATTTTGCCTGAATTCCTCTTTTAGATTTCTATCATGAAATCGTTCAAAAGATGGATGCTTTATCGAGCCATTGATCCCTCCAAAGTCCTCTATGTACTCAAGAGTAAGCCCATTCAAAACTCAGAATTCAGATATTGCATTTAAAGGAAATCCCGAAGTCCTACTTTGAATCCTTCAAATTTTCCGGAAGCGAAGCCTAATCCAAGCTATAGATTTGATTTTATATGTTAAAGACCACAAATTACATTTGCCCTCACAAATAAAATAATCAGTGACATAACAAGAATTTATGTTCCTCATTGTATTGAGTTCCTTGAAAAACCGGAAAGAAAGGAGGTAAAATAAAAAATTTACAAAAAACCAAAAGACCTGATCGCTTAAAAAGAGATGGGTCGAAGCCTCTTGCTGCTTCAAAGCAAGTCTGAAACAAATTATTTTTCACAATAAAAAACCAAATTATGAAAATAATTATCATTTGCATTGCTTTGTTAAGCTTCACCCTGATTGTTTCCTGCGACAAACAAACTCCCTTACCCAACCAAATAAAGAGGACAGAAAATCCAAATCGAGGAAATCAAGAGAAACCTGTCTCGAACGAGTTCCATGTTACAGTTAAAGACAATAGACTTGTCTTTCAATCCAGAGCGGATTATGAACTTGTTGTCAATAATCCCAAAGAAAATGTACGAACTGAATTTATTGAAACCGTAAAAGCATTTACCTCATTTACTTCTTATGCCAATAGTACAACAGTGCGGAACATTAATACATCGGAACTTATCAATGACACCTATTTTAGCTTATTATTGAATACGGACTTGGCCATACAGATAGGTGGCAATATTTACAAGGTTGATCCTTTGAAAGAAAAGGTTTTTGTCCTTCCAGTGTCGCAGGAAAATCACTACTCTGATCTGGTTAAGGAGAACACATCGTTTCCGGACATTCGTGTCTATTCTACCGGGGATAATGTTCTTGATCTAGTGGAGATGGGCGTAAACAGAGATCTATTTTGTACGGAGAGCGGCATTGGGGGGAAGGCCGATAGTCAACCATTTAAGGACACTTACTTATATGCCACATACACAAGATGGGGCATTTACTTCTCTTTGAGAGCCTACATTGTAACTGGGAGTGTAAATACTTATCATTTTGACATGAATCCTGTCTATTATCACGTCAGATGTGGAAAAACAGTTGGGCCATACCAAGCTGCAAACAGTGCTGGGGATTACAGCTTCGTTCTCGGTTGCCAAGAATACCAGTCCTATCAAGGGTCCACGAATTTGAATGAATTATACTTCGTGGCAAAAATCCGTGACAACTCCACTTCTCCTACTACATATTCCGCGAATGTCGTTTTAAGAGCAAACTATTAAACTAATTGCTAATCCCAATTAATGAAAAAACTAATTCTATTTCCACTCACCTTAATCCTTGCTGGTCACCTTTCTGCTCAGCAAGGATTTTATCTTAAACCATTGCTTGAGAAAAAGGGATACTATAAAAAAGATCCCGTTAGCAGAACAATTTTTTCAACTGGAAACCAACCGTTCGAATTGAATGGTCAGGCCTATTTTTGGGGTTTAGGCCAACACCAAGGTGCGGAAGTGGGAATACTTTTGGGTTATAATTTAAAGCACATAACATTTGAAACAGGGCTGGTTTCAGATGGATCTAATGGAATCTTAAAATTGAATTATTCAACATATAACAAGACCGATAGTACATACAGAACAAGTTTCTGGAAACTGAATGAAGGCGTTGCATTAACGAAAATACCATTCCGCATGTATTATAATGTCTTCAGGAAAGATAGTCTGCACAAAGACCAAAGAAATTTTTCATTGGAAGGCTCTATTTTCGCAGGATTAGATTTTGTATTCAAACCAGTTGGAAACCCGAACACGCCCTTGTCAACGGACGAAATTGATTTTTTGGCTTCGAATGGAAAGACAATAACAATTACCGAAACCTTATATGAAACGCCGGAACATTGGGATTACCTGAGAACCCTGGGTTTTAATCTGAAATTATACAAAAGAGAACGAAACATTTTGAATATTAGCGTTTATGGTTCCTGGGGGCACTTTAATTTTTCTGAAATACGATTTGATATGAAGAATACAGATGGAACTCATTACATTCACTCAGAATACGCAAAAGCGGATGGAATTTACGTCAGCTTGTCCAAAGAGCTAAATTTCACAAACACTAGAAATGATTTTAATCGGAAATTCCGATTCCGGAGAGAGAACCTGAACAAATGAGCAGGCCTTGACACTGGCGTTCTGTCCAGCAAAAGTATTTCCATACATTTGTAGCATCAAATTAAGAATGAAATACTATTAATAAATATTTATTTTAAGAACAATCGATATCGGAAAAAACAGTTAAAACATACTAATATGATTCAGAAATTCATTCTTGTGCTCGGCATCACTGCCTTTTTCTCCTGCAACACGCATTCAGAAAAGAAAACAGAAACCGGCAACTGGCCCTCTGCCAAAGCTCCGGTAGCCGAAATCAAAACGCATCAACGCATCCTGCACGGCGACACGGTGGCCGACAACTATTTCTGGATGATTGATTATTTCAAAAAAGGCCCCGACAGCACCAAAGCGGTGAAATACCTGAGCGATGAGAATACCTACCTGGATACCATGATGAGCGGAACAAGATCTTTTCAGAAGAATTTGTTCGCCGAAATGAAAGGCCGCATCAAGGAAAAAGATGAAAACGTTCCCACTTTCAAGAACGGTTATTTCTACTACACACGTACCGAACAAGGAAAGGAATATTACAAATATTGCCGGAAAAAAGGCGCACTGACGGCAAAGGAAGAAGTGCTGCTCGACATTGATGAAATGGCCAAAGGAAAATCATACTTTGCTGCCACCGGCTTTGACATCAGCACCGACAACAAATTACTTGCCTTTGGCGTGGATGAAGTTTCGCGCAGGGAATATGTCATTTTTATAAAAAACCTTGAAACCGGCGAGATTTTCAAGGACCGCATCAATGACACCGAAGGCAACGGAGTCTGGGCCAACGATAACAAGACTCTTTTTTACACTTCCAAAAACCCGGTCACCCTTTTGTCTGAAAAAATAAAAAAGCACGTTCTGGGTACCGACGCCACATCCGATGCGACCGTGTATGAAGAGACCGACAAAAGCAATTATATTTTTGTGTGGAAAACAAAAAACGATAAAAACATCCTGATCGGCTCTTCGGCGACGCTTTCTTCCGAATACCGCTATATTGACGCTTCCACACCGAATGCCCCTTTCAGGCTTTTTCAGTCCCGAATGAAAAATGTACTCTACGCGCCAACTGCTCTTGCAGATAAATTTCTGATTGTCACCAACTGGAAAGCCAGCAATTTCCGTTTGATGGAATGTCCCCTGGATAAAACAGACAGCAGCAACTGGAAAGAAGTGATCCCAAACCGGACGGATGTTATGCTTAGCGGAGTAGAAGAATTTAAAGACTTTATCGTTCTCAGCGAACGCAAAAACGGGCTCACCCAGCTTCGCGTGGAGAGTCTTAAAAACGGTCAGGAATACAATCTGGACTTTGGCGAACCTGCATACAGGGCACATACCGGAGCCAACCCCGATTACAACAGTTCTGTACTGCGTTATTCCTATACCTCGCTGACCACTCCAAACTCGGTTTACGATTACGACATGCTCAGCAAGGAAAAAAAACTTCTGAAGCAGCAGGAAGTCATCGGAGGCTATGACCCAAAAAATTATGTGACCGAACGCCTCTATGCCCTGGCCAAAGACGGAACCAAAATCCCCATTTCCATTGTATACAAAAAAGGCTTTGAAAAAAACGGCAAGGCTCCTTTCCTTCTTTATGGATACGGATCTTACGGAGCCAGTATGGACGCCAGCTTCAGCAGCAGCAGACTCACATTGCTTGACCGCGGTTTTGCCTTCGCCATTGCGCATATCCGTGGCGGTGAAGAAATGGGGCGATCGTGGTATGAGAACGGGAAAATGATGAACAAGAAAAACACCTTCACCGATTTCATTGACTGCGGCGAATATCTGGTCAAAGAAAAATACACCAGCCCCGAACACCTCTATGCCCAGGGCGGAAGTGCCGGAGGATTGCTCATGGGCGCCATAGCCAATATGTCTCCCGATTTATGGAACGGAATCATTGCGCAGGTCCCTTTTGTGGATGTTGTCAACACCATGCTCGACGAAAGCATTCCGCTTACAACCAATGAATTTGACGAATGGGGGAATCCAAAAAACAAGGAAGCCTATTTCTATATGAAAAGCTATGCTCCCTACGAAAATGTCGAAAAGAAAAACTATCCCAATTTATTGGTGACCACAGGATTGCATGACAGTCAGGTTCAGTATTTCGAACCCGCCAAATGGGTTGCCAAACTTAGAGCAACAAAAACCGGTGACAGCAAACTCTTCCTTCACACCAATATGGAATTCGGTCACGGAGGCGCCTCGGGCCGTTTTGATTACCTGAAAGAAGTGGCCTTGAATTATGCCTTCCTGTTCACACTCGAAGGGATCAAGAGCTGATTTTACAGAGCTCATTCAGCCAAATCCCGAACTGAATATGTATTCAGGGACCTGAATGCCGGCAGCTATATCCTACAACACAGCAGAATCAGCTTCAGGGCCGACTCTGCTGTGTTGTTTCAACGCAGGCAAACCCTCATGGCAAACACTGATTCTTATCAGCAAAAGCGGAATCGGGCTTCGCTAGCTTTGCTTCATACATGCCGCATTGATTTTGCCTGATTCGGCAAAATGCACAAAATTCCGGCTGGACGAATGGCTTAAGAAACTCCAATTCACAAATGGGCGCAAACAATTTCAATATTGGCGGGTTAACCACCGGGCAGGTGATTCGTGCCAGAAATCAGTATGGAGCCAACCGGTTACATTACAAAAAAGAAAGCGTCTTTTTGATCTTTCTGAAAAGTCTGGCCAAAGAACCCATGATTCTTTTGCTGCTGTTGGCATCCTGCATTTATTTCATCAAGGGAAATACGGGTGACGGTATTTTTTTAGCCGCCGCCATTGTGCTCGTATCGGCCATTTCCTGGTATCAGGATTCCAGAACCCGGATAGCCCTGAACAAACTGAAAGATTTCACACAACCTACCAGTCAGGTGATCCGGGATGGAAAAGAAATATCCATAAACAGCGAAGAAATTGTAGTGGGCGACAGCCTTGTGGTGGCAGAGGGGACATCCATTGCAGCCGATGGCACAATTGTCCATTCCAACGATTTTTCCGTAAATGAATCCATACTGACAGGCGAATCCTTTGCCATTTATAAAGACAAAACAAAAGAGGATCCCTTCATATTCAGCGGAACAACCGTTGCAAGCGGTTTGGCCATTGCCACAGTAACCGCTGTCGGTCTTGAAACAAGGCTGGGAAAAATAGGGACAAGCCTTGAAAACATCAAAGAAGAAGAAACACCGTTGGAATTGCAGATCGGCAATTTTGTAAAAAAGATGGTCATCGCCGGGGCCTTCATTTTCCTGATCGTCTGGCTATTGAACTATTTCCGCTCAGGCAATGTTCTTGACAGTTTGCTGAAGGCACTCACTTTGGCCATGAGCATTTTGCCCGAAGAAATTCCGGTGGCCTTTACAACATTCATGGCCCTCGGAGCATGGCGGCTCATGAAAATGGGCATCGTGGTCAAACATATGAAAACCGTCGAAACACTGGGAAGCGCGACAGTCATCTGCACCGATAAAACAGGTACCCTTACAGAAAACCAAATGACCCTTGCCAGGCTTTATGTGCCCGGACAAGCAACCGTCTCCTCAATTGATCAGTCTCTGAATGAAAATGAATTTGCGCTTCTGAGAATGGCCATGTGGGCCAGCGAGCCTATCCCCTTTGATCCCATGGAAATAGCCCTGCACAAGGCCTATTCAGAAAAAACGGTTACCGATGAACGGAGCGAATTCAAGATGCTTCATGAGTATCCTCTGGATGGAAAGCCTCCCATGATGACTCATGTTTTCGAGAGCGCATCCGGCAAACGAATCATCGCCGCAAAAGGCGCACCTGAAGCACTGCTTGCTGTTTCCGGATTGTCAACCCCGCAAAAATTACAGATTGAAAAAATCATATCTGCTCTTGCGGGAGAAGGTTACCGCCTCTTAGCCGTTGGAGAAACAAATTTTGAAGGAACTGATTTCCCCGGAAGACAACAGGAATTCCGGTTTACATTTAAAGGATTGGTGGCCTTTTACGATCCTCCGAAGAATAACATCAGGGCTGTGCTGGAGCAGTTTTATACAGCCGGAATCAATGTAAAAATAGTCACCGGAGATAATGACATCACCACAGCAGCCATTGCCAGACAGATTGGTTTCAGGGGGTATGAAAAAACAATGACAGGTGATGAACTGATGAAATTACCCGAGGGCGAACTGCAGAAAAAAGTGGCCGACATCCAGGTATTCACCCGCATGTTTCCGGAAGCCAAACTGAAAATAATCAATGCACTAAAATCGAATCACGAAATTGTAGCCATGACCGGAGATGGCGTAAACGACGGACCGGCACTCAAATCCGCACACATTGGCATTGCCATGGGAAAGAAAGGATCAGAATTGGCCAGGCAGGCGGCGTCTCTGATTTTACTGGAAGATGATCTTTCCAAAATGGTGGATGCCGTGGCTATGGGCAGAAAAATTTATGCCAATTTGAAAAAAGCTATCCGTTACATCATTTCCATCCACATCCCGATTGTTCTGACCGTTTTCATTCCATTGGCGCTGGGATGGATCTATCCGAATATTTTCTCGCCCGTACATATCCTCTTTTTTGAGCTGATCATGGGCCCCACCTGTTCCATCATTTATGCCAAAGACCCCATTGAAAAAAACACCATGCTTCAAAAGCCACGGCCGTTTACCGCGACCTTTTTCAGCTGGCAGGAACTGACAACAAGCCTTCTCCAGGGATTCCTGATAACTGCAGGGACATTGTTTACATATCAATATGCCGTGCACCACGGATTTAACGAAGCCCTAACACGCACGATGGTGTTCGCAATGCTGATATCGGCCAATATTTTTCTGACTCTGATCAACCGTTCGTTTTATTATTCCCTGCTCAGCACCCTTAAATACAGGAACAACCTTGTTTCACTTATTATCATTGCGACAGCGGTTATTTCTACCCTGCTGATCTTTGTAAAACCTTTGGCCATTTTTTTTGAATTCGAAACTTTAAATATGCATCAGCTGGGTTTCAGTATAAGTATCGGATTTTTCTCTGTCATCTGGTACGAAGCCATTAAGTGGAAAAAGAGAAGAAAGACCCGGATTTAAGTCAATCCCATCCTCAATTCATAAAAAGAACCGTTATGCACTCTGCAGAACGGTTCTTTTTTGTCCTGTCCAGCCCCTCCTGGCTAGTTTAAACAGGCTCCTGACGAATATCACGGTCCAAGGCCTTTATCAGCGATACATTTGTTGCAGAAAGAATCACATAACAGAAATCAAAAACAAAAAATGAAAACGAAAAGAATATTCTCAACCATGGCGATTGTAGCGGTTGTTTTAATAGGGGCTTGCAAGAAGGACACTCCAGCACCTACACCAACACCAACGCCTGCAAACACACAAGTTATCCCGCTTCAAACCACAAGTCAGGCAATGGTCACCATGTCAGGTTCCTCGACGATAGCCATCCTTGCTGGATCGGCCATCAACAGCACTGGAGCAACGAACATTACGGGAGACATGGCCCTGAGCCCCGGATCTTCTGTAGGTGGCTTCCCTCCCGGAATCATCAACGGAACCCAACACATCAATGACAACATCGCGGCACAGGCCAAGCTTGACCTGACGGCAGCTTACAACGATGCTGCAGGTCGTACCTGTACTGACATTGTTACTTTGTCAGGCAATATCGGCGGATTGACACTTACTCCCGGCCTTTACAAGTCAACTTCTTCACTGGCTGTATCTTCGGG
Source organism: Bacteroidota bacterium (assembly GCA_003151415.1). Taxonomy (GTDB): domain Bacteria; phylum Bacteroidota; class Bacteroidia; order Palsa-965; family Palsa-965; genus Palsa-965. The sequence continues at coordinate 48,769 of PLXK01000243.1, forward strand.
CGATCTGACCTTCGATGCCAAAGGCAATGCAAATGCCGTATTCATCATCCAGATTGCCTCCACGCTTACAACCACATCAGGGCGTAAGGTGATTCTCAGCGGCGGGGCTTCAGCCTCCAACATTTTCTGGCAGGTTGGCAGTTCTGCAACTTTTGGAACCACCTCTGTTTTCCAGGGCACAATCATGGCCATGCAATCCATCACATTCGATACAGGAGCATCGCTTAACGGCAAAGCACTCGCCAGAACCGGCGCAGTTGTTATGGCAGGTAATGCAATTGTAATTCACTAAGCATAAATCTTTATAAAAGAGCCTTGCTTCAAAGCAAGGCTCTTTTTTCAAACACGAAAATTATCGATACTTCAGACTGCAATCAAGTTAACTGAAAGACCTTACGCTTACTTTTTATGGGTTGTGAAAATTCATTCACAGCAAAAAACAAACAAAATGAAAACCAAACTACTCCATACCCTGACCACGTCTTTGCTGCTCGCTTTACCTGCGTTCAGTTTTGCACAGGCCCCACCGCTCGGAACAGCGGCTGATTTTGTTCTGTTTTCAACCAACGGAGCAGTAAGCAACAACGGAATTTCACAATTAACAGGAAATGTCGGAACAAACAACGGCTCCAGCACTTTTTTCGGAAATGTCAATGGTGGCATGCATGATCAGGACGGAACCAGCGGGCAGTGCGCAACCGACCTGCTCACAGCGTATAACCAACTCAACGGCACCACTCCAACAGGCTCGCTTGCCCCTGCCCTGGGCAGCGGACAATCGCTTTTTGCAGGTGTTTACCTTGTTCCTAGCGCATCAACGCTTGCCGGTGTATTGACACTGGATGCTCAAAACAATCCCAATGCCGTTTTTATTTTCAAAGTGCAAGCTCCGCTATCAGTGAGTACCAATGCTAAAGTCAAAATAATCCATGGCGGACTGGCCTGTAATGTGTTCTGGAAAGTCGAAGGTCTCGTTGATATGGCCTCCGGAGTCTCCATGAAAGGAACCGTGATAGCCAACAATGCAGCAATCAACATGAACACAGGCGATACTCTCGAAGGGCGTGCTCTTTCCACTGCCGGTGCAATATCTGTAGACGGAGTTCTGGCTTATACACCTATCGGATGCAACAGCCCTGTACACAACGGTCCCGCTGCTCCAGCCTTGGCTTCTACATCCTGCTATGCGGTATTTTCCACCGATGGTGCTGTATCCAATTCAGGAATAACCACCATTACCGGAGATGTAGGAACCAACAACGGTTCGACCACGGGTTTTGATCCATTGAAAGTAAACGGAAACATTCACCCCATCCCCGATCCTTCTACGGCAGCGTGTGCGGCTGATTTGCTGAAAGTATACAATTACCTGAATGGCCTTGTTCCGGATATCGAATTGCTTTATCCAGCACAGTTCGGGGGAAACCTGGTTTTGACTCCGCACACTTACATTATGAAAGCTGCTGCAGCCTTAACCGATACACTTTATCTGAACGCCGAAGGAAATGCGAACGCCGTATTTGTCATAGGCATCAACGGAGCCTTGACAACAAGTACACATGCCAATGTCAAATTGATCAATGGAACACAGTCGCAAAATGTATTCTGGAGAATTGAAGGCGCTGTAGACATCGGTGATTACTCCATTTTCAGAGGAACAGTCGTTGTAAACAACGGTGCCTTGGGCGCTTTGCATACTGGTGTTCTGCTTGACGGAAGAGCCCTGACCACAACTGGTGCACTAACCTGTACCGCCATGTCAGTGATCAGCCCTTCACCCTGCCTCATCACCGGGATCAGCACTTTAGAAGATAAAAACCACGAAGCTGTTTCTATTTTCCCAAATCCCTTTCATGCCTCTGTAAACATCGTCATAAACGATGCATCTCAAATCGACAAGACACAACTGCAACTTTTCAACGTTCTTGGTGAAGTAGTGATGAATGTAAAAATTACCAATCCACTGACAATTCTGGAAACAGGCAATTTCGCTTCCGGAATATACTTCTACAAAGTGATGAACAATTCCAAAATTATCCAGTCCGGAAGGCTCATTGCCCAGTAAGGTTACTTTTTATCATTCCAGCCGCCAGCCTGATCAACAGACTGGCGGTTTTATTTTCAAAAAGGCCTCACTCAGTCTTTTCCAGGCACGTCTGGTAACCCGATAGACGAATTTCAGCGCTGGCCGACAGATTCAGGGTTGAGAACGAATACCTGAGTAATTCCCCCGACGCAGCTTTACTTTTGAGTCATAAACCAGAAAACTTCATTTAAAAAATAATTAAATATGAAAACTAAATTACGTATGGCAGCAGCACTCCTGCTCGCACTTCCAGCAATCACCTTCGCCCAGGGTCCTTCCTTGGGTGTAACTGCCAATTTTGTCCTTTTCTCCACAAACGGAGCTGTGGGCAACACCGGCATTTCTCAGCTTACAGGCAATATTGGTACAAACAACGGATCCAGTACGGCATTTGGAAACGTGAACGGTATCATGCACGATCAGGATACGGCAAGCGCAAAATGTGCTGCGGATTTGCTTACCCTCTATAATAACCTGAACACAACAACCCAGACAGGTGCTTTGGCTCCTGCCCTTGGAACAGGACAAACACTTTTCGCAGGTGTTTACAACATACCCAGCGCAGCAACACTTAACGGTGATCTGATCCTGGACGGAAAAAACAATTCCGCTTCGGTATTCATATTTAAAGTTCAGGCGCCTTTTTCTGCTGCTACGGGTTCGAAAGTCAAATTGATTAACGGTGCCCTTGCTTGTAATGTATTCTGGAAAGTAGAAGGTCTAATCGATATTTCTGCAGGCGTATTCATGCGCGGAACTGTAATTGCCAACAATGCGGCCATCAATATGGCAACCGGCGATACATTGGAAGGAAGAGCACTTTCTACCGGAGGAGCCGTCAACGTGGACGGAGTTCTGGCTTACACACCTGTTGGCTGTGGAAGTAAAGTACTTACAGGACCAGCAGCCGCACCACTTGGTTCTGCTTCCTGCTTTGCTATCTTTTCTTCAAGCGGATCAGTGACGAATACACTCGTGACTATGGTCAAGGGCGATATCGGCACAAACGTAGGAACAACCTCGGGTTACACTGCAGCTGATGTAGCCGGCACAATTCACCCGGGTCCTGATGGAACTACCGGTGCCTGCGCAGCCGATTTGCTGAATGCCTACACCTACCTGAGCACCCTGACTCCGGACATCGAATTGCTGTATCCCGTTCAGTTCGGAAACAATTTGGTTCTGACCCCGCATACCTATGTGATGAAAACTGCAGCAACCTTTACCGATACACTTTACCTGAACGCACAAAACGTTGCAAACGCTGTGTTTGTCATTCAGGTCAATGGAATCCTTTCCACCAGCACACATTCTAAGGTTGTTCTGCTCAACGGAGCAAAAGCAGACAATGTATACTGGTTGGTTGAAGGTGCTGTGAACATCAAGGATTATTCAATTTTCAATGGAAATATTGTTTCCCATCAGGGTGCAATAAATCTGTTCATCGGAGCCAAAGTGAACGGCAGAGCGCTTACAACTGGCGGAGCAATTAGCACGGCCGGCATCAGCGACACCATCTCATCGGCTTGCGTACCAACATCTATTGCAGAACAAAAGATCGTCAATCAGGCTATCTCGGTTTTCCCGAATCCGTTCAGCACTTCCATCAATATCATCCTCAATGATGCGGTACCGGCCGATCATTGTGAACTAAGACTCTACAATGTACTTGGAGCAGAAGTTATGGGAACATCCATCACATCGAAAGCAAGTACAATTGAAACCAGTAACCTGCCCGCAGGAATTTATTTCTACCAGGTTACTGCCAATGGCAAAGCCATCCAGTCAGGCCGCCTGATTGCGCAACATTAATTCCTTAGAATCTGTTAAGCCCCATACCACAACCGGTATGGGGCTTTTTCATTTGAAATGCCCTGAGCCTGAGGGATAAGACCCTGGTTTCCCGGTGGACAAAAAACCCTTTTAATCGACAGCAACTCGGTGAACACCGAATACCCATCTAAATTCGGCAGAGCGGAACTACATTTAACCAGTAAATCAAACTATACACTTAAAACTCCCGATCATGAAACGCAAACTATTACTCTTTATAGCAACAGGTGCCTTGTTTATGGTTCCGAAAGCAAATTTCAGCCAGGTCATCACACTTGGAAGCACAGCCAGTTATGTAGTATTCACTGCAGACGGACCTGTGACCAACACCGGCATTTCGCAATACACAGGAAATGTGGGTACGAACAACGGATCCAATACTGGCTTTGGAAACGTCAATGGTGTCATGCACAGCAACGATGCTTCAACCGTACAAGCCAAGACCGATTTGCTGAGTGTATATAGTCAGCTCAACAACACAACGGTCACCAACACACTTACTTCATCCCTTCTTGGCAATGGTCAGGCTTTGTTTGCAGGCGTTTATGCCGTAAACGCAGCTGCCACTCTGAACGGCGGACTTACGCTCGATGCCCAGGGCATTTCAGGTGCCGTATTTATCATCAAAATCCACGGATCCTTTTCAACCGGCGCTTCAGCCAAAGTCTATCTGATCAATGGTGCGGTAGCCTGTAATGTATACTGGCAAGTCGAAGGTCTGGTGAGTATGGCATCCGGAACAACATTGCGCGGAACAATCGTTGCCAATAACGCAGCGATCAATATGAATACCGGAGATACACTGGAAGGCAGAGCATTTTCTACTATCGGTGCCATTACCGGAGATGGAATTCTGGCTTACACTCCAATTGGTTGCGGAAGCCCTGTTTTAACAGGACCTACGGCCCCTAATATGGGTGCTGCGGGATGTTATGCTATTTTCTCAGCCAACGGAGCCGTGACCAATACAGGTGTTTCTCATGTTGTGGGTGATGTGGGCAGCAATCAAGGTTCAGCAACTGGATTTAATCCTTCTTTCGTAACAGGCACAGTACACTCCCTTCCTGACGGTTCAACCTCACAATGCGCCGCTGATCTGTTAAGTGCATATACCTATCTGAACAATCTGGTTCCGGATATTGAATTGCTTTATCCTGCACAGTTCGGAAACAATCTGGTGCTTACTCCTCATACCTATCTGCTCAACGGGGCCGCAACATTTACAGATTCGCTTTACCTTAATGCAGAAGGAAATGCCAATGCCGTGTTTGTCATTCAAATACAGGGCGCTCTTTCAACAAGCACATATTCAAGGGTGAAACTGATCAACGGAGCCAAAGCGAACAATGTTTATTGGAAAGTAGAAGGAGCAGTAACGATTAACAACTACTCCATTTTCAATGGAAACATTATCGCCAACAATGGTGCAGTGGGTGCAATAAATACTGGAGTTGTCCTTTATGGCAGAATCCTGACAACCACAGGAGCATTAACTACCGATGCAGTGATGGCAACAGCTTCTGTTCTTCCTTCGAATTGCGGAACTGTCGGTATCCAACAGCCAGAAGGAACGACTCAGGAAGCGCTTACCATTTACCCGAACCCTTTTCATTCCTCGGTGAACCTTGTCTTGAATGATGCTTCTGACTTAAATCATTGCGAACTGAAATTATACAATGTTCTGGGCGCTGAAGTGATGAATATCTCCATAACAAGTCTCAACAGCACAATCGAAACAGCCAATTTGCCTTCGGGCATCTATTTTTACAAAGTAATTGGCAATAACCACACCATTCAATCGGGCAGATTGATTTCCCAATAAACCCCTCTGCATAAAAAAAGCCCGGCCGGATCAATCTGACCGGGCTTTTTCTGCTGGAAACTGCCCGCAACATGACATAAATCATAAATACGCTTGACAATTGTCAGTCGATAATCATTCGCATCAACTTAATTTCACAGCAAAATTAATCTCATCGAGCTATAGCTATGCAGATCAAACAATATGCTGTAGCATCACCAAAAACAAATCCATGAACACAAAAATCTTTAGTCTGGTTGCGGGCATTTCAGTTCTGCTGTTTTCGAGCTGCGGCAATACGCAACAACCGGTAAAGGAAACAACGCCTGCCGTTGTAACCAAAACAGATACTGTTGTTGTTTCACAGGGGCTGAACTCGAAAGGGATCGGACGATTCAAAGATGTGGTACTGACACATCCTCTGAATGCGGAGATGACCGAAAAAGGAAATTCAATTTTTGATGCAAAATGCTCGGCTTGTCACAAGTTGACATCCGAGAAACTGGTTGGACCGGGATGGAAAGGCATCACCGACAGGCGCTCACCGGAGTGGGTCATGAATTTCATTACCAATACGGCCGTTATGTTGGATAAAGATCTGGTCGCTCAGGCTGAAGTGGCAACCTGTATTGTCAGAATGCCCAGTCAGGATCTGAGCGATGAACAGGCGCGTCAGATTCTGGAATTCATGCGCAAGAACGACGGAAAACAATAACCTGGATTTTTCCGCTTCAACGCTGGCTATTGCATCGTGGCGGATAATCTGAAGTTTCAATTTACCCCCCTTTTAAACAAATAAGGAAGCACTCATTTGTTTAAACGGGGCTTTTCGTGAGCCCTTTGCATTCAATTTTTCTGTTTATTTTCATAAGGAGCTCTCAACTCCAAAACAAGTCTTTTGGAAAGCTCATTAAACATTTCGAAATTTTCATTCCTGTCAGTCGATTCATCACCATTCTTTTTACGGATTTTAAAATCACCATCCACTTCTTCCATATAACCTTCGTCGTTGTATTTCACTTTGCATCCTTTGAGGCAGGGTGTGTAATTTAAAACAAAAGTTGCAACGATTTCATTGGTTTGAATGCGGGTCACTTTAAATTGAGCTTCTGCCCCTTTGAAATAAAAATATTTCGGCAGCAGGTATTCACTTCCATCTTTGGCCGATTCAGGAATAACCTTGTTCGTATAATAATTAACCTGTTTGTAATCCACCAGCTCGAGGATCAGATCCGTTGATGGCTTCGTCGCGCTGTCCCGGGCGAATCTCTTCTCAAAAAGGGATCGGTCGTTCATTGTAAAATTCGCCTTGGTCAGAGCCATCTCAAGTGCAAAGTACATGATCCGGTTCTCGTAATTTTCTTCCTCAACGACCGTATTTTATTTGCTGGGTACCCTGAGCACCATGGAGCAGGCGGGGTTTGCTTTGAGGAATGCACTGAACGAAGTCTTCAGATAGGGCTCATCCGGTTTTTGATGAAACTTGAATGTTCCGTATTGATAGACCGGAGGTTTGACTGTCCGGCAAGAAAAAAGGAATGCTGTCGTGCAGACAATCAGCATCAGCTGTTTTGCTTTCAGGAAGATAGGGCACTTAGCCATGGCTGTGGTTTTAGGTTGAGAAAACACCCTTTGATCGGCCGGGTGATATACCCCTATAATGGTTGATTCGGAAAAAGATACGTAGTCGGAATCAATTTAGAGAACTCCGAAAAAAGAAAAAGGTATTGGCTGGATTATTTGGTTGCTCCGGACCTGAAATCCTGATTGCTGAAAGGACTTGCTTCAGGAATCTTTATCACGTTAAACTCAAAGCCCGCTGCGGAATGACAATCGTTGCAGGTCTTGGTTAAAAGCATAAAACTTCTTTTAAAAAGAACCGGATCCTTCCTTTCAATGGCCCTGTTTACACTATCCATTGCAGGATAGATCATGCCAAGGAGTTTAATTTCTTTTCTGTTGGTATCAAATTTCTGAAGATCTTCCAGCGTTTCTTTAATTTCCTGAATTTCAAAATCTGCCAGTTTCCAGTTTTCATTGAGTCCGGCAAACCAGAGTTTGGAATGATGGGCTTGTACACCACTCATAAATTCGCCGAAGCCCGGTTTATAGGTTTGGGCAATCCTGGTCTCAAGGCTGTCTACACGGTTTTGAAGAACCCGGTTCTGTACTACAGTTTGATTGCAACTAAAAAGACCCAAAAAAGGAAGAGCCAGAACCAGGTGGTGTTTCATTTGGAAATTGTTTGGTTGACAGAATTTGAATTTCTCCGGTTATACCTCCATCAGCTTCCCTTACAGATTTTTTTGGGAGGGTGATGGGCTATAGATCAAAGATACAAATCCGTAACAATTTTCTGGGTGTGCGGGGTGTGCAAAAAAGAGAGGAAGCTTTTTTTAAAAACTTCCTCTCCGGGAAATAAATCTTCGGGCAGTCATTCTCTTTATTTACTTCACTTGAAAATGAAGGAAAAAGGTATCACCTCCGTCATAACGGGTCAGCCACAATTCTTTTTCTGACAAGCGGTCGATCACATAGCTGTTTGTGCCATTGTTGATATTGATGCTTACACTTTTCTTGCTGTCGCTGAACGACCAGGTTCCATCGCTTGTGGTGCTGGCCGGAAAGCCGAAAATAACCCCGGATAAGGTTTGTGCAATGGATCCGTTGTCATGAAAAATCCACTCCGACGAGCTGCCGGACATGTCGATGGTTACATCATTCTTTTCATATTTGACCAAAATCCAGTCCTGGGTGAGCCGGGCTTGTCTGGTGTGGAAGGAAATCAGCGGATCGTCAGGTCCTTTCTTCACACAACCCATGGCGGAACTCAACAGAAGGCCAATGAACATGGCCATGCAAATTTGTTTCAGTGTTTTCATAATTTTCAGATATTGTTTTAGGTTTTAAAGCAAAATTACCCCATTGATTTCGGACAAATCTGTTTATTCGCCAGTGCAGGAAATTAAGACGACAAAACGAGTTATTTAAGGCTTGCAGAAACAGAAACCATGGGATACAGAAGATGAAACCTTTGATTTGAAAAAAGGCCCTGTATTGCATTCATTTCATTGAAAGAGTACGGAGGCAAAAATATATATTGTTTTATTGAAAATTAACATACAATCGCACTGAAATTAAAAAAATTTTCAGTTATTAAAGTGTACCTTTGAAGTGTATAGATACGGCTATATAAATATGCTTCAAAACAGAAGCAGGATGAAATAATCCGAAATGAAACGGGGCTGCAGGAACATTCCAAATTTGCAGTAAAACTATTTCCAGCGTTATTAACCTCCGCGATCAGCAATCACAAACCTAACTTGATACGGCATCCAGCCAGGCTTGAAGGATGCTTATTGAACGTTGGCGGACAACAAAGAACAGAAGGTGTGAAAATCAGACCCGATTGAATCATTCATTTTAGAGTATCAGAACGGCACCATGAAATCAAGAGCAGCGATTAAAAAGAAAAAAACAGCCGTGATACTAAGCTCTGAGGACACTCACTTTCCGATTGTAGCCATAGGCGCCTCAGCGGGAGGACTGGAGGCCATGAGCGCTCTTTTGAAATCTTTGCCTGTCAACACAGGTATGGCTTATATTTATGTCCAGCACCTGAGCCCCGACCACAAGAGTTTTCTTGCCTCCATTTTGGCAAAGATAACCAAGATGAAGGTTCAGGAAATCACAAACATGGAACACATGGAGCCCAACCATGTTTATGTCATTCCGCATGACAAGGGCATCCAGGTTACAGACGGACACATTCAATTGCTTCCCCGCCCTAAAAACAGTTCCACAAATGTTTCCATTGATGTTCTTTTTTCTTCTCTTGCACATACTCACAAAGAGAAAGTCATCGGTGTCATTCTTTCCGGAAATGCAAACGACGGCACCCGGGGGCTGAGGGCCATCAAAGCCTGCGGGGGACTTACCTTTGCACAAAATGATTCCGCCCAGTCGCCAAGCATGCCCAATTCAGCCATTGCAGCCGATGTTGTCGATTTCGTTCTGTCGCCCCAAGGAATTGCCCGAAAACTGGCTCAAATCAGTAAAAAAGGCTTCCCTGTGCTTGCCGCGAAAGATTTGCCAAACGTAAACATTGTCGCAGACAATGACCCGGACCTGAAAGTCATTTTTGATCTTTTGCACAAAAAAACCGGAGTGGATTTCCAGCACTACAAGATGCCGACCATCAAGAGAAGACTGAAACACAAAATGCTTCAGTCGGGTATAAAATCTGTCAAGGAGTATTCGAAACTTCTTCTCAAAAAAAACAATGAAATCGAAATCCTTTATAAGGATTTGCTGATCAATGTAACCAGCTTTTTCAGGGATGAAGAGGCGTTTCGTTATTTAAAAAAGGCTTTCTTTGCTAAACTGCTGAAGAACAAAGCTTCTGATGAAACGCTGAGGATATGGGTTCCGGCCTGTTCCACCGGAGAGGAAGCCTATTCCTTTGCCATGATGCTCACCGAACTCCAGGATCTCAGGACGAAGAAAATACCCATCCAGATTTTTGCCACCGATCTCAGTGAACAGGCCATCAACCAGGCGCGGATGGGAGAATATTCACACGGCGACGTGAAGCGCATTTCAAAAAAACGGCTGGAACGATTCTTTACTAAAAACGACGACAAATACCGCATATCCAAAGAGCTAAGGGATATGTGCGTATTTGCACCTCACAATATTTTGAGAGACCCTCCTTTTTCACGCATGGATTTCATCAGCTGCTGCAATCTTCTGATTTATTTTGACATTCCCGCTCAAAAAAAGGTTTTTGCCACTTTGCATTTTGCCTTGAAAGACGGGGGATATTTGATGCTTGGCAAAGCAGAGACAACTGGCACGGCCTCGCAGCATTTCAACCGGATAAACAACAAATTCAAAATTTATTCACGCAAAAAGAATACTGGCATCCCAAAAATGCTGGACCTGACACCGCATTTCCGGAGACAAAATCCAAGCGACAAAAAAACAAGTCTGCCTTCCAAAGCACTCAGAACCAACCCGACGGAAATTGAAAACGCGATTGATTCTGTGCTTCTGGCCAACTATATGCCGGCATGTGCTGTTGTCAACAAAGACATGGAAATCCTGCAATTCAGAGGCTCCAGTTTTCTTTACCTCACACATCATCCTGGAAAAGCCAGTCTGAATATCCTGAAAATGACGCGGCCCGAGTTTGCCTACGAGCTCCGGAATGCCATTCACAAGGCGCTAAAAACAAAACAACCTGTACACAAGTCTGGCATTGAAATTAAAATCGAGTCCACCTTTCATCTGATGTCATTGGAGGTGCGCCCACTCAAAATAGAGTCAGAGGAGCCCCTCCTGCTTGTTATTTTCACATTGCTGGGTCAGGTCGAAAAACTTATTGAAAACAGCAAAGACAGAAAAAACAGTTCGACCCTGAAAGACCGGAAAATAAAAAAACTGACAGACGAATTGACCAATGTGCGCTCTGAAATGAATGCCATTCTTGAATCCCAGGAAACCACTTACGAAGAATTGCAAGCTGCCAATGAAGAAATCGTTTCAACCAACGAAGAGTTCCAGACACTGAACGAAGAACTCGAAACCTCGAAAGAGGAAATTGAAGCCACAAATGAAGAACTGATTTCTACCAACCACGAATTGCAGATGCGCAATGATCTGTTGACCGAATCGTATGAATACGCGGAAGCCATTATTGCCACGATCCACGAACCCATGCTTGTGATCAACAAGAGCTTTCACATCAAATCAGCTAACAAATCGTTTTACACCAAATTTCAGGTGAATAAAGAGGAAACAGAAGGCCAATTTCTTTTTGACCTGGGCAACAAGCAGTGGAACATTCCCAAACTGCGTGAACTGCTCCATGACATCCTTTCAAAAAACAGGAGCTTCAAAAACTTTGAGGTAACACATATCTTTCCAGGTATTGGAGAAAAAATCATGATCCTCAATGCCCACTTAATTGTCCAGAAAATTCACTGCGAACAACTCATCCTTCTGGCCATAGAAGACATTACCGAACGATCGCGTTATTATCTGAAAGAAAAGGCCCTTCATAAGCTTGAGAGCCAGATATCCGATCTGGCCGTGAAATCAAAGCAACAGTTTTTATCTAACATGAGCCATGAAATCAGAACCCCGATGAATTCAATCATTGGATTTACCAATGTCATTCTGAAGACAGAACTCAATAAAAAACAAAAAGAATACATCAACGCCATCAAGGTATCGGGCGATGCCCTGATTGTTTTAATCAACGACATACTTGATCTTGCCAAAGTCGATTCCGGAAAGATGAAATTTGAACAAACCCCGTTCAATTTGTTCGTATCCGTAACGAATATGCTGCATGTGTTTGAAACAAAATTCCAGGAAAAGAATCTGGAACTGGTCACACAAGTTGGCAATGACATTCCGGATGTATTGGTGGGCGATCCCGTGCGTTTGCGTCAAATCATATTAAACCTCATCAGCAATGCCATTAAATTCACAGAAACCGGGAAAATAAGCGTCAAAATACGCCTTTTAAAGGAAGACCGTACAAAAGTGAGCCTTGAATTTCTGATCACCGATACAGGAATCGGAATCGCTGAAAACAGACTTGTTCATATTTTTGACGATTTCGAACAGGCGACAAGCGACACGTCGAAATTGTATGGAGGAACAGGGCTGGGACTTGCCATCGTCAAACAACTTGTGGAAAGACAAGGCGGAAAGCTCATTGTAAAAAGCTCACCCGGCAAAGGATCTACGTTTGGTTTTACTTTGGGCTTCAAGAAGACAAAAATAAAATTGCATGTTGAAACTGAAGAAACCCAGGCTTTCGAAACGAGACCGGGCCATGTCAAAATATTGGTTGTCGAGGACATTGTGCTGAATCAGCTTTTAATGAAAACCCTTATTGGAGAATTTGGTTTCGATCTCGACATTGCCGGCAATGGGAAAATTGCCATAGAAAAACTGAAAACAACTGACTACGATATCATTTTAATGGATCTGCAAATGCCGGAAATGGATGGATTTTCAGCCACCTCATACATCCGCAAGACTATGAACCTGAAGGTGCCCATCATCGCCCTGACGGCCGATGTCACCTCTGTGGATCTTGCTAAATGCAAAGCCGTAGGAATGAATGATTACATATCCAAACCGGTAGATGAGAAACTGCTTTATTCAAAAATCATCAAATACCTGAAAAAATCAAGCCAGAACGATTCTCTTGCCGATATCCCCATTCCGAACACATTATCTACTGGAACCTGCATCAACCTGGATTACCTGAAGGAATTGACAAAAAACAATTCCGGAATGATCAATGAACTCATTGAAATATACCTGGAAGAGACACCTGAGTTGATTCACACAATGAAACTTGCTATTGCCGACAGAAACTGGGAAGCCCTGGGAATGGCGGCTCATTCCATTCTGCCCTCTTTTTCAATCATGGGTATCAATAAAACATTCGAAAACCAGACACTGGAAATTCAGGAGTGTGCGAATAACCTTCGCGACGGCATTGCAAGCGGGGCATCTAAGAAAAAAACAACCGACTTGCTGATTAAACACTTTGCCGATGTGGAAATCATTTGTTCACAAGCTTGCAGGGAATTGAATCTGGTACTTGTTTCAAAGAAATAAGCGATTCGGATTGCAACAATTTTTTCTTCCTCTTTTAGTGTGAAAATTATTTATTCGGCAAATAAAAAACCTTGAATGGATTCGTCTCCGAATCTCTTCAAGGTTTTTCCATATTATTCAATCCAAAGTACGAATCAAAGGTATCACCAGTCCCAAACAACAAGCTCCTTGAGTTCTGAGTGCAAATGAAATATCTGTTTGACAGAATGTTTCAGCCGCAAAAAGGTCGTTTCATTCTTCACTATAAAATTAAAGGCATTGTAACTGATACAGTTTAGAGCCATTTCGACGTTTTCGAAAGCAGAAATGATGATCACCTGGATGTTTGGATCTGTATGTTTGATTTCTGCAAGAATGGCCAGGCCATCTTTTGCATCCTTCTTTTTGCTGTTCAAAAAATAATCCAGCACAATCACATCCGGCTTTTCCGAGAGATGCAGCAGACAATCCTCTCCCGTTGTGAATGAAGTAATTTCGATATCCGTATTTTTTGCAAACTGATTTTCCAGCACCTTCAGATACATGGGGTCATCATCGACAAGAAATATTTTAATTTTGGGTTTTTCTATCATCATGGAGTCCTGGATTTAGCGTTGAACGATCAGTACGAAGGGTCAGAACAAATCTAAGCGCCGCTCTTTCAATTTTGGAATCTATTCGATCAGAGGGTGTTTTTACCAGTCAGGAAGTAAATAAAACCCTTTCTACAAGCAAATACACAAGAACATCCTGTTCTTTAAAACAACAATTCCTTTCAATAAAAAAGACGTTTGACCATTGAGCCAAACGTCTTTTTCAACTTCCTGAATTTGTTAAGCCAGGTTAACGATATCCAAAACAACAAGAATGGCGAAAATAGCACCGCCAATCCATGTAAAATCCAACAAAAGAGTAATCCAGAAATTCAAGGTGATGGCTTTGCTGTCGTGCAAATAAACAGGAATGAGGTTAATCAAGGGAAACAGACAAAGAATGATCATGACAATCAGATTGGCATCACTATCTCCTTTGACCGCGCGTTTGCCCGCCTTTTTCAGGCTCACCGCCTGAATGAAAGGAATGTTCGTTTTCAGGGTTCCAGGCATTACCCCCATTGCGGGCGCTGCCCCAGGCTGAGCCTGTTTCAAAAGATGTTTTTCGGACTTTTTCTCTGCACTTTTGCTTGTCCTGATTTCAGGCTGGGCAATAAGTGCTTTGGACGTTTCAGGCACAACATCCACCTGTCCGGCTGCAACGGCTGTTTTGGGTTCGGAAGAGATCTCTGCCTTTTTCTCTTTTCGGGCAATCAGCTGATTATTCTTCGTACTGGTTGCAAAATAATAACCACTTCGGTAATGTCTTTTTGCAAGAGACATTTCAGTACTGCAGGAAGCAAGGATCAGGGCTCCACCCAAAAAAGCTAGTATTTTTTTCATAGAATAAATGATTTGATAACACTAGCGTTGCGTTGATTTAGA
>PLXK01000179.1 GCA_003151415.1 Bacteroidota bacterium
CAATTTGCAGTTGGCAGTTGGCAAATGAAGGTTGCAATTTGCAGTTGGCAATTGGCAATGAACGTTACAATTTGCAGTGTGCAGTTTGCAATTGGCAATGAAGGTTACAATTTGCAATAAACAAGAAGAGGCAAATGAAATGAAAAAAGAAAAGGTCGAATGCAATTGCATTCGACCTTTTCTTTAAAAAAAAAGTCCCAAAGCATTTACCTCAAAGAAATTATTCTTTGGCCTGTATTTTCATTCTTCATTTGTTTTGCCAACTGCAAATTGCCAACTTGTTTTGTTTTGCCAATTGCCAACGGGAAATTGTTTTTTGCCAATTGCAAACTGCAAACCGCAGACTGTTTTTTTAATGCTGAAGAGCGCCGGCATCGGGTTGTGCCGGATTGGCAACAGGTTTTCCTGCCAGATCGGTGTTAATCGGAGGGGTGCATGGAATACAAAATCCTACGGCTCCCCCAGTGGCCCCGATAGTCAGAATGTTGTCGCCGGTATCTCCAAAAAGAGGATCAAAAGTAGGGTCCGAAGCAGACCCAAACCTGTTTCCTACGAATCTTGAAGGTACTGCATTTGTATTTCCTGATTTCAACAAACAATGATCAAACTTGTATTTGAAATGAACCCCAGCAGACATCACCGAATCCATTTTCAGTTCTTCATCCAGACTGCCATACACAATGCAATTGTAAAAATGGGCACTATCCAGGTTCCGTACCTGTACTTTGCTGTTGACATCAGTATACCAGTTGTTGATCAGAATTTCGGGTGTACTGCGGTTTGAAATGTTGTAATAATCACCAAACGTACATTGGCTGAATGAACAACTTCCTCCGATGGTAATGGCTGCCGAATACTGTGCACAATTGGATACAAGTACATTTTTTGCCACAATCGATGCCCCCTGGCTATATATACCGGCAACAGACATGTTCTCAATGATTGTATTCGTTAGCCTTAGTGTTGGGACACCCGCAAATTTGGGTTCGACCGTATCTGCCAAAATACCGATGGATCCGTTTTTGATCACCGCCCAGTTTATTTCGTTGTGATGACTCAGCGCCGAGAGCCAGATATTGCCCCATTGTCCCGGAATATTGGCATAATCGCTTTCCAGGCGGTCGCCGCTGAAATTGACAATGTTCGACGGTCCGCTTGATCCAAGCACTTTTAATGTGGCATCTTTATAAACCCACAAAACGGCGCCGCTGTGCAGATAAACCTTTGTGCCCGGGTTCATCGTTAAGGTGCATCCCGAATCAACCACCAGGTAATTGAAAATCAGATGCGGCTTGTCGTTTTTCCAAATGTCATTGCATGTGGCGATGGAGTATGGCACAGAACTTCCATCGGCCATGAGGATATAACTGCTGGGTTTGTGCAGATATACGTTCTGGCCCACAGCCTGAAGGATGACATCCTGGTGTTTGCCGTTGAAATCAAACAAAATGGAATCCATGGCCACCACCGGGCTGAGTGAGCTGTTGGGATTGATGGTGACCTTCACAAACACATACATGCTGTCTTTGGCGGCAATCTGCACTTCCCCCGAACTGACTGTCGGCACTCCATCGACATTGACCTGGAAAGGAGAGGAGGAGCCCCCCGCAAGACGGATGTGGCTGATGGTAATGGGCTGATTATAAGTATTGTGAACCGTGAAATGGCGGGTTGTCGAGCCGATGGAGGTAAATACGGTATCAAAAAAGATCGTGGTTTTGGAAAATTGGAGCCTGGCGCTTGGATCAGTCAGTATTTTGTCTTTTTTGCAGGAAAAAAGCCCGATTCCGGTAAGCAGACAGATGAAAATGAGAGAAAAAATCCGGCGCATGGATGGGTTTTAAGGGTATAAAGATAACAAACAGTATAAGAACGGCTGAAAACCTTAATTATTTTAAAGATAAAATTCAATGATTCGGGAAATATTCCTATTTTTGCAATCCTAATTTAAAAACCGAATAAGATGAAAAAAGGCATTCACCCCGAGAACTACAGATTCGTTGTATTTAAAGATATGTCGAACGAATACACGTTCCTCACCAAATCATGTGCTGAAACCAAAGACGTTGCTGTCTGGGAAGATGGTAAAGAATATCCCCTGGTTAAATTGGATATTTCCCACATGTCTCACCCTTTCTACACAGGCAAGATGAAATTTGTGGATACTGCAGGCCGTATCGATAAGTTCCGTACCAAATACGCGAAAAAAGCCGAAGTTAAAACCGCTAAACCAGCTGCTGAAGAAAAAGGAGCAAAGTAAAACAGATAAACCATTCATGCAATCCCTTCCTGTTCCATACAGGAGGGGATTGTTTTTTTTGACAAACTCAGGAGAATATCCTTGCTTGTTCTTCTTCAGATGATATCCGTACTTTGTCGATAGTTGCATCTACTCCTTCAATCGACATACATACTTTGTCGATCTTAGCTTGTACTCCTTCAATCGACTTACATACTTTGTCGATCGTAGCTTGTACTCCTTCAATCGACATACATACTTTGTCGATCGTAGCTTGTACTCCTTCAATCGTCATACATACTTTGTCGATTGTTGCATGTACTCCTTCAATCGTCAAACATACTTTGTCGATTGTTGCAAATGCTCCTTCAATCGTCATACATACTTTGTCGATCGTTGCAGCTACTGCTTCGATCGACTTACATACTTTGTCGATCGTAGCATGTACTCCTTCAATCGTCATACATACTTTGTCGATCGTTGCATGTACTGCTTCGATCGACATACATACTTTGTCGATTGTTGCATGTACTCCTTCAATCGATAAAGACAGATTGGGACTTAAAGATCAATTCTCTATGCTTATTTGAGATGTACTTTGTTTGTTTACTGCTTGTTAATGAGCAAATTAGGCTGGACTTCAGGTTGCGAGGTCGTCACAAGACAAATAGACTTGATGCATGGTCCGGATTGAATATTTAATCCCTCAATGTCCAAATACTGCCAGAATGCTTATTTTAGCACAGCCATTATGAGCAAATCCAAATCTTCAAAAAACGCAGCCAAATCCACTTCATCGCGGAAATGGTTTTGGCCCGCCTGTATCTTTCTTGTCAGCTTCCTGTTGTATTCAAACACCATACGCAATTTCTATGCCCTGGATGATGATATTTATACCCGGAAAAACGAATACATCAAAGACGGACTCAAATCCATGCCCAAGCTTTTCACCCAGGGCTCGCTGATGGGTTTTAACAAACAAAACGATGCCAACTACCGGCCTGTGGTCTTGCTTGATTTTATGCTCGAAACGGCCATTTTTCATGAAAATCCTTTTGTCAACCACTTTTTCAATGTCCTTTTCTGGGCCCTGGGTTGTGTGGTTTTGTATTGGTTCCTGCTCCGGATACTTCAGAAATACAATCCCTATATACCGCTGATCATTACCGGCCTGTTTATCTTTCATCCGATCCATTCTGATGTGGTGGCCAATATCAAAAGCCGTGATGAATTGCTGGGTTTCCTCTTCGGTATGTTGTGTCTGCTCCATGTGATGAAATATGTGCAATCCCAAAACCGGAAATACCTGATCTGGTCGGGAATCCTGCTGTTCATTTCCATTCTTTGCAAAGAAAACAGTGTTACCCTGCTTGTGATCATTCCGGTAATGATGTATACATTCTCGGAAATCGATTTGAAAAAGGCGGCGCTTTACACCCTTCCGTTCCTTGGAGTGATTGCGGTCTATTTCCTGATCCGGACGAGTGTTTTGAGCAGCCTCACATTCAAAGACAATAAAATTGATGTGGTGAACAATTCGCTTATGGCTGCCAAGACGGCTTCGGATATGTATGCCACGAATTTCACTTTCATGGGCCGTTATTTGCAATTGCTTTTTATTCCTTATCCGCTCAACTGGGATTACTCCTTCAACACTTTTCCGATTGTAAGCTGGATGAATCCCAAGGCATTTGGCGCTCTGCTTATCTATCTGGCCATGATCGGCTATGCAGCTGTGCGGGTCTGGAAAAAGGATGTGTATGCCTTTTGCATCATCTTCTACCTGTCCACACTGGTACTTACTTCGAATCTTATCGTCAAGATTCTGGCCACCTTTGCCGAGCGTTTTCTGTTTTTGCCCTCCATCGGATTTTGTATCGCCCTTGTTTTTTTGCTTTGCCGCCTCTTTTCGGTGGACATGAAAAGTTCGAAACTGGAAATCCCGAAATATTTCAGTTATCTCTTCGTGGCCGTATTTATTATGTATGCAGGGATCACATTAAGCCGCATACCCGACTGGAAAGACAATACCAGTCTGTTCTTATCAGGCGTTGATACGCAGCCCGAAAGTGCAAGAGCGCATTTTGCCGTTGCCAGCGAGTTTCGGGTCAAAGGCGAGAATGAAGGGAACCCCGTTGTCCGGGAACAACACCTGAATCATGCGCTGACTGAATATGATAAAGGCCTGAAGATTTACGACAAGGATCCTGAAATTTATTTCAACCTGGGCATCACTTATGCCGCTATGGGACAAAAGGCAAAAGCCATTGAAGCCTATAACAAAACGCTCGAACTCAGGCCCTCATTTGGGGGGGCGAGAAACAATCTGGGAGTGTATTATTTCAACGATAAAAATTACGACAAGGCCATTGATTATTTTCAGGGCATTCTGAAATACGACAGTTTGTATGCCGATGCCTGGTCGAATACCGGAGCCTGTTTTGAAAACACCGGGCGCCACAAAGAAGCTCTGCAGGCATTTGAAAAAGCGGCAAAACTGAACAAAGACAATCCCGCTGTGTATGAAAATATGGCAAGAAGCAGCCTGGCCATGAAAGACTCGGCCGCTGCGGTGGATTATCAAAGAAGTGCTTCCCTGATTCGGGAAAGACTGGCCGCCCTCCCGGTTCCGGTGGCTCCAGGCGATTATTCATTCAAACCCGTCGTTTTACTGCTTGTCATTACCTTTCTTGGCTTTGTACTAATTGTTTACCGGGCCGGGAAAGAAACGGCTTAGTTGAATCCAAATTAAACGGATAAGATGCCCCAGACTTTTGATCTTCAGTCGTACCCTTGTTCGGTTTGCGGAAGCACATCGTTTACCCATAAATACACGATCAAGGGGTTTAATATTGTTCAATGCAATGCATGCTCCTTCGTTTTTGTGAATCCAAGGATCAAGACCGAAGAATTGTACAAGCTTTATACAACGGATTATTTCAACAATACCCAGTTTGGTTATGAAAATTACGAGCTCAATGCAAGGCTCCGGATCATGACTTTTGAAAAGTGGTACTCCCTGATCGTACCTTTTGTGGGTCGGAAAAAAGAAAAGGCCCTGGATATCGGATGTGCGGCAGGAGATTTCATCGACGTGCTGATGCGTAACGGATGGAAAGATGTGGAAGGCATTGAGCTGGATACATCGATGATTGAAAAACTGAGGAAGAAAAACATCCCGGTAAGCACAACGCCCATTGAGAAAATTGAAGTCAAAAAAAAGTACGACCTCATCACCTTGTTTGATGTGGTGGAACACCTGCCCGGGCTTTCCGACGCTCTGCAGAAACTGCACGACATCCTCGAGGAGGATGGGGTTATCGCCCTGATCACACCCGATTATTCCTCCACCCAGCGCAAGCTCTTCGGAAAAAGATGGTTTCAGTACAAACCTTACGAGCATATTCAGTATTTTACCCCCGATACCCTGGCCCGTGCCCTGAAGCCGCATGGATTGAAAATTATTCACCATTCTGCCAGCGGACAATGTGCCGATGCAGAATTTCTTGGAAGCCGGCTTGAGCGATACAATTTTAAGGCTCTAGCTTCGTTATTTAACGGTGTTGTCAATCTGTTTGGATTGAAAAACAAGGCCTGGTATGCCGATACCGGAAGTATGTTTGTGGTGATAAAACACGATAAGAAAGCATGAACCTGATTCTCTTTGATGACCATACAATTCGCGGGAACCTGCTTCCCCTGACATTTACGCGTCCCCTCGCCGATATCCGGATAGGCATACTTACCATCCGGGAAAAATGGGAAAAACGGATGCAGGTTTCTTCCTCAAGTTGTACGGAACCTTATCTGCAGAAAAAATTTCCTTTGAAATCGGATGTCAATTCGGATAATTTCTGGATCAATGCCAGTATTTGTCCCAATAAAGCTTTGATCAGCGAAGTGACTCAACTTGCACCCGGCGCTTCGCTGATGAAAGGAGATACCCTGATCGCCTGGCATGCTGGAAATAAAGTGCCGGTGGCTTCGGCTCCGGGCAGGGGCGACTGGCCGCAGCCGCAGGTAAAGGCGGAAGCGAAAAGCCGTTTTATTCAGGTGAAAAATCCATGGGATATCTTTATGCTCAATGGGGAGGCCATTCGCGAGGATTTCGATTTTCTTACGCAGGGAAGGGCATCCCAGGCCCTGAGTTCAACGAACAAAGCATTGGGTAAAGAGATTTTTCTGGAAGAAGGAGCGGTGGTGGAATGCGCCATTCTGAATGCCACAACCGGCCCGGTTTATATCGGAAAAGGTGCTGAGATTATGGAAGGCTCGGTAATCCGGGGGCCTTTTGCACTCTGCGAACATTCAGTTGTGAAAATGGCTGCCAAAATATACGGACCGACCACCATCGGCCCCTTTTCGAAAGTGGGAGGGGAGTTGAGTAATTCGGTTGTTTTCGGCTATACCAACAAGGCGCATGACGGATTCCTTGGGAATTCTGTTCTTGGCGAATGGTGCAACCTGGGTGCCGATACCAACAATTCAAACCTGAAGAACAATTACGGGGAAGTGAAGCTGTACAATTATCCGGAGAAAACGGCTAAAGGTACCGGCCTTCAATTCTGCGGACTGATTATGGGCGATCACTCCAAATCAGGCATCAACACCATGTTCAATACCGGAAGTGTTGTGGGCGTATCCTCAAATGTATTTGGCGGCGGTTTTCCCGAAACCTTTATCCCCGATTTTTCCTGGGGAGGATCCGATGGTATGGCAACTTATAAGCTCGATAAAGCTTTGGATGTGGCCACAAGAGTTTACGACCGCAGAAGCTTACCTTTTAATGAAAAGGATACCAAAATCCTGAGCCAGATTTTTGAGCTCACCAAAGCATTGAGAAGCAAATAGATGTGGATGTGTTGAGGTGCTGAGGATGCATGCCCGTTTTTTCGTCTTCTTTCTCTGATCCCCGTCCAACCGGTGTCTGCCAGGCGGTGTGTTTTTCTTTAAAGCCTTTTTTCGCTTTCTTTCTCCCCTCTGTTTCTCTTTAAAGCCCCGCCCCCAAAGCCCCTTTATTCGCGGAAAATCACTACCTTTGAGAATTGCAATATTAATCATCAGCATTTAATACTTTTCCCTATGAACACGGTTATGACTCAGAAAAACGCCAGTGCCAAAGCCATTGATTTAGAAAACAAGTATGGCGCACACAATTACCATCCTTTGCCGGTGGTTCTTGAGCGTGGGGAAGGTGTGTTTGTATGGGATGTGGAAGGCAAACAATATTATGATTTTTTATCGGCTTATTCTGCTGTAAACCAAGGACATTGCCATCCCGTAATTGTGCGTGCCATGATCGAACAGGCCCGGAAGATGACACTGACTTCGCGTGCCTTTTACAACGACGCTTTGGGTGAATACGAAAAGTTCATTACTTCTTATTTCGGTTACGATAAGGTGTTGCCAATGAATACGGGCGCTGAAGCTGTGGAAACAGCCATCAAGCTTGCCCGCCGCTGGGGGTATGAGAAAAAAGGAATCGCTGCTGATATGGCCCGGATCGTTGTTTGCGAGAACAACTTCCATGGACGTACCATTGCTGTCATTTCGCTTTCCACCGACCCCGATTCCTATGGTAATTTCGGCCCCTTAACTCCCGGAATCTTAAAGGTGCCATTTAATGATGCGGCTGCTCTTGAAACAGTGTTGCAGAACAACCCGGATATTGCAGGTTTTCTTGTTGAGCCGGTGCAGGGTGAAGCCGGTGTGGTTATTCCGGATGCCGGTTATCTGACAATATGTGCGGCTCTTTGCAAAAAATACAATGTGCTTTTTATAGCCGACGAGATCCAGTCCGGACTCGGACGAACCGGCAAACGTCTGGCCTGTGATCATGAGAATGTGCATGCCGACATCCTCATTCTGGGAAAAGCCATATCGGGAGGCACTTATCCGGTATCGGCGGTATTGGCCAATGACGAGATCATGCTCACCATCAAGCCCGGTCAGCATGGTTCTACCTATGGCGGAAATCCTGTTGCCTGCAAAGTAGGTATTGCCGGTCTTACTGTTCTCAAAGAAGAGGGTCTTGCTGAAAATTCAGAACGACTCGGCGCGGTTCTTCTGGATCAACTCACCAAACTGAAAAATGAGTTCCCCTCCATTATAAAAACCGTCCGTGGCAAAGGATTGTTTGCTGCCATGGTCATTGCTGAAAAAGACAACCGCAATGCCTGGGATGTATGTATGAAAATGAAGGATCTGGGTTTACTGGCAAAACCGACTCACGGAGATATCATTCGTTTTGCTCCTCCACTGGTTATTACCGAAAGCCAATTGATGGATTGTGTGTCCATTATCCGAAAGGCGATTGCTTCTTTTTGATTGGACAGTTTGGTTTTTATCCGCAAAGTTTCTTTGCTAGGTCAGATTCATGTAATTAATTAGGATGTTTTTATGGGCGTGCCCCCGATAAAAATCGGGGTCGGGCTTTCGGCAATCGCTCTTTGCAGTGTGCTCCTAAGAGTATCCACTTAAATTTTATTTGTTTTTCTCAGGAGCAAGGAGCTCAGACAAATCCCGATAG
>PLXK01000070.1 GCA_003151415.1 Bacteroidota bacterium
TCCTGCTTTTTTCGGCCCCCGCAGCAATGGAATGAGAAATGGCCCCGGTCCTGCAAGGGTGGGTCCTGTTCGCGGCTATGGCATGCCCGTATCCGGTTCG
Organism: Bacteroidota bacterium; assembly: GCA_003151415.1. Taxonomy (GTDB): domain Bacteria; phylum Bacteroidota; class Bacteroidia; order Palsa-965; family Palsa-965; genus Palsa-965. The sequence continues at coordinate 101 of PLXK01000070.1, forward strand.
CGCCGTGCAGGATTTGGTCATTCGGGTGGTTCACATGGTGCTTCAGCCTGAAAAAATGAAAAGACTCGAAATCGCCTGCCGGGACAACTGGAAAAAGAAAGTTGAAGAACTGGGGTTCGCCTATCATACCCTGAACGGTGAGGTATACTGGGACGAAAGCGCCTTCTATGCATTTTCGCGTGCAGAAATCGATGTTCTCGAAAAAGCCAGCAACAAGCTGCACCGAATGTGTCTGAAGGCTGTCGACTATGTGATCCGCGAAAACCTCTATTCCCGTTTTTGTATCCCCGAAAATTACATTTCTCGTATCAAGAAAAGCTGGCAACGCGAAAGCCCATCCATATATGGCAGGTTCGATCTTTCCTGGAACGGAGACCTTCTGGTTCCCCCTAAAATGCTTGAATACAATGCCGACACCCCCACCTCATTATTGGAAGCCGCTGTGGTGCAATGGTTCTGGTTAAAAGAAGTTCATGACTCTTACGATCAGTTCAACTCCATTCATGAAAAACTGATCGGATGGTGGAAACAAATCAAACCGGCCCTGAAGAATCAGGATCTTTATTTTTCATGTCTGGATGAGTTTCCGGAAGATTTCATGAACATGAGTTATCTGCAGGATTGTGCCATGCAGGCCGGTATCCGATGCACGTTTATCCCGATAGCCGAAATCGGATGGGATGGCAAAACATTCACTGATCTGGAAGAGAAGAAAATCCACACCCTGTTCAAACTTTACCCCTGGGAATGGATCATGCACGAAGAGTTCGGCCCCCATGTGGTGCAGGCAGACACTGTTTGGATCGAACCCTCCTGGAAAATGATTCTCAGTAACAAGGCGATTCTCCCCATTCTCTGGAAGCTCTTTCCGGGCCATCCCAATTTACTGGAATGCTATTTTGACAGTCCGGGAACAATGACCGATTACATCAAAAAGCCGCTGCTCTCCAGAGAAGGCGCCAACATCACCCTTGTTGAAGGAGGACAAGTGAAGCAGGAAACACCCGGCGAATACGGAGATGAAGGCTTTGTCTACCAGCAAATGCAAAAACTACCCGACTTCGGCGGCAATCATCCCGTGATCGGGTCGTGGATCATTGGCGGAAAATCTGCCGGCATCGGAATTCGCGAAAGCCGTTCGCTCATTACCGATAATTTCAGCCGGTTTCTGCCCCATGCTATTCTTCCATAGCAAACCTCTTATTTGAAATATTCTTTCCTTTAATATATTTTTCATTTCCAATCATAGATTATGGATTTGATCGTTTATTAACATCATCCCTCCACAATTCTAATCAAAAGAACATGAAAAACAGTCTGTTGCTTTGCGCAGCCCTTGCGCTGATGTCCTGTCACCATGCAGGAAATTTTGAAGGCGGAAATTCCGAAACGGAATACAAAGTTGCCATGTGCATGGCCCCTCCTCCTCCTTCAGCCAAAATGAATTCGGCGGGGTTCTCTAAAGAAGAAAATGCGGATGAATCCATCCCTTCGACTCCTCAAAACAACCGGACACCGGACATGATTATCCGCAACGCCAATCTGCGTTTCAGTGTGGATGATTACAGAAAAGGCAGAAGCGAAATAGCCCGGATCATCAAATCTCACAATGCCTGGCTGACCTCCGAAAACGAGGAAAACAGCACCTACAACATCACCAATTCAATGGTTATCCGGGTTCTGGGCAAAGATTTTGACGCTCTTGTAAACGGGCTCAGCGCTGTGGCCAAACAAATCAATACAAAGACGATCAGTGCCGATGATGTAACTGCTGAATTTGTGGATATAACGGCGCGTCTGAAGACAAAAAAGGACATCGAGGCACAATACCTGGATCTCTTGAAAAGGGCCACCAAGATCAGCGACATTCTGGAAATTGAAGAGAAAGCCAGGGTATTGCGGGAAGAAATAGATGCCAAATAAGGAGAATTGAAACTCATGAAAGATCAGGTGAGCTTCAGTACGGTCAGGCTGGTTTTCTATCAGAATTTTGAATTCATGCCAGAGGAGCATCCCGGTTTCTGGAACAGAAGTCTGGCAGCCCTGGGCACGGGATGGAAATCGCTGCTGACTGTGGTGATATCCGTGCTGAACTCCTGGCCGCTCATTGCCTTGTCGGTATTGGGAATAGGGATGATTTACCGCTTCATCAGGAACAGAAGAAAAAAAATCACTCTGAAAAGGGAGGGTGTGTGATTCTGAATTCATCTCTGGCTTTGTCAAAGGCCTCGATGATTTCCATCCGCTCTTTTATCAGGGCAGATATCAGCGCGGTTTTGCGGTAAAACAGCGACATGAGCAACCAGCGGGAACGGATATCTTTGACCATGTACCAGTACAGATAGGCAAACAACCCGCAAACAGGCATGCTTACTGCATAGAAAAACGCAAACAGGGCATGATGAAAAAAATGCTGAAACAGAACGATTTGGATTGAATAGAAAATCATGAAGCAAAAAGTTCCGCAAACCAACGCAATGGCTCCGACAAAATCGGAAGCGGGGGCAAATCGTTTGGAGATATAGGTAGGGATTTCGAAAGGCAGCCAATTGTTCAGCAGACCAAAAACATAAAAGGGGAAACCGGCCAGAATAAAAACGAAGGCACTCACATTGTTTAAAACAAGCGACCCTTTTTTTCGTTCCGGATTCAATTGGCTGTCTGAGAGCCTGGCTCTGTCAAGGTCTTCAAAATAAGTATCGACCCGAAGTCGCATCTGTTCGACTCTTGAAGGATCGGTGGTTTTGAAATGTTCGACAGTCTCCACGATGTTTCGGGTAATTTGAAAATCTCCGGCCGCTTCATGATCCAGTCTGCCGCCGATATCGTTTGCCAGTCTTTGCTTGTAAATCACTTCTATTTTGCTGACCAGATCATCCGTTTGTTCATCCTCAATGGCGATGATGTGATTTTCCAGACTTTGACGAATGCATTCGGTGAGTTCGCTTGCCGCTTCAAACTCATCTTTTTCATATTTTTCTTTATATCCGGCAACCTCAATGGGCTGATCCACATTCATGAAAAGATCCTGATTGAATTTGTGCGGGTTGGTATAATTCAAACCGATATTTAAAATCTTGACCCCGAGCTTAAACTGATTTCGTGCCTCCGCTCCCAGAGCAATACGGGCCGTGCCTGTTTTTATTTTCCTCAGTTTTCTTTCTGTCAGGCTGAGTCCTTCGGGAAAGATCAGGATGACTCCTCCTTTTTCAAGGTGTTCGAAACAGCGGACAAAGGTTTCCTTGTTTTTGTGCATCTGCGAAGGATCATCCTGTTGTCTGTATACAGGAATCATGTTCAGCCTGGGGAGTATCCATTTGGCCAGGGGCGAGCGAAAGACCTCCCCTTTTGAGAGAAAGAACAATTCCGGTTTTACGCTGGCCCCGATCACCAGCGGGTCCAGAAAGGTTGCCGGATGGTTGGCACAGATGATCATGGGCCCCTTATCCGGGATCAGGTTGCGGTTTCGGATATATACTTTTCGGAAAAACACCTTCAAAGCAATTCCGAGAATGAATTTAAGCGTTTTGTAGAGCATGGATTTCAGATGGGAAATTACGAATAATCCTTTGTCCACCCTCGGTGGAGGATCGGAAGCAGGAATTTCTTCAAAATCAGGACAAACTTCAAATTACTCTGCCTATCTTGTGCAGATTGTCAACCTAGAATCCTCCAAATCCATTATGTCCGGTTCGCGCGAACATTTTTTCAGACACATAGCACAAACGAGTCAGGCGCCTCAGGCCCTGGAAATTGAGAAGGCTGAGGGATCCTGGATATATACGACGGATGGAAGAAAATACCTGGATCTCATTTCCGGCATTTCTGTCAGCAATACGGGGCACCGACATCCTCATGTTTTAGGGGCCATACAGACTCAGCTCGGCAAATATCTGCATACCATGGTCTATGGAGAGCATATCCAGGCGCCACAGGTGAAATTTGCCGAAAGACTATGCTCCATTCTGCCTTCATCGCTCAATTCCGTTTATTTCACAAATTCAGGATCGGAAGCCGTGGAGGGTGCCATGAAACTGGCAAAAAGGTTTACCGGCCGAACAGAAATCATTGCCTTTAAAAACGCTTACCACGGCAGTACACAAGGCGCATTGAGTTTGCTTGGAGATGAGTTTTTCAAGAATGCTTTTCGTCCTTTGCTGCCTGAAATCACCTTTCTTGAATTCAACAATGAAACAGATCTGGATCAGATCGGAAAGCATACTGCGGCGGTATTCATAGAACCTGTTCAAGGGGAAGCCGGAGTTATTCCCGCCCGCCTTTCCTTCCTGAAACAGCTCCGGAAACGCTGTTCGGAGATGGGAACATTGCTTGTATTTGATGAAATCCAAACGGGTTTTGGAAGAACGGGAACGATGTTTGCATTCGAACACTATGGAACGGTGCCCGATGTGCTTCTTTGTGCAAAGGGAATGGGTGGAGGCATGCCCTTGGGAGCTTTTATTTCTTCCCGGGAGATTCTTCAATCGCTGAGCCACTCGCCTGTTCTGGGTCACATTACGACTTTTGGCGGTCATCCGGTTTCCTGTGCGGCAGGGTTGGCATCCCTGGAGGTCATTTTAAATGAAAATCTTCTGGTCACTGTCAGAAAAAAAGAAAAACTCTTTCTGGAGCTTTTGAACCATGAAAAAATAAAGGAAAGAAGAGCAAGTGGATTGCTTGTTGCGCTGGAGTTTGAATCAGAAAAAATAAACACGCAAATCATTGCTTCTTGTCTTGAAAAGGGAATAATCACGGATTGGTTCCTTTTCAATTCAAGATCCATGCGTATTGCTCCGCCTCTGACTGTTTCTGAAGAGGAAATCCGTTTTGCCTGTTCTGTTATACTGGAAAGCATAAACAATGTCTGAAAAACACCCGAGCCAATGAACGTATTGATTGTTGAGGACGAAACCACCCTGAGCCGCGAGATCGGCATTTTCCTGACAAAAGAAAATTATTCCTGCGATATCGCCGCAACCAAGCGGGAAGCGTCGGAGAAAATATGGGTGAACGAGTACGACTTTATTCTTCTTGATCTTGGACTCCCGGACGGGGATGGACTCAGCCTGCTGGAGGAAGCAAAAAATGCCGAAAAGGAAGCCTCTTTTATTATTCTTACCGCCAGAGGAGCCACCGGTGATAAAATAGCCGGATTGAACCTCGGGGCCGATGATTACCTGGCAAAGCCTTTTTCTCTGCCCGAATTGCATTCCCGCATGCAGGCCATCACCCGACGCAGACATGGCCTGAAAAAGAACACCATTGCCTTTCATGGCTTTTTGCTGGATATCCAGAACCGAACCGTATTCTTTGCTGAAACCGAAGTGACGCTGACCAAAAAGGAATTCGACATTCTGCATTATTTGCTGCTCAACAAAAACAGGGTTCTAACCCGTCTTCAGCTCACCGAGCATATCTGGGGAAACATTCTGGAAGATGACTACGACAGCAATTACATGGACGTGCACATCAAAAACTTGCGCAAAAAACTAAGCGCATTCAGCGAATCCGACTGGCTCGAAACCGTCCGGGGAATCGGATATAAAGTTCGTGTGATATGAAGCTGAGGACAAAATTAAGTCTTTACAGCACCCTATCGAAACTGCTCGTTTTGGTTGCATTTATCATTATCGTTCCCATTATTATTTCCATTGTTTCCACCAAGCATACCGACAACCGTTTGCAGCAGATGCAGGATAAGGTAATCGATCTGGTCAACAAGGTTGGGATCAAGGAATTTATCCAGGAAGAGCAGGACAGTATTTTTGCAAGTTACAACATCCTGAAAGAGGAATACATCAGTATCGAAGCCACCGAAAAGGTAATGCCGGTAACCCATTTCGAGAACACCGAGCGGATCTTTGAAGGCATACCCGTTGAATACCGGGTGCTGAACGTCACCTTCCGCCATGCTGGCCACCTCTATCTGCTCGAAATCGGGAAAAGCCTGGAAGTGGTCAAGGAGCTGAACGGGGTTTTGCAGAAAGTCGCTTTTTTTGTTCTCATCATTTCTTTTGCCATCACGATTTTATTGAATATCGGCTATTCGAATTATCTATTGAGGCCTTTCCACGAGATCATTGAAAGAAAGCTCAAGGCTGTTTATCATCCTGAAAAATTCAATTTCGAAAGTATTCCCACCACCACATCCGATTTCATTTACCTGGATCAGACAATCAATGAGATGATGCGTAAACTCAAAGACACCTTTGTGCGTGAAAAGGAATTTATTGCCAATGTATCTCATGAACTGCTCACACCGATCAGTGTTTTGCAAACCCGTTTCGAAAACATGCTTTCTGAAGGAAGACTGGATGAAGAAAGCTCGATCCGGGTGATTGATTCGCTCAAAACACTGAACCGCCTGAAAAAGGTCACCAACACCCTTTTGCTCATCTCCAGGATTGAAAATGAACAATACCTCAAAAATGATGCGGTGAGTTTAAAAGCATTGTCTATGGAGGTTATCGCCGAGATCGAAGAGCGTTTTACGGAAAAAAACATCGTTCCGGAGATCGAATTCACGGATGATTATGTCATGCAGCGCTGCAACCATGACCTTTTATTCACTCTTTTGTTCAACCTGGTGAACAATGCCATCAAATACAATGTTCAAAACGGAAAAATTTATATCCGGGGCTTCCCGGCTGCCGATCAATTCGTATTGGAGGTGGAAGACACCGGAATTGGCATTTCTTCGCAGAATATCGGTAATATTTTCAGCCGGTTTAAACGTGCAAACATCACGTATACCGATGGTTTCGGCCTGGGTCTGCCTATTGTAAAAACCATTGCCGATTTTCACGATATCGATGTCTTTGTCAACTCAGAACCGGGAAAAGGGTCCGTTTTCAGACTTATTTTTCAAAATTCTGGCAAAAATGTATAAATCTTCATAATAGCTTCATACTCGTGTTGCATCTTTGTATCGTAATTAAACAAACAATCACAAAAACCAACCAAAATGAAAAAGATCACATCAATTTTCTTCGTAGTTGCTTTCGCAACTTCAATGGCTTTCGCACAAGATGCTCCTAAGAAAGAAACTGCTGCTCCTGCTAAGAAGGAAGCACCTGCTAAAAAGAAAGATGCTAAAAAAGCAGACGCTCCTGCTAAGAAAGCTGAAGAAAAACCAAAAAACAACTAATCTTGTTTTTTATACATTCGGAAAGAGCCTCCTTACGGGGGCTCTTTCTTATTTAAGGATGTTTGTGACAGATCCGGTTTGAGGGATAAGATCAAAAATCTAATAAGCGCCGATGGAAAGCAGCACCAGGGTGCATGCCTCCTGGATTTCTATACCTGCACTTGTTGCAAGATCCTCAAATTCAGTATTTTCCGTTCCTGGATTGAATATAATCCGTCTGGGTTTCAGGGAAAGGATGTAGGAGTAGTATTCAGGTTGATGCGCCGGTGCTATATATAAGGTAACCGTATCGATGTTGTCAAAAAGCGGCTTTCCCGTTTGGATTTTCAGCCCTCCGATCTCCCCTTCGTTCAATCCAATAGCTACAACTTCCTGATCATGACCGAGCAATTTTTTCACAGCCAGAAAGGAATACCTTTCCGGATTCGTGGAAGCGCCGATAACAAGTGTCTTTTTTTTCATGATTGGATAAGCAAAGGTACGATTAAACCAGGAATAGTTTGCCAACAGAGCATAGAAAAGGCCCTTTAAACATATTGTTTAAAGGGCCTTTGAAGAATCTCCGCATTTCTGCGGAGAGCGAGGGTCTCTCTGTTATCTTGAATATCAATAAGTTACAAGGCATTTTCCCCGAAGGGTAACTAAAAGGGTAACTAAGTCTACCTTTTTTTGCTGCTGGTTAAAGAACGATAATGTCTGGGATAAAGGTAAGCCTTTTCGTAGTATGTTCACTCACTTGACTATTCTTTGCTTGAATGCTTCACCACGTTGTCCAAAAGAAAATCCTGGTTGAATGAAAAGTAGAATTCATTCTCGTTCTCTGATTCTGAAGATGTGAAGGTCCCAATGTGTTCTTTCGACCCTAAAAAAAATATTTTTATCACAAAAGATGGCTCCTCCAGATCAAAAAGGATCACCAAACTCCTTGCACTTGCAATATACCCTAGTGGTTTGGCCATGCGTTTAATTTCGCTATACGACCAAGCACGATTGAATGCCTGAATCAAAAATCGGCATTCCCTGGACTTAAGGGCAAAAGACAGGCTGAGCATACTCCTGGCTGAGAAATAGTTATCGTATTCAGATAATCTTTCAGTTATTTCCTCAAACAGTGATTCGGCTTGACTCCGACACCCCAGGACCTGCCGTCCAACGAGCAGCTTAAGGTCAATGACTTCCAATATAAATTTGTTTTCTTCGTTCCTGATAAGCATTAATACAATCTGTTCCTCCTTTTTATACTTCAGAACAGTCTCTTGGAGGATGATGTAATTACTTATTTCTGTTGCTTTCATGTTGGATTATTTAAGAATAGGGATCAAGGTGTGTGGCAATACGGTGAAATCCGCTGAAGAAAAGGTAGAGCACTGTCACACTGATGAAAATATAAGCCACGTCCCCGCAAAAGCTTCCGAGTCGTGGACAAAAGTCTAAAGCATGCTGGATTGCTTTTTCAATCTTTTCAAGCCCAGAAACCCCATCCAACACATAATAAATAAGGAAGTTGGCAGTTGAGAATCGAAGAATTCCCGAAGCAAGTTTGCGCAGTTCACGGGTCATAGCAGTTTGTTGTAGGTAATGCTTCAGGTTTTAGTTTAATTATTCAAAGGGATGATCCAGCCTTTCAAGAACCAGCTTGACTGAATCGCCTTGCCCCTCGGCAATACAACGTATCATTACCTTTCGTCTGGTTGCCTGGATAGAAGCACCTGCAAAAGTTAAGACCCAGGTCCCGCTGTCTGTGGTAACATTGCTTAATTTCCCAAGCAGATAATCCAGTTTGAACCCATGCTTGTAGTAGTTCATGATCGCTTTCCGTCCGAACCGCTTAATCGTAATGTTTGAGGTGTAAGCCATCATATCCGAAAGCCGATTATTGCGATATAAGGCTTGAAAGAAAATACCAAAATTTGTTCCCGTGCCAGGCAGAATTGCAGGGCTTAAAGCTGGTTTCTTTGCCTTCGGCTCTGGCTCGATTATCTCTGTTACCTTCTCTGGCTTAGGTTCCTTTGGCTTACAGCACATCAGGGTAAGACTGGCAATCAGAAGAGCTATTATTTGGTGCTTCATTCGCTTCTCTTTAAAAGATGGTCAGTATTCTGAGGGCAACATGACTATACGTTTTTGTTGGTCCTGGGCACAAACCCAGAGGGTCATCTGGTCCAGAGGAAAATCAGTGAATGGGATTTCTTGTTGATAAACAAGATTGTTATCCCCATCTTCAATGGTAAAGATGGCAGTCGTTTCTCCAGTCTTTCTCAGATGACAAACTTGCAAATCTTCATTTTTTACTTCTGGAATCGTTTGAACGGAGCAGATAATGTCCAAGAGCCAGTATGCTCCACAAGCTTCGGCAACGAATTTGGCTCCATCTGTCAAAAGTAGACCGCCTAGGTATCGGTAATACCCTTCCGTTCCAGTGTATAACTGAAGTTGATTCAGAATTTCTTGCTTGCTGGCTTTGTTCATTTTGCGTACCCTTTGTTTCTCTTATAGGTTGTTCATTTCAGAAAAAAGAACAAAAGGAACATTATATAGCATGTTCCTTAGGTGTCTTTTTTTTGATTTGTATCACCTATAATAGTATAACCACACTAACCATTGACTGGGTGAATCGAAAGAGGATATTGATACTTAAAGTGGTGTTATTCATCATAATAGCTAACAGACTTCTCCTGTCTGATTTCTATTGGCGGCTTGCCCATGTTTGTTTCGCAATTGCTGATTGCATATTGCTATTCGGATTTGACAAGCTTCCGCTGTTCCTCTTAAAATACATTCTACTTTTAGAATTGGTTGTCGAACCGCTTATCGGAAGAAGGCGAAAACGGATGTGTCAAGAGTGCAAAGAGGCTGAGGCTATGGTAATTGAGGCGATTGATGGACATGAAAAGGAGCATTAACCGATCTTGATGAAGTGCGGGTATAATCCGAGGAATTATTGCCTCATGTGAGCTACGTAGATATTCCAGAACTTTATGGCATTTGCCGTTGGAAATAATTTGCGGTTGCCGTACCAAGTAAATGGGAACGCATCACCGAGCTTTTTCAGCAACCTGAACAGCTCAGTTTTATTGCGGGTTCCAGTTATTGCAATTAGCGTTTTATAGTCAACTGCCAGCGTTTTGTCTGGCAATAAATATTGAACAAAGCTGTGTTCTCCCGTATCTTTTGTTTCCATAATGTTTCTATATAAATAGATGAGATTTGTATTTCGTAACGTTTTATGCACGAAAAAATCAAAATTTTCGAATGTTTGAAACAGCAGTAGGTCTGGCAAGGAATTCCCTGGCGTGTCCGTAGAGCTTATGATTGTGACAGTTACATTACTAGGTTGGTTTGAAATTCAGGGCTGTTTTTCTTGCAAAAAAAATTGTGACACATTGGGTATGGGTCTAGTAACTAAGGGTCTTCCCGCTATCTATTAAGACGGCAATGAAGGTGTCAAAAGAAGGGTCAAATTAAGCCTGTTATTCGCCCCTGGAGGGCTTTACATGATGGGAAAATGGAAAGAGGGTAGAAGCTGTTATTCTAAGTCCTGAGACAGGTACTCTGAAGGCATAGTATATCCAAGCTTTTTCACAAAATATTCAGCAACCACTTCACTAATAAAGGCCTCAAGGCTGCGATCATTCTCAAAGGCAATGAACTGAGTATAAACTTTTCTAAGACCTGGCACAGTGTCTCTTGTCTGTATATGATGAAAGGGAACAGAGCCGTTTGAATAAAAAAGGAAAATGTCCGACAAGCCGCCCTTCCCACCTGGGTAAATTGTTACTCGTGTGACAACATCGTTCCTCCCTTTTCCAATTCCGTATGTAATCCCAAAGCACACATTGGCTATGAGTATCTTCTCACCCTGATTCTCCAGGTATATGTCACCGTTTATGTCTGCAAGATTCATGTGTTTATTTATAAATATCCAGAAAAAACGATTCTGTTCAATCAAATCCCAATACCTTCAAAAGATAGCCACTGGTCACCATCCGAATGAATTTTCTCTCGTTTGATGAGTGATTTTGGATTGCCTCCAGCAGAAGGTCCCTTACCCAAGCTTCTCGGCCAAGTGCGATGAAATAATACACCAGCAGTCCGTTTTCCCAGAAAAACAGGTCTCTTGTACTGTTCGCTTCAAAATCGAATTCGACAAGCCTTATTGTCAGGCATGTCTCATCGGATTTGTAGCGTTTTCCCAGCTCATCAGCAGTCCCTATAACAGCTATACTGCCGTTCTTTAACAGGGACAGATCGTCTGTTTCACTTGTCGCTAATATCTTCATCTTCTGGTGTACTTCATTGTTCCCTTATATATAGCAAGAAAAAAGCCCCAGTTTCCCAGGGCTTAATCTTTATTCTAGCGGTTACATTAATCAGTATTCTTTTATCAAAGTTTCCAACGGAATGTGCAGTTCCTTATACAGTTTGCGGACCATGCTCAGATTCAACTTTCGGTGCTTATTGAATATGTCAGTAACACGACTTTTGTATCCTAGGATTTCTGCCAGGTCTTTCTTTGTCAGTCCTGCTTGTTCCATCCGATATTCAATTGCTTCTAAAGGCGTTGGCTTATCAATTACGAAGTTACGGTCTTCATAGTCTTTAATGAGCAAGGCAAGCAATTCCAGCTCGTCACCATCCTTGGTTCCAATTTTAGCATTAAATAGCTTTGAAAAACGAGCCATGTATTGCTCAAATTGTTTTTTTGTCTTAATTGTTGTATAGCTCATGCTATGTTATTCCTTTATCTTTTTAGAGTTTTTCACTTTAATAATCTTCAACTGTTTCCGCATCAACCCGATCATATTCCTTATGAGTTCCGATGAACTTGATTTGAACCCACCCACGTTCGTAATCCATTGCCGCAATCAGGCGGTAGCTATTCCCTTTAATGTTAAATACAACACGGCTATTGCCGATAATACTTGCTGAAATATAATCCTTCTTGACCTCAGAAGGTTTTTTCCAGACAAATGACGATACGTCATCATACCATAATTCCAATGGCTTCTTACTATTTGCATGCTTTTTCCAAAATCCTACGAGCGTTCTTTTGTTGTAAATGTTCATTGAGTTGAAAGTGTTTCATTGTTACCGATTTTTCATTAATACTAAGCAACCGCTTTGGTTACATAATGCGTTATTCCATCCTCAGCTGTACAAATATCAACCGAGTTACTTTATATACAAATGTACGAATAAGTAACCAATTTGGTTACACATTGCTTGATTTTATTTTTTAAGTGAAAAACTCGCTCTTATATTCATCTATTATTCGCCCAATGGATTTTAATCTCGATTGGTCATTTATGTATTCCATTTCCTCCAGTTTGTGAATAACTGAAGTTTTAGACACACTGAATACATAGGCCAGTTTTTTAACTAATTCATTGAAATCCTTCCTGTTTTGAGATTGGTCATCTAAATAAACAGGCCCCTGACGCATACCGATAGTCTCCTGGCATCTCCAAACTCTAGCCAGAAAGGGCGCTTTAGGGAGAACGAGTGAAGATGCGAAACAATTCGCCTGCCACTCAATCCAATGCTTTGGATTCGTTAATTCATATTTATTCGTCCTGAAATTATACTGTGAGTCTTCAAATGCCTCATACTGGGTTTGACCGATAGATAATTTCTGATGAAGAATGAAATGACCAAATTCATGAGCAAGAACAAATAACTCCCTGCTAGTTCCTTTTATGGACCTGCTCAGGCCAATTCTATTATTCAGAATGTCACATGAACCGAGAAGGTCTGAACTCCCATCAAGATCAACCAAATCAATTTCATATTCCTTCCGTAAATATTCATTTAAAGAGTTTGGATTTAAGGTATAGGCATCAGCCAAAATCCTTGGGTTAATCTTATTCAATTCAAATTCAGCCTTTTGCGTTACATCTTCCCTGCTCAATCTGTCTATGCCATAACTCACCTTTACTCCATCTGTGCTTTCCTGAAGAATGCTCAATATTTTCTTGTCAATGCCCTTCTCAATAAGTTGAACGCCTTCATCCAAGAGTGTCGCGTCGTATGTTTCCTTTATGAATGGTATTCTATCTGTAACACTTCCCCGATTCGTTTTGTGGAGTATTATTTTGAAATTTTCGCTGGACTCGCCTTGTATCACCATCATTCCCACTGATTCGGCAATATTAAAGCCACCTTTTTGAAGAGGAGAGTTTGTTATAAATATCCCCTTTACATTAACACCGCTTACTTGCTGGATTTTGAGAAGAAACTTTTCAATTTCACCAACAGGCACTCTCTTATCGTAATCTTTACACTCAATAAGATAAAGAAGAGTATAGCGAGTTGCACCTGGCGGCCACACTTCAATTGCCAGGTCGAATATGATATTCGCTTTCCGAAGGTGTGAGTAGTATTCCTTTTGGGGAAATATTTTGAGGTATTCCGCCAGATGACCTAATCGCTCTTCTTCTATGATTTTGTTAAGTATACCAAGGGACTTTGATTCAAATTGATCGCCAACCTTCTTTGTACTTGCCTTTGTTGTCATTCCTATATTATTTCTGGTCTCTCTTATCTATTGCAGCACGGGCCCCTTCTGGCAGAGTGTGATGATATACTTCATCAATCTGTTTCGGCTGACTAATCATCACTTCAACAATAATATTCACAAATACAAAAAGCTTGCGGGCCAACTCGCTATCATCAGTAAGATCAATCTTACCTGGATGAACTGCATTGTTTCCGACAACCCGAACTGAATCAAGCGCTTTCTGTAACTTCTCTGGAAGTCCTTTTTTTACGAGACTTGCAATGTCAGAATCAATGTTCTTTCCGCCCTCTCCAAGATGAACACATAACTTTTGTATGCTTAGACGCAGCAAAGCAGCTGCCCCCCTCGGTTGACTATTTCGGAGCATACTGA
>PLXK01000037.1 GCA_003151415.1 Bacteroidota bacterium
TGCCACCAGCTCCACCACGGCCAGCTGTGGCGGTGTTTGTGACGGAACGGCCAGTGCATCCGGAAGCGGAGGCACTCCGGCATACAATTACTCCTGGTCACCCGGAGCGCAAACCACTGCCATTGCAACAAAACTTTGCCCCGGCACATACACCTGCACCCTTGGAGACGCACTGGGTTGTGTTCAGAGCACAATCGTTACCGTGAATTCACTTGTTTCTCCAACGATTTCAGGTACGGTCAAGGGCAATATCTCAGGACTCATTAATTCGGGCTGGGCCTATCTTGTTCAGTATGACAGCATACTCAAAAGACAACACGTTGTCGACAGTGTAACGATCAACAACGGAAAGTACCTGTTCAACACCTCCATTGGCGGAAAATTCCTGGTTTATGCCGAAGCCAATGCCTCGGTTTATCCTCTTGCCGCCAAAACATACAGTCTGCATGCCGTACAGTGGGACAGCGCAGCAATCATTAAGGCACCCTGCAGTGCAATCGACACGGCCAATATCAATGTATACGAATTCAGTCAGGCCACAGGTACCGGCGGATCCTTATCGGGCACCATTGTCAAAGGAGTGGGCTATGTGGGGCATCGCGCGATCCCCAATAATCCAGCCCTGCTGGGAGAACCCATCCCCGGTCTGGATGTGAACCTGGAGCAGCATCCTGCCGGCATCATTGCCCATACCGTTACCGATGCCCTGGGCAATTATGTGTTCAACAGCCTTCCGGCCGGTTCTTCCTACAGTATCTTTGTGGATATTCCGGGACTTGGTATGACATCGCAGTATACCCGATTCATTGCCTCCACACAAACATTCGCACACCTCGATTACATTGTAGACTCCGCCTACATTCGTCCAGACTCGACATTGGCGGCTTCCATCATTCAAAATTCGTTTGCCGATCAAATCGTGCATGTTGCACCCAATCCGTTCAAAGATCAGTTGGCTGTGAACTATGCCCTGACGGAGCCTGCGGATGTAAGTCTGGAGATCTTCAATATCATTGGCGAACGTATTTCATTTGTTTCAAAAAGCAGACAGGATACCGGTATTCATAATTATATGCTGAACGCCTCTGAAAACAACATGAAAGAGGGAACCTATGTTTTAAGAATAACGGTGGGAGGAAAAGTATATACGCAACGAATTGTTTGTATGCCCTGATCATTCCTCCTCAGCAGACTCAAGATCCGATAAAAAAGAAGCTCAGAAACAGACTGTTTCTGAGCTTCTTTTTTTAAGTTGATTTTTCAGCGAATTCAGCCGCTTGACGCTGGCCAACTAATATCCTTTCAGATTCAAGTCCTGCGATTCCAAAAGCGGAACAAGCTTGCCCATTTTTTTCTGGATCACTTTGAAGTGGTGTTCTTCCTCGGGAGAAACCAGGGATATGGCATCGNNTGCCGCGCGAAGCCAGATCGGTGGCCACCAGTACACGCAGCTTTCCGGCTTTGAATTTTTTCAAGGATTCTGTCCGTCCGCCTTGCGTTTTCTGTCCGTGCAAAGCCTCGGCTTGTATACCATTCACGCGAAGCTTGGACACTACACTGTCGGCTTTATGGACGGAGGATGTAAAGACGAGCACCTGCTGCATGTCTTTTTGCTGAATCAGGTAACGCAGCAAAGGGCCTTTTCTTTCGGGTGTTACCGAGTAGGCTGTCTGGCTGATGAGATCCAGATTCTGAGTTTCCGTTTTTATTTCAATCCGCACGGGAGTGTGCAAAATCAGTTCGGCGATCGTACCCACTTCCAGGCCCAGTGTTGCAGAGAACAACAGGTTCTGCCGCTTTACCGGGAGCAGCGCAAACAAGCGATTCATCTCTTCCCGAAAACCCAGGTTGAGCATTTTATCGGCTTCATCGAGCACCAGGATTTCCACATCCGAAAGATGTACGGCTTTTGAAGAAACCAGTTCCAGCAAGCGTCCGGGGGTGGCCACCAGAATTTCGACATCCTGCATGTGGATCATCTGGGGATTGATGGATACGCCTCCATGCACGGCCAGGGTTTTAATGCGTTCCGGGAGTTTCGATCCGAAGGTCTGGAAAACGTCGGCTGTCTGTACGGCAAGTTCCCTTGTCGGAACAAGCACCAATGCTTTGATGTGTCTGTTTTTTGAAACACTGCTTTTCCGCAGCCGTTCGAGAATGGGCAATGCAAAACCTGCCGTTTTACCCGAACCTGTCTGAGCAATACCCAGAATATCTTTCCCTTGCAGGATCGGCGGGATCACTTCCTTTTGAATGGGAAAGGGTTCCTTGTAATTTTGTTCTGCCAGTGCGGCAAGCAGATCGGCAGATAATCCAAGAGAGCTGAAAGGCATACGACAGGTTGTGAAGAAACGAATGAAGCGTTGGTCTTGTTTTTTCCGATCGTTCTATTCGCCGGATATCTTACTGACATTTCGATACAAAAATTCACCGTAAATATGTCTTCGGGCAAATCTCCCCTGCGATTCGGCATTGATGAGTTTCATGTATGTGTTTTTGGGCACATCAAAATATTCATAAACGCTTCCGTCGGCAAAGGTAATCTTGAGTGTCTGGCTCACATATTCAATATCGGTAATGCTTGAAGTTGTGGTTGTCTGGGTATAGACAGGAAGCGCCTGCGCCTGGGTTTCGGGGGCTATGCTCACTAAAAAGTGATAGGCTTCGATAATGGATTTGCTTTTTTCTTCGGCTTCCAGTTTTCCATCGTGATCATCCGCAAATTTATCGGGATGGCAGTCTTTCATGAAATTCCGGTAAACGGTTTTCAGATCTTTCAATTCGGTCGTTTTGCTTACGCCCAAAAGTTTTCTGTAATCGGTGATTTTCTTCATGATGAGGAGTTCCTGGATATTTCTGCAAAAGGGGCAAAGATACACTTATCCTACATCGCTTGGTTGAAATTTGACACAAGAACAGGCATTGCCCTTTCTGCATACCTTCGTGCATGGCTTTCCCGTTGCACGAATGCTTTTATTTAACGAATTCATCACACACCCATGGAAATTAAACTCCAGCCGGTCGGCACTGTTAAAACCTCAAGAAAAAGCCCTGTTGATGATCAGTGGGGAAGCATCATTTCCGAAATTGAACTTGCAGAGCATATCCCGTCTAAGGCCTTCGAAAGAATTACTGATTTTTCGCATCTTGAAATCATTTATTTTTTTGATCAGGTCAATGTCAAAGACCTAGTTTTCTGTGCCCGGCCCCGAGGCAATCCCAACTATCCGCCGATGGGCATCTTTGCACAGCGCAAGAAAGACAGGCCTAACCCGATAGGGCTGTGCACGGTTGAACTTCTGGAACGAACCGGGCGGACAATCAAGGTCAGATACCTGGATGCCCTTGACGGAACACCTGTTCTGGATATAAAACCGGTATTTAAGGAATTCCAGCCCCGGAGTGGTGTCCTGCAGCCTGCCTGGGTTGCTGATCTGATGAAAAAGTACTGGGACTGATTTTTTGCGGAGAAAGATCCGATCCGTTTTGCTGCCCGGAAATGACTGTTCGCTTCGAAAAGCGTAAATTTGCAGGGATAATCCAGAATTAAAAACCGTCATGAAGGTCCTGAACATTTTCCTGCTTTCCGCTCTTATGCACTTTGTCCTCATCGTCGAGGCATCGGCCCAGGATTTGACCACACCCAAACATCCAACTGATACCTCGGCCCGAGTGCTGGCCAGATATCAGATTACCAATGAAAACTTTTTTATTCAACTCAATCCCACGAATGCCGATCATTACTTTAAAAGAGGGGTTTCGGAACTGAAGCTTGATTTATTCAAGGAAGCGATCTGGGATTTCGGACAGGCCATCCGATTCGACACCAGTTTTTTTGAAGCCTATGATGAAAGGGCCTATGCCGAAGATGTGCTGGGTCAGGATAGCCTTGCCATGAAAGACCTTTTTAAAATCATCGCACTTCAGCCGGATAAATTTATCGGCTATTACAATTTAGCCGGAGCCTACCGAAAAGCGGGAAAATTTGATCTGGCCCTGAAGAACTACACCAAAGCCATTGAATTGAATCCCAAATCCCCGGACTGTTATGTAAAAAGAGCCAATACAGAAAAAGATGCGGGAAAAAGGAAAGAAGCCATCCAGGATTACACGGTGGCTTCCAGGCTAAATCCGGATTACGCAGTGCCCTACAACAACAGAGGCGTTATTGAATCCGACATGGGCAATCTTGCTGCCGCCATGGCAGATTACAACAAAGCCATTCAGCTTGACCCGGGCTATGCCAACGCGTACAACAACAGGGGAAACCTGCAGCGGCGGCTCAACAAACCCAAGCTGGCCAACGCAGATTACAACAAAGCCATCGAACTTGACCCCGGCTATACAAATGCCTTATCCAACCGCGCAGAGCTTAAAGAAGTATCGGGCAACCAGGCCGAGGCCGACAAAGATTATAAAGAAATTATCAAACTGAACCCCAATCTCAATTCTCCCAAAACCGCCGAAGACTATTGCCAGCGCGGACTGACAAAAGCCGACAAGCAGGATTACAACGGAGCCATTGCAGACTACACAAAAGCCATCGAACTGCATGCTCCCTATTATGTGGCTTATCTGAACCGCGGCCTTGCAAAAGAAAAACTCAATGACAATACAGGCGCACTGGCTGATTATCAAAAAGCCATTCATTACAGCCCGGATATAAAATCGGGGTATTTCACGCGGGGCGCCTTGTACGTTAAACTTGAACTGCTTCCGCTTGCTCTGGCCGATTTTAATAAAGCCATATCCCTGGATTCAAAATACGAACGGGCGTATTTCAACAGGGCTTTTGTAAAAAACGGGTTGAAAGATTACAAGGGCGCCATAGCCGATTATTCTGCCGCTGTCAAACTGAATCCGGCAGAAAAAAGCAATTACCACAACCGCGGAGCTGTCAAACAGGAGCTCGGAGATTACCAGGGAGCCATCGAAGATTATTCCTTATGCATCAGCCTGAGCCCCTCAGAAGGGCTCTCCTGGATGAACCGCGGTTTGGTCAGGACCGCAGTAAAGGATTATGCCGGCTCACTCGCCGATCTGAACAAAGCCATTGAACTGATGCCCGATTCGGCAGAGCCTTATTACTGCAGAGCCCAGACAAAAAGCCAGGTTCAGGATTTCAAATCGGCACTTGACGATTACAGCAAAGCCATTGCGCTCAGACCCGGTTATTCCGAAGCCTTTTATGGCCGCGGAATAGCGGAAGAGTACACGACCGACTTTACAAATGCCGAGGCTGATTTCAATAAGGTCATTGCTTTGAATGTTTCTTCCTTTGCCCTGGCAGATGCCTGGTCTGACCTTGGAAATTGCATGACCAACCAGGGAGACCTGAAAACGGCCATGGAAGATTACAACAAGGCCGTGGCATTGAATCCGGCTCATCCGAATGTGTATTACAACAGGGGTCAGGTCAGGGCCGCGCTTGCCGATTTCAAGGGGGCCATTGCCGATTTCGACATGGCCATAAAATTCAAACCGGCCGACTCCAAAATTTATCTGTTCCGCGGTTACGCCAAAGTTTCACTCAATGACAAAGACGGCGGTTGCTCGGATTTGAAAAAAGCCAGCGAACTTGGAGAACGCGAAGCGGCTGCCATGATGAAAGAAAACTGCAAGTGAAGGCTCGCCGGCTTTGCATCTTCAAATCACCCCGCTTATTTGTTTCCCACGCAAACCCGCTCCTGCAATCATCCGAAATGGCTCAGGAGCCAATTGAGCGGAAGAGCCTGATAGAACTGAAAAAATGTTCTATTTTAGAGCTCGAAAAAAAACAGAGGGGGACGCCCTCCGAATCACCGAACATTTATCCTCAAGCCGGTCATGCTTTTTACCGTTGATCATACACCCGTTTTCCCGATTGCACTCGGCGGCGCAGGCATCGGCTCGCATGAGAAACAGGTATTCTTCGGGAAAGTTGTGAATGACAGACAGGCTGTCGACACCGTTCTTTACGCACTCAGCCATGGAGTCAACCTGCTTGACACCTCCCCTTTTTATGGCAACAGCGAAAAGAAAATGGGCCTGGCCATCCGGGAGTTTGGAAACAGAAATTCATTCGTCCTTTCGACAAAAGCCGGCACCCACCCGCAATACAAAGGGTATACGGCAGATCTGTTTAAACGCAGTATTGAAAGCAGTTTAAAAACACTTGGAACGGATTATCTGGATATCGTACACATTCACGATCCCTCTGAAACGGATTTTGCAAAAGTCATGGATGCTAACGGCGGGCTGGAAACACTGCTTAGACTCAGGCAAGAGGGTGTTATCCGGCATGTCGGACTGGGGGTCAGAAACCATGCACTTCACAGGGCATTTATGGCTTCCGGATTTGCAGATATACTGCTTCCGTATCTGGATTACAACCTGCTCAAAACTTCCGCATCCCATTTGCTTGACGAAGCCCGCCAAAAAAATGTGCCCGTGCTGATGGGGTCACCTTTATGCATGGGCCTGCTTTCTGGCCGCCCTCCGCTTAACATGGCCATTTCCCATTACGATGTAACGGGCGATGTTTCTGTAAACAAGGCGCATGACATGTACCTGTGGTGCAAGGAAAAAGGGGCGAATATCCAGGCCCTTAATTTTGAGTTCATTCTTCGGCAGCCCATGATCAGTGCCCTCATTACAGGCGCATCGTCAGCCGAAGAGATTGCCGAAAATATAAATGCGTATCATTGCACCTGCGCTCCTGAAATCACGGAGTCTTTTTTTACACACTTTCAAATCGAAACACCGTTTATTCAATAAATTAATTCTGATGAAAAATCTTTTCTACAAGGAAAAAGGAGTTCCAGGCATGCAAACCGCATTAATACCTGCCGATGTATACAAACAGATCCTGGACCATGTTCCGATTGTTTGCGTCGATCTCCTCATCGTACGCAACAATAAGGCTTTTCTGATCAAAAGAAAGAACAATCCTTCCGAAGGTGTGTATTGGGTGCAGGGCGGCAGGATGAATAAAAATGAATCGCCCGAAAATTGCGGCCTCCGCAAAGCTGCCGGAGAATTGAAAATACCGGAAGACAAAATCCGCATTGTCAAATATCTTGGCACCTTCTCCACCGAATTCAGCAACTCTGCTCAGGGCAGTTCGGCACATACGGTAAACATTACCTTCCAGGCCGAGATGGACGATATTCCCCCCGGCTTCGATGCCGATCATTCAGACGGAAAATGGTTTCCTATTGACGGCACCACCCCCGAAGGCATGCCGAAAACATTCGCGCATCATCCATACATGGCCGAATTGCTGAAGATGGCTGAACCGGCAAGACCTGTTTCAACAGGAGCCATTCGCGTTCTGGTAACGGGAGCCAGCGGTTTTATCGGTTCGCATTTGGGGAAAAGACTAAAGAAAGAGGGGTATTATGTTGTCGGTGCCGATTGGGTTGACCCTGAATTCATGCAGCCGGATGAGTTTTGCCATGAATTCCTGAAAGTGGATTTGCGCAATATGAAAAACTGCATGAACGCCTGCGACAAAATAGATTGGGTATTTAACCTGGCAGCCGATATGGGTGGAATGGGGTTCATACAAAGCAATCACAGCCGTATTGGCTACAACAACACCATGATCAGCTTAAATGTGCTTGAAGCTGCCAGACATTGCGGTGCGCAAAGATATTTTTACTCCTCCAGCGCCTGTGTATATCCCCTGGAAACCCAGAATGACGCCGGAAACACCATAGGACTGAAAGAGCATACCGCCTGGCCCGCGAACCCTCAGGATATTTACGGCCTTGAAAAACTGTATTGCGAGGAACTGGCCCTGAAATATTCCGAAGAGTTTCCCAATCTGAAAGTGCGCATCGGAAGGTTTCACGGAATTTATGGCGAACACGGCACCTGGAAAGGCGGACGCGAGAAAGTCCCTGCAGCCTTTTGCAGAAAGGCCGCCACTTCCGAAACTTCTTTTGAAATATGGGGCGATGGGGAACAAACCCGCTCCTTTTGTTATGTGGACGACTGCGTGGAAGCTGTTTTGAGAATCATGAAATCGGATTATTCCAAACCGCTCAATATCGGGTCGGAAGAAATGATTACCATGAATGATTTTGCAAAACTGGTGATGAAAATTGCGGGGAAAAATCTTCCTTTGAATCACGCCAAAGGGCCGGAAGGTGTAAGAGGCCGGAATTCGGACAATACCTTGATCCGGGATGTTATCGGATGGGCCCCTTCCATACCACTTGCCCTGGGCATCGAAAAAACATTCAAATGGGTGCATGCACAGGTGAAAGCAGAAAAACAAACCGGCATCAACACCGCATCCTACAGCGAATCCAATATTGTAAAAACCGAAGCGCCGGATTTCAATGCATGATGTTTCAGACCGGAAAATACAAATGGACCAACTGGGCCGCGAACCATTCCTGCGAAGCTTCCAATTATTACGAGCCTGAAACCGAAGAAGACATTTGTACCATCGTCAGCAATGCAGGCAGCAAAGGGCAACGCATCCGTGTGGTCGGTTCCGGTCATTCCTTTTCTCCCATCGCACTTTGCGAGGATGTGCTTATTTCTTTAAAACAATTCCGCAAAATCATTTCCATCGAGGGAAATCTGGTGACCTGCCAGGCGGGGATTTTTTTGCATGAGCTGTATGCCGCCCTGCAGGCCGCCGGACTCTCCCTGCCCAATTTCGGGGTGATCAACAAACAAACGCTGGCCGGCGCCATTGCCACAGGAACACATGGCAGCGGGCTCAAACACAAAAGCCTTTCGGGAGAAATTGAAAAACTAACGCTCATCCTGGCCGACGGCACGATCCTGGAAATAGACCGGAATACAAGCCGCCAGATTGATGGAGTGTCTTACAATCTTTGGGACGCGGCATCCATATCCCTGGGGCTGCTGGGAATTGTTTCTTCTGTTACCTTGCGTTGTGAACCTTTATTTTATCTCAGATCTCAGGAACTCACAATTGATTTTGACGATTACATCCAGACCATGGATGATCTGGCCGCAGGATATGAATATTTCAAAGCCTGGTGGTTTCCGCATACCGGGAAAGTATACGTATTCAAGGCCGAAAGAATCGGGGCCGATGTCTATCTGAACAGAAGCGCCGGCGAAGACCATGCCGACTGGCAAAAGCAACGTGACAGGCTTATCGACCCGGCCACCTCGCCCATGTTTATCCGAAGCAACAAGGAACCTGACCTGATTCCTGAAATCAATCAATACTGCCTGGACTATTTTTTTACACCCCGCACCCGAATAGGGACAAGCTTTGAAATTCTTGTCCATGACGAAACGGTACCCATGGTTGTTTCAGAATATGCCCTGCCCTTTCAAAACCAGATGCATAAAAAGGCCCTGCTTGAATTCAGAGCCGCGCTTGAATCTTCCGCATTAAAATTACATTTCCCTGTCGATCTCAGATACGGAGCTGCCGAGACATCCTGGTTAAGTCCAGCCTGCAACCGGCCATCCTTTTACATCGGTGTGTGTGTAAGGGAATACAAAAAAAAGGAAATGCCGGCATCCATGAACTTGTTTTTCGGAGTAATGAAACACTACGAGGGGCGTCCGAATTGGGGGAAATTATTTGAATTATCGCCGTCAGAATTGCAGCATTTGTATCCGGCTCTTTCTGATTTCAAAAAGCTGAAGAAAAATCTCGACCCCGGAACGATGTTCAGCAACAAGTATCTGGACAACTGGTTTGGTAATCAGATTTCGTGAGTGAGCTTATCCACCAGATATTTCACGCCCGCACCCACCTTATTGTAAACGTGCTCCTCGGAAAGAATATTGGGAATTAATTTCAAGTCCTCAAAGTTTTTGAATATGTGCGGCTTCACTCCCACCAGCACCACTTCAACTTGCAAATTCTGAAACTCCGAAATGATTTCTTCGAGCATAAATATTCCGGAAGCATCCATATAGGGCACCGATGACATATTGACCAATACAGCCGCTTTTCCCTTTACTTTTCTGGCTTCGGTTTTAAACTCGTCCGAAAACCCATAAAAAAGCGGCCCGTCCAGTTCCATCACATAAATCATGCTCTTCAGGAATTTAGGAACTTTCAATTTCCGTTCCATCTTTCCGAGTTCTCCGTATTTCGTCTGCTCTTCCACAATGTCTCCCATACGCTGCATGAAGAAGAATGAAGATAAAACCATGCCTACCCCGATGGCCACAAGCAAGTCGGAAAAAACAGTCAAAAAAACCACCGTTAAAAGCACAAGCAAATCGCTGTTCCGTATTTTGATGAGTTTGCCAATGCCTTTGAAATCCATAATCCGGATACCAATGCTGAAGAGCAATGCCGCAATAACAGGTATGGGTATGTATTTCACAAAAGGTCCCGCCCCCAGAAGAATGAGGATTAAAAAACCGACTTTGACAAATCCGCTGATCCGTGTTCTTCCTCCAGCATTGATATTGGCCAGCGTTCCAACCGTTCCCCCGGCGCCCGGCAGCCCGCCAAAGAGTGCTGTAATTATATTGCCCAGCCCTTGCCCCACAAGTTCAAGATTTCCTTTATGCTTTGTCTTTGTCCGGGAATCGGCAGCTACGGCAGTCAACAGGGTATTGATTGTGCCCAGACTTGCAATGGTTATGGCTCCGCTGAAAATAAGAGGGAGGTCAGTCCATTTAAACCCGGCTATGGCCTGGTATTTCAAGGTTGGCACACTTGACGGTATTTCTCCAAGTACGGCAAAGGTGGGTGGCAGGAAACGCGAAATAACCGTAGTAATCACAATGGCCACAATGCCGGCAGGGACCCTTTTGGAAAGCAACGGAATCAGATAAATAAGCGCCAGACAGATGCCTCCCAGAAGCATTGCGTTGACATTTGGATTTATAAAAGGTTCGTAAAGATGTGTCAGGATGGTCCGGATACTTTTCTGCCCGGCATGACCTGTTAAACTGTTCCATTGAAAAAGAATGATGATGACACCAATGCCCGACATAAAACCCGACAGGACAGGATAAGAAATATAGCGCACATATTTGGCCACCTTGATGACACCGAAGACAATTTGAATGAGTCCGGCAAGCACAAAGGTTCCCACAATAATCGGCATGGCATTTTCAAGATCGCCTTTTTGAGCCAGAGCAGAACTGACAATAAGAGTGGAAACAATGGTTATGGGTCCTGCAGGATCGCTGATAATTGCTTTTGTGGCTCCGAAAATGGAAGTGACCGTGCCAAGGATAATGGCCGTATAGATACCAGATGCGGCGCCGAGCCCACTTTGTAACCCAAAGGCCAGAGCAACGGGAAGCGATAAAATCGCCGCTGTCATCCCTCCCAGAATTTCATTTTTTAACTTCATGGGTAATGCCGCCTCCGTGGTTGGATCGGGCAAAGTAATCAAATATAATTGAAAAGCATTTCCTTATATTTGATTCACTCCGTCTTTCCATACATAAACCAAAAATGCCCGGTTCTTGCCCACTCACACGACCTATTTGCCAAAATCCATTTTTCGCAGCCAATGAAGAAAGGGTGATAGCCTGCCAAGTCAATCCGTTTCGGTTTTTCCTCAAAAATGAATACCTTTAAAGAGATGAATATCCAATACCGGAAACTCAGAAAGGAAGATGTTGCGGCTTACCGGAAAGCCAGGCTGGAATGTCTTTTTGAATTTCCAGACCACTTCGGTTCTTCGCATGCAGAAGAAAGCAAAAAGAAAGAATTGAAATTCGAAGACATTATCCGTGATGAAACCTGCGACAGTTATATGATGGGGGCTTTTGACAACAAACTATTGATCGGCTTGTGCGGTTTTAAACGCGAAGACCGGGCGAAAACAAAACACCGGGGAGAAATTGTGCAGATGTATGTCAATAAAGAGCACGCCAACCAAAACATCGGTTCCTGTTTATTAAAAACAGTCATCGAAAAAGCGTTCGAGAATCCGGACATTGAACAGATTTCCCTGAGCGTGGTCCATCAGAATGAAAAAGCGAACAAGGTCTACGAACATCTGGGCTTTTCGGAATATGGCCGTCTTGAAAATTACTTTAAATCCGATACCCGCTACTGGGATCAGCGGTTTATGATTCTTTACCGGGATGGATTTAAACCGACCGGACATGGACACGATTTGAAAACCGAAGCCCGATGAAAACAATAATCAAAACAGCAAAGTGGACAATCGGCATTCTGCTTGCCGGATATCTGGCCGTTTGTGGCTATTTTTATTTTGCCCAGGAAAGCATCATTTTTCCCGCAAAAAAACTCCCGGCCGATTATCAATTTGTTTTTACACAAAATTTCGAAGAACGAAAATTGCAGATGACCGACGGCACCCGGCTGGACGGATTGCTTTTCAGATCCGATTCCTCAAGAGGCCTTATTTTCTATTTGCATGGAAACGCCGGATCGCTGGAAACCTGGGGTAAGATTGCATCCGCCTATACGCAATTGCATTACGACATCTTCATGGCCGATTACAGGGGATATGGAAAAAGTGAAGGGAAAATAATCAGCGAAGAAGAAGTTTATTCGGACGAACAGGCACTATACAACAGCCTGAAAAAAGAATACCCCGAAAACAAGATTGTCATTCTGGGTTATTCCATCGGCACCGGGCCTGCATCCTGGCTGGCTTCCAGGAACCATCCCAAAATGCTTATCCTGCAGGCACCGTATTTCAACCTCACGGATTTGTCGCAGAAAACCTATCCATTTCTGCCCGGCTTTTTGTTGAAATACAAATTCCAAACCAATGACTATCTGTCCAAAACATCGGCACCGATTCTCATCATCCACGGAAATGAAGATGAAGTGATTTATTACGGCTCGTCACTGAAACTGCAAAAATGCTTTAAACCGGGAGACAAACTGATTATTCTCAAGGGACAAACACACAACGGATTTACACACAACCCCGATTACCTTTCTGCCCTGCAAAGTATTTTGTAAAATTCAACCATCCCTTTTTCAGGGGCCTTATTGGGAAGTCCACAGAAACAGGAGCTGCTCAAAATCTTCCTGCAGCGATTCTCCTTTGTCTTTTGCATACCAGAGATGCAGGTTCTCCACAAATTTTTCGTGAGGCATGTGGGGATTCTTGAATTTGAATTCCTTCACCATGTGCTGTATTTTGAACGGCCTGGGTCCCCAGATTCCGATTTCCTCGTTGGTCACTGCGTTCAGGCAAATGAGCTTGGGTATGGATTTCGATCCGTTGGACAGATACGCATTCATGATTTCGGGGTTTTCATCCCTGAGTATGATTTTGAAATCTATGAAATGAGAAAGAGCTGCCATGCGGGCCAGAACGGGGATATTCTGCGCACCGTCGCCGCACCACGATTCTGCCAGCACGATCCAGGTCCAGGGCTTGCCTACATTTCCCAGCAAACGATGTATTTCAGGACTTAACTGCATCTGTTTATCTATGCGTTTCATCCGCTGGGCATTGATTTTTGTGGCCGCGATACGTTCGGGCGTTTGTTCAGTTCCGCTGGTGCGGCCGGTCTCGGCGCAAGCAATAACCTGTTTTTTATAATCTTCGTAAGTGTATGCGTTGATTGTTTCGGGAAATTTCAGCTGGGTTTCCATGGACGTTTCTTTCCACAAATTTGGCTGAAAGGACGATGTTATTTTATGATGCTCCTCATAAAATGCAGGTGCCGGTATTTTGTTTCAGGAATAATCCAAGAAATGGACATTTCCACCCGGATTCCAGGGCAGACTTTATCTGCCGGAAGTGTTTTCCATTTGATCGATCAGCCATTTGCCATTCTTGTTGTTCAACGTATAGGTCAGGCTGTATCCATTTCCAAAATCAGAGCGCACAAGGGCGCCGGTGGCCCCGGCCTTTGTCAGGCTCATCTGCGCCTTCTCCAAATGCGCCAACGCTTCATCGTACTCTTGCGAAAGCATGATCAGGTCATAATCGAATCCGTGAGGCGGTCCGTCATTTTCGGGATTTTTCTTAAAATAGTCCTCACAGTCCATGAAATATTTTCTCTGGGCATTCAGGTAATCGGCCGACAGAAAACCGCCCTTTTCCAGTTCCTTCAGATACTTCTCTGTTGCCTGAAAATCGACCGAATAAAATACCGATGTATCTCCGGCCCGGTCTGAGTTCTTCACCATATTGATACGGTTGAGTTGTTGCATGTTTTCCCTGTACCAGTGCAGAAAACCAGCGACTGTTTTAACCGCATCTCCCTCAATCGTATCCTTCACATTCAATGCTGCCGAACCATTTTCCATGTTTTCTGACGGCTTCTGTCTGCATGCCGTGAAGCACAAAAGAGCCATCAAAATAAAAATCAGCTGTTTTTTCATGCAACGAATGTACGACAATCCGAAAAGAAAAGGTGCCACTCCTTCTTTTCCCCTTTAGGCGATGCAAAAAACCCTTTTGCCGAATAGCGGTAGCGGTGCGCAAGCAATCTCAATACGTTTGCTACTGAACAGGCATTTCGCTGATCCTGTCATTGACTCTTAATTCCAAACCCATGAAACATTTTACTTCCCTTCTCCTTGTTTGTCTGTTCAGTATTGGCTGTCTCCGCGCCCAAAGCACGAAAGAAAGTTTTGAGAAAGATTTCGACCGCGGTGAAAAGCTTTATTCGGCGGTATACAAAGAAGGCAAAGGCGAAGCGCTGACTTATTACAAAGGCGGTTTCACCCAGGCCCGCTTTGTTTTTCTTGATCTCTACAGGCTGGATACGGCCAACAAAAACCTGGCTTTTAAACTGGGGGTATGTTACCTGAGTTCCAGGCTCGAACGGGCACAGGCCATCCGCTATTTCCGGCAGGCATCCATGGATGTGACCACGGATTACAAAGAACATTCGCACAAAGAAAGAAGAGCCCCGTTGATTGCCTTTAAATTTCTGGGCGACGCCTATCATTTGAATTATGAATTTGACAAAGCCTGCGCAGCTTACGAGAAGTACAAAACCGTGATGGCAGAAAACAAGAGCACGGATCAGGCGATGCTTGCCGAAACCAACCGCAAAATAGACATGTGCAAAACCGCCAGGCGCCTGGTGGCCGATCCGGTAAAAGTGAAGATCGAGAATCTGGGCAAAACAGTCAACTCTTCGTATGCCGATTACTCTCCTGTACTTTCAGCCGATCAGCAAAGCCTTTTCTTCACTTCGCGCAGACCCGGCTCCACCGGCGACCAGAAAGACGATGAAGGCAATTACATGGAAGACATTTACATGTCCAGCAAAACAAAAACAGGCTGGTCGAATGCCGTTAACATCGGGCCTCCCATCAACACAACCGAGAATGAAGCCACCGTGGGCATTTCACCCGACGGACAAACCATTTTGATTTACAAAGACGATATGGGCGACGGGAATATTTACAGCACCACCTTAAACGGAGATGTCTGGAGTGTGCCCCTCAAACTCAATGAAAACATCAATTCCAAATACTGGGAGCCCAGCGCCTTTATTTCGGCCGATGGCAACACGCTTTATTTCACCAGCAACCGGCCGGGAGGATACGGTGGAAGAGATTTGTATACAAGCAAACGCAGCCCCAAAGGAGATTGGGCAGAAGCCGTAAACATGGGCCCCAATATCAATACCCCTTTTGACGAAGACGCCCCCTTCATCCATCCCGATGGCGTTACTTTGTCTTTCAGTTCCAATGGCCACAACACCATGGGCGGATTCGACATCTTTACCAGTCTTCTTTCCGAAGAGGGCATTTGGTCTGAAACCGTCAATGCGGGCTATCCCATCAACACCCCGGATGATGACATTTACTATGTGACCAGCCCCGATGGGCTCAAAGCCTACTTCACTTCCTTCCGGGAAGGAGGAATTGGTGAAAAAGACATTTATATGGCCAGCTATCTGGGCAGGAAAGAAACGCCGCTCACCCTGATGAAAGGTTCGGTGAATGACGAATCGGGCAAAGTGGCCCGCAATGCAGAGATTACCGTAACCGACAATGTCACCGGTCAGGTGGTCGGGATTTACCACACCAACAGCAAAACCGGACAGTTTCTTTTTATTCTGACACCTGGCAAGAACTACAACATCACGTACCAGGCCGATGGACATTTGTTCTATTCAGAAAACATGGATATCCCCAAAAAATCAAGTTATACCGAAATTCACAGAGCCATTTCGATGGACCCGATTGTCGTAGGCTCGAAAATAACCCTGAACAATATCTTTTTTGATTTTGACAAATCCACGCTTCGAACCATTTCCAACGTCGAGTTGAAAAATCTTGTTTTATTACTGAAAAGCAACCCGAATCTGAAAGTAGAGATCGATGGGCATACCGACAGCAAAGGCGATCTGGCATACAACCAAAAGCTGTCCGAAGAGCGCGCACAAGCCGTTGTTACCAGGCTCACAGAAGGAGGAATTGATCCCAGCCGCATGAAAGCAGTGGGATATGGAAAAACAAAACCCGCCGTATCCAATACAAAAGCAAATGGCAAAGACGATCCCGATGGAAGACAACAAAACCGCAGGGTTGAGATGAAGATCACGG
>PLXK01000158.1 GCA_003151415.1 Bacteroidota bacterium
ATGCCACTGTCGCTTTCCATGGAAAATCCGTACACATTCAGAGCAGAATGACAATTGAATGTAGCGGTAAAACCCTGAACCGGTCCCTGACTCAGGGTAAGCTGATTCACCGGAGAGTCGCCGTCGAGCGGAATGGATTTTGTACCGCGCAATGCAATTGAATTGTTGCCCGGCGATCGTCCATAGAACATATGCACCGAACCGAAATGATTCAGGTGCTTGCGGCCTACGGCGGAAAACTTCACCCAACTGGCATTGTCTGCGGCCATGGAATCGCCCAATGCAGCAGAGAAATAAGGAACAAAGGTATGCCCCGTAATGCCCAATCCATGCTCTGCAGGCACGGCATCCAGGAGCGTATAATCTTTCCAGTTCAAAGAAAAAGAATGAATGATGCTTTGACGGAAACCAGCCACAATACTTGTTACCGGCATGAAACCCACTCCTTCTCCGCCAAATTTATCCTGAAGCAGGCTCCTGAAATCCTGGGTGATGAGGTCTCCCTCTATCATCGAATCGCCGAAATAAGCAATCCGCACTTTTTTCTTTGTCTTTCCTAAACCCGCAAGGGCTTCAAAGAAATGCCTCAAGCCGCCCACCGAATCCGAACCAAACTGCACGATTCCCGGATACTGATCCACCGGTACAGCCAGCCTTTCGGCAGGTCCGGCAACTTTTACAAGAGCCGTATCTGAAAGTGTTTTGAAATGTACGGGCCCCGCTTTTGCAAGGGTTCCGGAGGAGGTGATATCGGCCAGGAGGTTCACTTTCCGGGCCTCAAAGCCTGCGATCTGGAAATCGGATTTGAAATAGGTAAATGCCAGCAGAATCAGTATGGCTGCGAAGACCATCACGAAAGGTTCATGCTGTTTATTGGCTGTTTGCTTCATTATTACCGTTGAATGAAACAAAGATAAAGGTTTTATGCCTCTTTGAAGATGGATTTATTATCTGATGAGTGCCGGATATTATCTGTGGAGCCTGAAAGGCGAAACAGAACGAACAACAACACCTCAACACAATTTTCAATCCGTACTCAAAAGCATCTTCCTCAGCATATTCATGGCTTCATCCGCCGAAGCCTGGATATTTCTTGCCCTGTTGCTTCCAAACTGGAATTTCTTTGAAACAATCCTGCCTCCCGAAGATACCGCAATCCAAACCGTTCCAACAGGTTTATCCGGCGTTCCGCCTGTGGGGCCGGCAATACCGGATACTGCGATGGAATGGTCGACGATCAGTTTTTCAAGTACGCCTTTCGCCATTTCCTCAACCACTTCACGGCTGACAGCTCCATGCATTTCGAGGGTTTCTTTTCTGACTCCCAGCAAACGTTCTTTCTGCCCATAGGAATATGTTACCACCGACCCTTCGTAATAGGCCGAACAACCGGGAACACTGGTAATGAGATGCGAAATATAACCTCCCGTGCAACTTTCAGCCAGGCCCAGCTTTTCATTTCTGTCAAGCAGCAGTTTCCCCAGAATTTCTTCCAGCTTCTCCTCACCCGAGCCATAGATGTGTTCCGGGATAATCCGAAGGAGTTCTTCTTCTTTTTCCCTGATATTCTTTTCAAGCAGGGATTTGTTTTCGCCCGAGGTGGTCATTCTTAAACGAACCATACCGGATGCGGGAAGGTATGCCAGTTTGATTTTTTTTTCTGCAAGACTGTCTTCCCAGGCAGAGATGGTTTCTGCCAGAGCCGATTCTCCGATTCCCTGGGTCAGTAGGGTGCGGTGAACAATAAAAGGGAGTTTGAATTTGCTTTTTAGCCGGGGCAGGACTTCGTATGCCATGATGCCTTTCATTTCATGAGGCACACCCGGCATGGAAACAAAGATCTTTCCCTCTTTCTCAAACCACATGCCCGGAGCCGTACCATTCTGATTGTGCAGCGGGGTGCAGTTTTCAGGTACCTCGGCCTGCATGCGGTTAACCGGAGTCACCGTTTTGCCAAAACGGGCAAAAAGTCGTTCCACGTCCTTGTATATTTCCGGGTTAAACACCAGTTTCACGCCGAAGTAATCGCAGAGCGTGTGTTTGGTGATGTCATCACGCGTAGGTCCGAGACCTCCGGTGATTAAAACAATATCGGCCCGTTCTTTTGCCTCATCAATGGCTTTCAAAATATGAACCCTTTCGTCAGAAACCGAGCTGATCTGTTTCACGAATATACCGGCATCATTGAGTTGCTGGCCCATCCAGGCCGAATTGGTATCGACAACTTGCCCGATGAGGATTTCATCGCCGATGGTTATGATTTCTGCGAACATACTGTTTGTTTAGAGTCTAAAGATACGGGGTTTCAATAAATGCAGGAAAACAAAGGACATTAAGACCTGGCATACAAGGGGAATCCTTGCCGTACAAACAAGATGTCTCGGAGTACAAACAAGAATTCTTGGAGTACAAACAAGATGTCTCGCAGTACAAACAAGATGTCTTGGAGTACATTCAAGAATTCTTGCAGTACAAACGGGAATTACCACAGCCGTTCGCACCGCTCTCAGTCCACCTTAGCTATTCATTTTCATGCACTTACACTCCACCCCAAACACGTCTTCAAAAACTGGCAGAATATTTGTACTTTGCCCTGAAATAAAAATCCTCTTATGAAAAAGTTCAGTCTGATTCTTGGCACCTTAGCCTTGTTCTCTTTACAAGCTTCGGCCCAGTTTAATCTCAAAAATCTTGAAAAAGAAGGTCAGGATGAAATCAAAAAAGTGGAGGGCGGAGATAAAACAGCAGCCAATCCACTCTCGAATGAAGATGTGGTGAAAGGGCTAAAGGAAGCACTCACAGTAGGAAGTAACAATTCAACGGCCTCGGCATCGAAAGAAGACGGATTTTATAAAAATGTAAAGATTTTCATTCCATTCCCTCCCGATGCCCAAAAAGTAAAAGACAGGGTGATTGAACTGGGCATGAAAGACCAGGTCGATAAATTTGAAATGAATCTAAACCGTGCAGCAGAAGAGGCTTCCAAACAAGCGGCACCTATATTAATCAATGCCATCACATCGATGACCGTGGGTGATGGTTTTGCCATTTTGAAGGGAGCCGACAATGCAGCCACGCAATACCTGCGTGACAAGACAACCGCAGATCTGCTGCTCAAATTCAGACCGATTGTCGATGCTGCCATTGCCAAAGTGGAGCTCACCAAATCCTGGAATCCGATAGTCACCACCTATAACAAAATCCCCTTTGTTAAAAAGGAGAACCCCGATCTGGCCGATTACGTAACCAAGAAAGGCCTGGATGGACTGTTCCTCCTCATTGCCGATGAAGAATTGAAAATCCGCAAAGATCCTGTCGCTCAGGTAACCGACATTTTAAAGAAAGTGTTTGGAAGTTTGGGGAAATGATGGGAATGGGCAATTTGCAGTTAGCAGTTGACAACAAAAGATAAAAAAATCGAATAATCGAGTAGAAAGATAGCGGG
>PLXK01000013.1 GCA_003151415.1 Bacteroidota bacterium
GCGCGCCAGAAGGAAGGCTAGCGCGCGGCTTCGGCGAGCACGGTATTGCCTTAGTGGTAAAAAAGCAAACACCGTCTAATATCAGTTTTCCAGATAAGCTTTCAACGAAGTACCGATAATCGAGGTCCATCCCTCCGCAAAACGGTGTGAAGCCAGATTCGGATTCGATTTAGGGAAGGTCTCCAACCCGGCATGAGTCAGCTTCAGACGTGTTTTGTTGCCTTCCGGAAACAGCTCAAAGGAAACGGTTGATACCCCCTCAATCCCTTCGTAACACCAGGTATGAACCAGCTTCTTACCGGATATCACTTCTGTGATCCGGCAAAGGTGGACATATTGTTTTCCATCAGGCTTGCCTCCGATAAAACTGAACTCAAAACCCACTACGGGTTTAAATTCTTTGAGGTCGAAATACCATTTCTTCATTTCGTCCTTGTCGGTGACGGCTTTCCAAACTTTATCGGATGAAGTGTTATAAGTACGCTCAATTACAAAAGGAGTGGTCTTTTTATCATTTGTCGTTTCCATGTGATTAGGTTTAAGCGGTTAATTCTTTCAGATGTTCCTCTAACTGATCGAATGTTCCTTTGAATCCTTGTTCCATTCCACCCATCATTTGTGTAAAGTTATCCAACTCAGCCTGAGTTGCATGAATCGGACCGCCTCTCAGGATCAGGGTAGTAGTCCCTTTGTTCTCTGTCAACAGAAGTGTATTCCTGATTTCCAAAGGAAAGGATTGCAAAAACGGGTTTGGAGTAATGTTTCCTTTCTCATCCGAAAAAGAGCTTACGAATACGATGCGTTCCGGGGCTTGAATTTCTTTGTAAACAAACTTTCCCCACATCTTACTACCATCGGGCGTTTCCATATTGTACAGAAACTCACCTCCAGGCTTCACCTCCAACCGGCTGACATTTAGTTTAACGCCCTTAGGACCCCACCACTTCGCAAGGCTTTTGGCTTCTGTAAAGGCTTTGAAAACCATCTCTCTTGGCGCGTTGAATGTTCTGGTGATGATTAGCTCATTAGTGCTTTGCACATCAGCTCCTTCGTTTTTTGTTGACATGTTTTTTGGTTTTTTGTTTGGGTTTATTTTGAGTTTGCAATTCATCCAGATACAGTTCCAGAGCATCCAGTTTTTCCGTCCAGAATTTGCGGTATTGTTCTACCCATTCTGACACTTCATTAAGTTTATCGAGTCGGGCTTCGCAAAAACGCTCTCTTCCCTCCTGCCGTATGGTAATCAATCCGCATTCGGTCAAAATTTTAATGTGTTTGGATATAGCAGGACGGCTAACTTCAAAGTTTCCGGCAACCGCATTCAGATTCATGGGCTGAAAAGACAACAGACTTATGATTTCTCTGCGTGTAGGATCCGCAATTGCTTGAAACACATCTCTTCTTGCTTCCATTAGTGTAACTGTTTGGTTACAAATGTATGCGATACCGTTTGGTTACACAAATATTTTAGAAGATTTTTTTGCCTTAATAAGTATTAAATAGCAGAAACATACAAGCAGGTCCTGCTTAAAGGTGCGATATTTGTCTTATAAACGATTTCCTTACCTCATGATCTTTTTCTATCTTTAATCCTCAAAATAAGCACCCTATCTAACGACTACCTATTATGGAAACATCCACAAAAACAGCGCTCAAAGGCGGAGAATTTCTGATCCGCGAAACAGAAGCCAATGATATTTTTATTCCGGAAGAATGGAATGAAGAACAACTCATGATCGCCCAGACCTGCAAAGATTTTCTGACACAGGAAGTATACCCTAACCTCGATAAAATTGATGCTCAGGAACCTGGACTTTCCGTTAAGTTGATGGATAAAGCAGCTGAACTGGGCTTACTCGGACTCAGTGTTCCGGAAGCTCTGGGTGGTTTTGAAAAGGACTTTGTAACCGGAATGCTTGCTACGGAAGTGTTGGGTGCGGCTCACTCCTTTGCGGTTACCATTTCCGCTCATACCGGAATCGGTACTCTTCCTATTCTTTATTATGGAACCGATGCTCAAAGAAAAAAATACATTCCCAACCTGGTTAACGGAACATGGAAAGCCTGCTATTGCCTGACTGAACCTGGAGCAGGATCGGATGCCAACTCGGGCAAGACAAAAGCTGTTCTTTCTCCTGATGGAAAACATTACATACTCAACGGCCAGAAGATGTGGATCACCAACGGAGGATTCGCCGATATCTTCACCGTATTTGCCAAGATCGATAATGACGAAAACCTGAGTGCTTTTATTGTTGAAAAAAGCTTCGGAGGCATTACCCTGAACCCGGAAGAGCACAAGATGGGAATCAAAGGGAGTTCTACCCGTCAGGTTTTCTTCAACGATACCAAAGTACCGGTAGAAAACCTTCTATCCGAGCGCCAGAATGGATTCAAAATTGCAGTAAACATCCTGAACCTCGGACGTATCAAACTTGCTGCGGCTGCACTTGGGGCATCGAAAGAAGTTGGAACAAAAGCTATCGCTTACGCCAATGAACGCCAGCAATTCGGACGCCCGATTGCCAAATATGGTGCTATTCGTTATAAGCTTGCTGAACAAGCCATCCGTATCTATGCGGTTGAATCGGCTCTCTACCGTTGTACTCAAAATATTGAAGATGCCATAGAAGCTCTCTCCGCTTCCGGTATGGAACATGGAAAAGCCATGCTGAAAGGGGTGGAACAATTTGCTGCAGAAGCTGCAATGCTTAAAGTTGCAGGATCAGAAGCATTGGATTATACAGTTGACGAAGGTGTTCAGATCTTCGGAGGGATGGGCTACTCTGCCGATGCTCCGATGGAAAGAGCTTACCGCGATTCCCGGATCAATCGTATTTTCGAAGGAACCAATGAAATCAACCGCCTCCTGACGGTTGACATGCTCCTGAAAAGGGCTATGAAAGGCGAACTCGACCTGATGGGCCCAGCCATGAAAGTAGCCGGTGAACTGA
>PLXK01000009.1 GCA_003151415.1 Bacteroidota bacterium
GTCAGGGCGCAGCAGGAGTCTTTGAGATGATGTCCTGATTTGAGTACGAACCAAATGATTTCCGGCAAACAAACCGGCAGAAACACACTCCTTTTTTACGGAGTCCTCTTTCTGGCTCTTTTTGGGGGGATCTGCATGGCCGGGTTCAATGGGCTTTACGGACAAGACAGTTACGAATATGCGCGTTATGCGAATGAATGGCGCGAATTTTTCCTTCAGGGAAAAGCCCCCGGCGATTATTTCTGGCCCCTGCTCTACCCGATCCTGGGAGGCTTTCTCAGCCTCCTGATTCCTGTACAATATGCACTGCAGATTGTCTCAGTTGCCTCCCTGACAGCATCCTGCTGGCTTCTTGAAAAAACTCTGCGCCGGCAATTTGCTGTTTCCATTCAAACATCCAGAATGTATGCCGTACTCTTTCTTCTGCTGTCTCCTTTTGTGCTTCGCGCAGGGCTGACCGACATGTCGGATCTTCTTGCCACCTTTTTTGTTATCCTTTCCTGGTATTGTTTTATCGTTCTGGGGCAGATTTATACCAGAAAACATACTTTCCTGTTCACGCTTGCCGCATCAGCAGCCGTCATGACCCGCTATGCCTGCGCTTTGCTTGTTCTCGTTCCGGCAATCATTGTGGTTTACCGGAGTCTGAAGCATCTGCGTCTGACTGATTACCTGGTCCTTTTACTTATTTTGTCTTTAATTTCACTTCCTCATTTTGCAATCAGACACTCCAAACCTTTTGCCTTTCTCGCCACAGACTGGATGCAGGAATGGAGCCCAATGAACTTCTTTCTGACATCCTTCAAAAACGGCAATGGTCACTACTCGTATCA
The DNA here is from genome assembly GCA_003151415.1 of Bacteroidota bacterium. Classification (GTDB taxonomy): domain Bacteria; phylum Bacteroidota; class Bacteroidia; order Palsa-965; family Palsa-965; genus Palsa-965. The sequence continues at coordinate 834 of PLXK01000009.1, forward strand.
GGTACAGAATATCGTCTATGCTTTTTTGTCCTTCTTTCATCCCGGCTTTCTTTTTTGCGGATTCATTCTTGTCTTTTTCCGGAACAAAATTCAATTGAAAGATCCCCTTACCAAAACCCTCCTGCTCTCGATCTCGCTTTACTGCCTTTTTCTTGCAGGAATCCCGTTCCAGAATATGCGATTTCTTATCCCTGCCTTTCCATTGTTTCTATTGTTCTTCTTTCCTGTTTATCCGGAATTGATTTCGAAACTGAATGTCACTCCGCGCTTGTTTGTTGCAGGAGTGATTGTCATTCAGATTGGATTGTTCACAAGGGCTTTCATCCCTTTTTACAAGGCCAATTCAGAAGAGCGAAGCATCGCACAGGCATGTACAAAACTGCCCCCCGGGAGTATTTACACCTTTAGTATAAACGGCGCCCTTAACTTTTACGGCATTGTTTTGCAAAAAGACAATCTGTGGGACAAAAAGCTGGATACCTTGCAAAAAAACAGTTTCCTTCTTTTCAATCTGCATTCATTTGAGAAAGAATACACAGGGCTCAATCCGATGATTAATTATGAATTTATCCGGTCGCATTCAGACTTGCATGAAATGAAGCAGCTGCCGGGGGGCTGGACACTTTATGAAATCCGTTGAGCACATTGTACTCTTGACACCGGGTTTTGCCCATAAAAACAAACCCAAGATCAATGCCGGTCTCTTGCTTGTTTTTGCTGTTCTTTCCTTCCTCGGCGCCCTGCATCACGAAATGTGGTTTGATGAGATGCAGGCCTGGCTTATATCCAAAGACAGTCATTCCTTTTCCGAGTTGTTGACCAATTCGAAGTATGAAAGTCATCCGATGATCTGGCACACGATGCTGTTTGTTCTTTCTGCATTTACGCATAACCCTTTCGCGGTACAGATGCTTCATCTGAGCATCATTCTTGCCACGGCATTTCTTTTTCTGCGGTATTCGCCGTTTTCTGTCCTGCAGAACGTCTGCATCCTTTTTGGGTATTACTTTTTCTTTGAATACAACGTCATCAGCCGAAGTTACAGTCTGACTTTACTATTCCTGGTTCTTTTCTCTGCGCTGTTCTCCTCTCCCAAAAACAATTACCTGGCACAGACGTTGTGTCTTGTCGCTCTTGCCAATACTCATTTATTGTCGTTCATTATTTCCATTCCCCTGTTCCTGCTTTTGAGCCATGACTATTTGCGAAACACCGGGGTGACAAACAAAAAGACTTACATACTCTTTCTGGGTTTGTTTATTTCCGGTCTTGCGGTAGCTGTGCTGAGTATACTTCCGCCGTCGGATTCTCTGCTTCTGAACAATGTGAAAGGAAACATTTTCACTTCCGATCGCTTTATAAAAGCATTTTCCTTTTATCTGAAAGGCATTTACCCGATGCCCGATTTTTCCAATTTCCATTTCTGGAACTACCACTTTATGGTATCTCACCTGAAACACATGGGCATTGTTCTATCTGTTTTGGTGTTTATCGTGCCTTTTATTCTGTTTTTTGACAAGCCGGCGTCTCTGTTCATTTTCTATTCGTTAACCCTGCTCATTGCCGCGGGATCCTTCCTCATGAATCTTGTCACAGGAGCACATTACATGGGTTACATGTTCATGATCTTGCTTGTTTCGCTCTGGCTAAGTAAAACAAACCACATTTCGGTCAGGATTCCGCTTTTTTCGAAATGGGAGGCCCTCCTGGAAAAGATCAGAACAGGGGTATACAAACCCTTTCTCTGGAGCATTTTGCTCTGCCAGATTGTTTCAGGAATCGGGGCTTATTGCAAGGACAACCGGTGCACGTTTTCAAAAGGCAACGAAGTCAGTGCCTGGATTCAGGGTTTTGGAGAAAAGCATAAACTGATCGTTGTCAACCCCTACAATTCAGGTCCGGTAGTTTCAGGATATCTCGGCGAACCTGTCTTTTATCCCGAATTGAATCACTTGGGCAGTTTCTGTGTGTGGAACCGGCTTGCCCTTGTTACGCCCGCCGACCTCGCCGTCCGTATAAAAAGCTGTATGGACAGTTCCGCAGAAGCACACGTCTATATTGTTCTTGCTTTCTCGACAGACAATTCAAAACTGATGAATCTTTTGATGGCCTCATTAAGCAGGGATCAATACACGCTGAAAGAGGTCAGGGAATTCAGGCCTGCCATTGTGGAACGGGAAGAATATTGGGCATGCCGGATCGATAAGATCCGTTAAAACACTAAAATGCACTGCAGCAGCGCGAACATGCAGCAAACAATCCACCGCCCTTTACCAAATCCTTTCTGAAAGCCACCAATGGCCGAGCATTCTCCTGTCAGGACGAAGACTCCTGACCGATTCCTGATTTTAATCACAATACTATGCATGCATAATAAATTTTCATACCTTTATTCCTGCAAAACCAGAAACAACTAAAATATCCTTCTTATGGAAACGACCACAAAAAAGACAATTAAAGGCGGAGAGTTCCTCATCCGGGAAACCGAAGCAAAAGATATTTTCATTCCGGAAGAATGGAATGAGGAACAACTCATGATTGCCCAATCCTGCCGGGATTTTATTGCCCAGGAGATTACTCCCAATCTGGACCGGATCGATTCGCAGGAAGAAGGGCTGACGGTCAAGCTCATGAACAAGGCGGCTGAGCTGGGCATGCTTGGATTGAGCATACCTGAATCGCTTGGCGGTTTCGAGAAGGATTTCGTAACAGGCATGCTGGCAACAGAAGTTTTGGGCGCAGCGCATTCATTTGCCGTTTCTATTTCCGCGCACACCGGAATAGGCACCCTGCCCATTCTGTACTACGGAAATGATGCTCAGAAAAAGAAATACATCCCCAAGCTCGCCAATGGCGAGTGGAAAGCCTGTTATTGCCTGACAGAACCCGGAGCCGGCTCGGATGCCAATTCGGGAAAGACCAAAGCTGTTCTGACTCCCGATGGCAAACACTATATCCTCAATGGTCAAAAGATGTGGATCACCAACGGAGGATTTGCCGATATTTTCACCGTGTTTGCCAAAATCGAGAACGACGAAAACCTGAGTGCCTTTATTGTGGAGAAGAGCTTCGGAGGCATTACCCTGAACCCGGAAGA